>NZ_JBSGBQ010000005.1:0-439857 GCF_053601335.1 Amycolatopsis sp. NPDC004747 | reverse complement strand
CCGGGCGGCGGAGACGCGGATGTGACGCGGGGCCTGGTCGTCGTGGGCGATCTCCCGCGCGACGACCGCGGCGGCTTCCCGGTGGCCGCGGTGCAGCCGCGCGGCGGCCCAGGCGCTGCGGCACCGGACGACCGGGCCCAGGGTTTCGTCTCGCGCCATCTCTAGGAGGCCCAGTGTCCCTTCCTCCGGCTGGAAGTAGCCGATCGCCTTCCAGGTCCGCAGCCGGGCGAGCGCGTCTCCGTCGGCCAGGAACCGGCGCAACACAGCGAGCACGTCACCGCGCAGATCCGGCCTGGCCGACCCCAGTCGCCGGGCGGCCGCCCGGCGCGCGGTGAGCGGGAGTGTTTCGTCCCGCATCAACGCTTCCAGGGCCGCCGTCCCGAGCTCGTGGCCTCGCGGCCCCAGCCGGGCGAGGTGCCGGGCGGCCCGCCAGCGCAGCTCCGGGTGGCAGCCTGAGCCGGCCGCGATCGCCTGATACAGCTCCGCGGCCGCGGAGCGGTCTTCGCGGCTGTACCCGGACAGCCAGTTCGCCGACTTCAAGCGCAGCCAGAGTGGTTCACGCTGATCGTCGCGCACCGCGCGGACGTCGTCCATGCGCCGAAGACCGATCAGGATCCCGAGCCGGAGCCGACCGGCGATGCGCTCGTCGGTCAGCAGCTCCTCCAGATCCTTCCGGCACGGCCCGGGCAGCTCGGAGGTCAGCTCGATAACGACGAACCCGGCTTCGGCCCGCTCACGCCCGGGCCGTTCGGCGTCCGCCAACACGGATTGAGCCTCGGCGATGACGCGTCCACGCCAGCGGTTGTCCAGGAAGGCCAGTTCCCGCCGCGCGCGACGGGTGGCGACCCGGCCGCGAGCCAGTTCCTCGAGTTCCCGCACCGCTCCCGGTTCGAGCGCGGGCGCGATCCGGCTCAGCGCCACCGCCGCTTCGATCCGGGCCGTCGGGGCCGATTCCGGGCCGGCGAGCCGATCGAGGAGTGCTCGCTCGGCTTCCTCGGCCAGCAGCGCGTCGGTCCACCGGCTCACGCGATCCGACCAGGTCTTCGGCGAGACCAGGCGGTCCTGCACCAGCGCGCGGCCGACGGATCGGCTGTCCTTTCCGGCGAGGTCACGCAGAACGCCGGCGCGGACCTTGCCCGAAGTGGCCGCCGGGTCGTGCGCCAGCGCCAGCCGGAGCGGGGTCATCCCGGTCTCGGGGGTGAAGTAGTCGAGCACCCGCAGCGCCTCCCCGCGTTCCCCCTGCGTGAGCTCCGGCGCCCCGGCCAATCGCACCAACGTCCGGCGCGCGAACTCGCCCGCCGGGCCGCCGAACACCGCGAGCTGACCGGCCGCGTCGCAGCGTTGGTCGATCGGCTTGCGCTCGTCCACCATCGTCGCGCGGAAGTCCGCGGCGGCCCCGCTGACGGTAGGCGGGTCCACGGTGACCAGCCTCGTCGTCGCCCTGGCTCGCCAGACGGCATCGCCGAACGGGTCTTCCGCCTGCGACCGCAGTTCGGCGATCACTCCGGGGACTTCGGTGGTGGCCATTTCCGCGAGCAGGACCGCCGCTTGCTGCCGGTGGCGGCAATCCGTATCGCGATCCAGCATGATTGCGCGCACGTCATCCACCACATCGACACCGGCCTCAACAGCACTGCGCACGCTGTAAATCCAGGCGGCCTGCTCCATTTTCGCCCGAAGACCGAGGACCGTCGCCACAGCATCCGCCGGTGGCATGGTGCCGTTTCTCAGCAAGAGCACCGCGGCATCGCACCGCGACGTGGCGTCCACCGCAGAGTCCACCGCGATCTTCGTCAGCGCTGCCAACACATCGTCGCCCAACGCGTCCAAAGCAGCCATTGCTTCCGCAGCGCTGCAGACCCGGTCAGGTCGGCTCTCTACGGAAAGCACAGTACGTCGCAGTGCATCGGACACGAGACGGCGCGTCGCCGCGCCAGTACGACTGGCTTGGCGTCCCAGTGTCGTGAGCCAGCTACCGCTCACGACAGCATCCCGGATCAGTCCCACCATTCCTCGTGCGGCCGCGAGGTGGTACCGGTGGTGCATCGACGTCACGATGAGAACCGCGTCAAACCGCTGGCGACCGCTGAGTGCACGGTCACCGACAACCCGTTCCAGCAGCCGCGCCAGCTTGTCCGGCTCAGGAACCTCCCAGCGGTACGACGGGAGACCTTCGCCCCACGCCTCGGCGCCTGCCCGTCCGAGCGGCAGCCTGCTGATCTCGGCGGAAGCCCGCTGGTCCATTCCCGGGAGGAAGCGTTCCAGTTGCCGCCACGCGGCCAACCGGGTCTTCAACGGGAGCGACGCCGCTGTCAGCCGAACCAGCCGATCCACTGCTTCGGCATGGAATTCCGGTCCGAGGGAAGCCAGTTCGTAGGCCGCGCTCAGTTGGGTGTAGGAGGTCGATTCCGGGCGGTTCAGTGCGGAACGGAGCCTCGCCACGGCTGATTCCCGGTGAGGGGCGCCGAGCGTGGCGAGGAACCCGAGAGCGCTCATGACAAGTCCGTCGTATCCACGCGAATGGTTCGCGGCTCGGGTGAGCGCGTCCACGGCATCCGGCCACTGGTCGGGTCCCAGGTCGATCAACCTGCTGCCCACCGTGAGCAGCGATCCCGATACCGCAGCGGGATCGTCCAGCGTGGAACGAGCCAGCGCCACGGCCCGGACGCGGAACTCGGGTCCGCAGTCGGCGAGCAGCGAACCGAGGTGGGCCTTGTCGAAAATGTGCCCGGCCAGGCCGGTCGCCAATTCGACCACGAGCTCGCCCGCCCGCGTGCGGTGTTGCGGACCGAGCTGTGACAGAGCCCGAGCGCTGTCGATTCGGTCGGCGAGTTGCAGCCGGGGGTCGGCGATCCGGTGTTCCAGCGCGGCGGCAGCCTCCGCGGAATACTCCGGACCCAGCGACGACAGGCCACGCGCGGCGTCCTCGATCCCGATGAGCGGCCACGACGGGCGATGGAGCACAGCCCGGAACACCGCCGCACAGCGTTCGTGGTGCGCGAAGTCGATGTCCAGCAGGCTGCGCGCCGCAGCCACGAGGTCCTGATCGGTCGCGCTCGGGTTCTCCAGGACCGCGGTCAGCGCGTCGATGGCGCGGGCCCGGGGCTCCGCACCCAACCCGGCCATGACGACGGCGGCGTCCCCGTGCTGCACTGCGGTGGCAGCCGGGCTGTCCAGAACGGCCAGCAAGCCGTTCACCGCCGCTTCGCGCTCGCCATCACCGCACTGCGACAGCGCTTCCGCCGCGTTGAGCCGGGCCTGCACGTCGACAGCAGCGCTCTGCACGGCCTGCCGGAGCGTCTCCACGGCCTCGTCACGGGCATCGTTGTCGAGCCGGGTCCCCAGCGCCACGGCGGCCTCGACGCGCGATGGCCACGGCATCCCGCCATCCCGCATGAGGGCCTGCAGCCAGATGACCAGGCCGGGGTGGTGCGCGGCCCGGCTGACCTCGGCCAGGATCTCGCCGCCCGGGTGCTGCGTGGTCGCGGCCCAGGCCCGCGCGGTGGCCAGGAAAGCGTCCACGACTTCCGTTCCCGCCGGCACGTGCCAAGCGAGCAGGCGCCCGGCGAGCAGGTGCTGCTGGGGCCCGCCGTCGTGGAGGTACCGGATCAGGCGATCCGCCTCCGCCGGGTGCAACCGCGTGTAGTGGACCAGGACGCGCCGGGCGTAGCGACCGCGTTCTTCGGGCTCGGCCGCGTGCAGCAGCCCGACGATCTCCTGGTGTGCCGAGTCGAAGGTCGCCGGGAGCTGCCGCGCCTTCGCGGTGGCGGCGAGGTGCTCGGCGAAACTGTGGTGGAGAAAGCCGAGGTCGTCGCCGCGGCGGAGGAAGGGCCCGACCGCGGCCAGGTGTTCGACGAGCTGCTCGCGCCAGCCGGTCTCGGCGCCCAGCCCCGGCAGCTCGGCGCCCACCCGGCGGCAGGCCGCGGTCACCAGGGAGGTGTCCTCCTCGAGCCGGACCCGGCCGAGGTACTCCATGAGCGAGCCGCAACACGAGTCGAACGGTCCCGGCTGCACGGGGTGCGCGGATCTCAGGTAGTCCAGGTACGTCTCGTACAGCTCGTACTGGTTGTCCGGCAGCGGGCGGTCGGCGTATTCGTCGAAGATGATCGCCGCGATCGTGGCCAGCAATGGGACCCGGACCAGCTCGTCCAGGTGCGCGTCGCGGATCTGGCGCAAGAACGTCTTCGCATCGCCCGAGCCCTGCGCGAACCAGTTCTCGGCGAACCGGCGGAACGCCTCCTCGTCGAACGGCAGCAGTTCGTAGCGCGCCGCGCCGATGCTCTGGAACGGCGCCAGCGTGGCGCCTTCGATCGGCCGGGTGGTGAGGACGACGCGATACGCCGCGGTGGCGTCCGACGCCCACGTGGCCAGGACCGTGACCAGCAGGTCCCGGACCGTCGTGTCGGCCACCTCGTCCAGTCCGTCGACGAGCAGCAACCACCGGCAGCCGGCGAGCCGCCCGGCCAGGTCGTCGGGCCTCGGCGGGTGGGCGAGCATCGCGCCGTACTCGCCGCGGACGGTCTCCGCCAGCGCTTCGAAAAAGGGCAGCTCGAGCCGGGTCGCCAGGGCACGCGCGGTCACCCTCAGCGGCACGACGGGTTCGCTCAGCGGGGCTGAGCCACCGGCGCCCTCCCAGTGGCGGGCCACATCGGCGGCCAGGCGCAACGACAGCGTGGACTTCCCCTGCCCCGGCCCGCCGGTCACCAGCAGGTGTGCACTGCTGTCGAGCGCTTCCGGCATGCTCCGCGACGGCGGCCGCACGGTGATCCGCGCCGCCGGCGGCCCCGGGACGTCGATGAGCCGCCCCTTGCTGTCGAGCACCGGGAGCGGGCGCGCCTGAGCGGACGGTGGCAGGTCGGTCCCGGTCGTCACGTCCTGGCGCACATAGACCGTCGACAGCGAGGTGCGGCGTGCTCCTCGCAGCCGGTACGGCATCTTCTCGGCGTTCCGGACCTGCGCCCGCAGCAGGGAAACGATCTTCGGCGGCAGCTCCGGGAGATCCGACCAGCTCGTGGGCGGATCCACCGGAACCGGCTCGGCCGCCGGAGAAGCCGACGGGAAGCCGACGTACATGTCGCCGTGCACCGTGCCGACCTGCAGGGCCGCTCCCGATACCTCTCCGGATATGTGGTTGGCCGGCTCCGGCGGTGGTTCCTCCGTCACGAATTCTCCTCCCGCCGGACCGGCATCCTAGCGGTTCACCGCGCGACCGAACACATTCAGTGATGACGGACAGGCGTCACGCCAGCGGCGCGAGCGCCTCGGCCAGCGCATCCTGCTGCAGCCGCACCGGGTAGGTCTTCGGGTCGGCTGCCGCCAGGACGTTCAATCCCTCCACCAGCGCCACCAGGCTCTTCGTCGTCAGCTCGACCCGGTCGTCTGTCCACTCCGGACGGCAGGCCGTCACCAGCCGGTGGATGCGGGCCAGGAACGACCGGTTCGCCGCGCGGTGGCGTCCGGCCAGGTCGTCGTCGGCCAGGGCCGCCGCCAGGAAACCCACCCAGATGCGGCTTTCGTCGTGGTGGCCGTGCGGGAGGTCCACCGCCTGGCCCAGGACCGCCGCGAGCGCGTCGAACGGCCGGGTGCACGCCGCTTCCGCCGCGTCCGCGCGGACCGCCGTGCGCTCGTACAGCAAATCGCGCGCGTGCAGCAGCAACGCCTTCTTCGTCGGGAACGCGTGCATCACCAAGCCGGTCGTGCAGCCTGCGCGGTCGGCGACCGCGCGCAGCGTCAGACCCGGGAGGCCGGCTTCGGCGAGCACCTGCCAGGTCGCGTTCGACAGCAGCTCCCGCTGCGCCTCGACGTCGCGCTGCTTGGGCATGGCCCGGAAGCGTAACAGATGCTACGGTAACGTCTGTTACGAAAAAGAGGGGGTGCCCCGATGATCGACTGCGCGCTGACGATCACCCCGGTGACCTGGGACGATCCTGACGCCGTCCGCCTGCGCGATGCCCAGCGGACCGAGCTCGATGCCCGCTACGGCACCGACGACCACGAGCCCGGCGCCGTCCCCACCGCCGAAACCGTCGCCGTGTTCCTGCTCGCGCGCGACGCCGGCGGCGCCGCCGTCGGCTGTGGCGGGCTGCGGCCGCTCGGGCCCGGGTCGGGCGAGGTCAAGCGCATGTACGTCGAGCCGGCCGCCCGGGGCACCGGCGTCGCGGTCGCCCTGCTGCGCGCCCTCGAAGACCACGCGCGGGAGCTCGGGATCACGCGGCTGCTGCTGGAAACCGGCACCGGTCAGCCGGACGCGATCCGGTTCTACCAGCGCGAAGGCTACGAGCCGATCGAGGCGTACGGGCCGTACCGCGGCGAACCGCTCTCACGCTGCTTCGCCCGCGATCTGTGATCGGCTTTCCGATGGCCGCCCCAGGCTGAGCTATTGGCGGCCGGACGCGCACCGGGCCTACCGTCGAAGGCACGGCGAATCCGCCGTGCCTCCCACGAACCGGAGTTTCCCTTGCGCATCAAGCAGATCGGCGCCGCGCTGGCCGCCGTCCTGGCCGTCTCCGCGACACCGGCCGAAGCGGCGCCGGGCGAAGCGGCGCCGCGGATCGTCCCGCTCGACCTCGCCGCCGGGCAGCAGCCCGAAAACATCGCCTTGGAGCCCGACGGCTCCGCCGACCTCACCTTCGCCTACACCGGCGAAATCGGCCGCGTCACGCCCGGCGGCCAAGTCGGTGTCATCGCCCGGATCCCGGTGCCCGCCGACGGCGACGTCCCGGTGGTGCACCGGAAACTGTTCCTCGGCGGGATCGTCCGCGCCCCGGGCGGCGATCTCTACGTCGCCGTTTCGACCGGCACGGCGGCGACCGGCCTCTACCGCGTGCGCCCCGGAACCGCGCCGGCGCAGGTGGCCGCGCTGCCACCGGCCGGCTTCCACAACGGCGTCGCCCGCGACCCCGTCAGCGGTGACGTCTTCGTCGCCGACTCGTTCGGCTCAGTCGTCCGGCGCGTCTCGCCGCGCACCGGGCGGGTCACCGACTGGGCCACCGGCGAACTGCTCGCCCCGGTGACCGGCTTCGGCGCGAACGGCGTCAAGGTCCACGACGGCGCGCTCTGGGTGTCCAACCTGGACCGCGGCACGCTGGTCCGGTTCCCCCTCACCGGAGCACCCGGCCGGGTCGTCGTCTCGGGTCTCGGGCCGGTCGACGACTTCGCGTTCCACGGCGGGGACGTCGTCGCGGCCGTCAACCAGGAGAACCGGGTGGTCACGGCGGGCCACGACGGGGTACGGACCATTTTGTCCATTTCGGATGGCCTGGCCAACCCGACGTCGGTCGCCGTCCGCGGTGACGCGCTGTACGTGGCCGACAGTGCGTACTTCGGCGGATCCCCCAACCTGTTGCGCACCTGGCTGAAATGAACGTGCATCCGCACGCCGATTGTGCACGCGCTTTCCGCGATCTTCGGGAAACGGTTGCTGGGAGCCAAATCCACCGGTAAATTGGCGGACCCCGGTGCTCGGCCATCGGTCACCGGGGTTCGCGCTGCTCGGCGGGGTGGGGAGGCCGCCGTCGAGAATGCGCTTTCCGGCGGTAGGGGTCACCGCCGGGTGCAGGAGGGAAGCGGTGCCTTGGTGTTGCGGGGAACGGTCATGGCCGAGCACGTGACCGAGCCGTACGTGGTCGGCCTGGAAGCCATCGCAGGTGAGCTGCTGCGCGGCAAGTGGTGCGTCTACCTGCACGAATGGCTCGGCGACGACCTCGATCTGCCCACCTGGCAGGCGGAAGTGGCCGCGCACGCCGAGCACGCCGGGGTCGAAGTCTGCTTCATCGAAATCCCCCGCAAGGACATGACGCTGGTGGCGAACGTGCGCGCGCTGCCGAGCTTCGAGCAGGTCACCGAATCCGTGGCGGCGCTCGAGCACTACCGGGGGCTCAAGGCGGGCAGCCGGAACGTCGTCAGCCGCCGGTCAGCCCAGTGACACGAGCGCGATCGCCGCGCCCGCACCGAGCAGCCCGGCGACCTGGGTCCGGCTGAGCCGCTCGCGCAGGAAGACCAGCGCCAGCAGCACCGGCACCGCCGGGTAGAGCGCGGCGAGCACGGTCGCGACGGCCAGTGGCTGCCGCTGGGCCGCGAGCAAGTAGAGCACGATCGCCGCGCTGCCGCACACCCCGGCGAACGCGGCCGCTCCGGACAGCCTCGCCGGCAGCCGCCACGGCGCCCGGGTCGCCGCCACGAGGACGGCGATGGCCACCACCGACACCGCGCGGCCGAGCACCACCGGCCAGAACCCCGCTTCGGGCGGGATCCGCGACAGCGCGACGAACTGGACGGCGAACCCGAGCCCGGCGACGAAGGCATCCGGGATCCCCGCCGCCGTCCGGCCCGCCCGCTCCCCACGCGACCGCGATACCAGCCACAACGCCGGTACCGCGCAACACGCCCCGGCGAGCGCGAGCGGTGAAAGCCGCTGCCCCGGCAGCACCAGGCCGAACAGGACCGGCAGGACCACGGCGGCGACGTCGCTCGCGGGAACGACCAGGCTCATCGCCCCCTTGCCCATCGCGCGGTAGAGGAAGGCGACGCCGACCCCGGTACCCGCGCCGGAGAGCGCGCCCCAGCCGAGCGCCGCCGCGGTGGGCGCGCCCTGACCGGCCAGCGCGGCGAAGGGAACGCTCACGACGGTGCCCGCGACCTGCGCGTACAGCGAGACGGTCATCCCCGGCGCGTGGCGGGAAACCAGCCCGCTGTTGAAGTGCGTGACCCCGAAGCACAGCGCCGAAACGAGCGCGAGGACGTTGCCCGTCACGGCGATCCGAGTTCGCGCTGCGCCTGACCGACCGGGCAGACCCGGTCCTGCGCCACGCAGCCGGGGCGGTCGCAGAGCCGGCACATCAGGTCGCCCGAGCGGACTTCGGCGTGCAGCCCCCGCAACAGCTGTTCCAGCAACGGCTCCAGCGCGTCCGGATCGGACACCGCGTCCAGCGCGCCGGCCAGCACTTCCCGCCGGGCTTCGAGCGCGCGGTTCGCCGCGGACCGGCCCGCGCGGGTGAGCACGATCCCGACCGCACGGCCGTTCCTCGCCTGCCGCCGCACCAGCCCGCGCGCCTCCAGCTGGTCGAGCATCCGGGCACAGGCCGGCTGGCTGAGCCCGATCCGCTGCCCGAGCGCGGTGCCGCCGGTGCCGGGGAACTCGGTCAGGACGACCAGCGCGGCCGTCCCGCTCAGGCTCACCCCGGCGGCCGCCGCGGCGGCGGCCGTCATCCGGTCGGACAGGTTCAGCACCGCCGCGCCGAGCAGGTTCACCAGCCGGGTTTCATGCATCGCTCATGCATAACACACAAGCCCGGCATCGACAAGGTTGACTTCAACCTTCCTCGAGCTTTTACCGTCGGAGCCATGACCGATCTCCGCACCGCACCGCCGCCGATCCCGCGCACCGTGTGGATCGCCTCCGGCGTGATGGCACTCGGCGGTTTCCTGGGCAACATGGACGCTTCGATCGTCGCCGTCGGGCTCGAATCGATGCGGGACAGCCTCGGCGTCGCACTCGCCGAGATCCAGTGGGTCGCGACGGCGTACCTGCTCGGCCTCTCCGCCGCGCTCCCCCTCACGCCGTGGCTCGGGCGCAAGTTCGGTGCCGGACGGCTGTGGCTCGCCGCGCTGTCCGCGTTCCTGGTGACGTCGGTGGCCTGCGCACTCGCCCCGGACGCGGGCATGCTGATCGGCGTCCGGGCCGTGCAGGGCATGGCCGCGGGCGTCATGGTGACCGCCGGGCAGACCGTGATCGGGCTGGCCGTCGGCCCGGAACGGCTGGGCCGCACCATGGGCACGCTGGCGCTCGTCGTCGGGCTCGCACCGGTCGTCGGCCCGAGCGTCGGCGGCTTCCTGCTCGCGCACTTCTCGTGGCCGGTGCTGTTCTGGCTCAACCTCCCGATCGGGCTGCTCGCGTTCGGCCTGGCGCTGCGGTACGTGCCGCGCGGCGACCGGCGGCAGCCGCCGCCGATGGACTGGCCCGGCCTGGCGATGGTGTCGCTCGGCCTGCCGCTGCTGGTGTACGGGCTGACCGAACTCGGCACACCCGGCTCGCTGAACATCGCGCTCGCCGCCATCGGCGCGGCCGCGATGGGGCTGTTCACCTGGTGGTCGCTGCGCACGCCCCACCCGGTGCTGCAGCTGCGGCTCGCCAGGCGGCCGGTGCTGGGCTCGGCGCTCGCGTCCGTGCTGCTCGGCGGGGCCGGGATGTTCGGCGCCGTCCTGCTGCTGCCGCTGTGGTTCCAGCTCCGGCTCGGCGCCGGGACCGCCGAGTCGGGTGTCCTGCTCGCGCCGATGGGGCTGGCCACGACGGTGTCCGTGGTCGTGGCAGGCAGGCTGGCCGACCGCCACGGCGGCGGGACCGTCGCGCTCACCGGGTCACTCGTGGTGCTGGCGAGCACCGTGCCGCTCCCGTGGCTCGGCCCGGAGACGCCGATGTGGCTCGTCCAGGCCCTGCTCCTGGTCCGCGGCGCCGGGCTCGGCCTGTCGATCATGCCCGCGTCGACGGCGGCGTACGCGTCGGTCGGCGCCGCCGAGCTCGGCCACGCCACCGCGCTGGTGAACATCGTCATGCGGGTGGGCGGCGCGCTCGGCGGGGCGTTGTGCGTGATCGTGCTTTCCCAGGGCCTCGACGCCGGCCCGGCGACCGGGTTCGGCTGGGCTTTCGGTGTGGTCGCGGCGCTGTGCGCGCTGGGTTCGGCGGCCGCGGAGTGGCTCCGGCGCGCCGAACGTTCGTCCACAGTGGACATTAAGGAGTGATTCACCAGGGAAGCTGGCGGGATCACCGGATCGGTGATTTGCTGGAGCCGGTCATGCACTGTCGGTAGGGGAGGACTGACGATGGCAGGGGTGGGCAAGCGGCTGCTGACGGCCGTGGCGGCGGCAACGGTCCTGGGGAGCTTGCTGGCGGCGGCGCCGGCTTCGGCGGCAGAACCGATCGGCTGGCAGCCGTGCGCGGACGCGCCCGGCGTCGACTGCGCCACGGTGACCGTGCCGGTGGACTGGGCCCACCCGGACCGGGGCACGACGACCGTCGCGCTCGCCCGGCGCAAGGCCACGGACCCGCAGGCCCGGATCGGCTCGGTCCTGATGGACCCGGGCGGCCCCGGCGGGTCGGGCACCGAGGAGGTCAAGGGCGGCTGGTCGCTCTCGCCCGAGATCACCCGGCGCTTCGACACCGTGGGGTTCGACCCGCGTGGCGTCGGCGCCAGCGCCCGGATTTCGTGCGGGCTCGAGGAACTGATCGCCGACCACCCGCGCGTGCCGCGCAACCAGGCCGAGTTCGAGCAGCTCGCGGCGTACAACCGGAAGCTCGGCGAGAGCTGCAACCGGCTCTCCGGGCCGCTGGGGCAGTTCGGCGACACGAAGAGCGTCGCCCGTGACATGGACGCCATCCGCGTCGCGCTCGGCGAGCCGAAACTGACCTACTACGGCGTTTCCTACGGCACGCTGATGGGCCAGCAGTACGCGGAACTGTTCCCGGACAAGGTCCGCGCCCTCGTGCTGGACAGCAACATGGACCACTCGCAGTTCACCGCGGGCGAGTTCCTGCTCAGCGAAACGCGCTCGGTGCAGGCGGAGTTCGGCGAGTTCGCGGCCTGGTGCGCCCGGACGCCGAGCTGCGCGCTGCACGGCCGGGACGTCTCGAAGCTGACCCGCGACCTGCAGGACAAGGCCGCGCGCGGGGAGCTGAAGGACCCGCGCAGCGAAGAGGTGATCGAGCCGCTGGACCTGGCGTCGATCTTCCAGGGCAACTTCTACGGCCCGAGCTGGGACAGGCTCGCGACGGTGCTCAAGCTGCTGGCGGACGGCACCGCACCGGCCGCGACGGCCCGGCTGCGCGACGACATCCCGATCAACTACGTCTTCCAGAGCGTGTTCTGCGACGACTGGCGCATGCCGGTGCACAGCTTCGCGGAACTCGAGACGTACCGCCGGGTGTCGGCCGCGTTCGCCCCGGACGTCAAGGTCAACTCGCTGGGCTGGACCGCGGTCACCGGCTGCATCGGCTGGCCGAACCGGACGAGCAACCCGCAGCACCCGCTGCAGGTGCACGGCGCACCGCCGCTGCTGGTGCTGAGCAGCCGCCACGACCCGGCGACACCGTACGCGTGGTCGCAGGCGGTGGCCCGCCAGACGGGCAACACCCTGCTCACCTACGACGGCTGGGGCCACGGGGCGTACTTCAAGAACAGCCCGTGCGTCACCAAGGCGACCGACGACTACCTGATCTCCGGCAAGCTCCCGGCGCCGGGCACGCACTGCGCCGCCGTCGAGCCGGGGGCATCGGCGCTGATCGCCCGTCCACCTTCGACGATCGGCTTCTGAAGCGCTCGTTCGCGGGGCGGGCTACCTCGGCTTGCGCCGCCACAAACCGGTCACGACGGCCAACGCGCGGGCTCCCGGCGAGGGAGCCCGCACCGCGGCCTCGGGGCCGATCCGGCGGCGCATGCGGTACGCGAGTTCGAGCACTTCCAGGTCCTCGGGGCGACGGCGGCCACGAACATCCGGCCGCAGCATCAGCTCCCCCACCGAGACGCGTCTGCCACTGGCACGGTGCGCCGTGCGCGCCATCAGGAACCTCCACTGCGTTGCCGACCCGAGCTCCGCGATTCTATGAATTCGTTTCGGGTTCGTCACCTTACTCGCGAGTTGTGTCCGGTGCCTGTCCCCCGCGCGTTAGCCTCCGGCCATGATCACCATTGGGGGCCTCACCGAAAAAGACCGCGCTTCCTGGGAAAACCTGTTCGCGGGCTACAACGCGTTCTACGGCAGGACGCTCGCGCCGGAACTGGTGGACCGGGCCTGGCGGGAGTTCGCCGACGGCACGCGCATGCACGCGCTCGGCGCGTGGGCCGACGGCGAACTCGTCGGCATCGTGCACTTCTTGACCCACGCCAGCACCACCTCCGCCGACGTCTGCTACCTGCAGGACCTCTTCACCGACGCCGGCGCCCGCGGACGAGGGGTCGGCCGCGCGCTCATCGAAGCCGTTGCCGAATGGGCGCGGGCACAGGGGTGCGTGCGCGTCTACTGGCACACCCAAACGTCGAACACGACCGCGCGGCGGCTCTACGACCAGGTCGCGCTCGACAAGGGTTTCATGCAGTACCAGATCCCGCTCGGCACCTGAGCTCAGCGACGGTGACGGCCGCCGCCACCGCATTCGTGGTGTTCGCCGAAGGGGAAGCCCGCGGGGCGGCGGCCGCCCCACATCGCCGGCCAGTCCGGGGTTTTCGGGCGGGCGCGCGACCAGAGCGGGATGTCCGGGATCTCGTGGCGGACCGGGGCCACCTGCTGCTCGGGCGGCGCCGGGGTCACCTTCTCCACCGGCTTCGGCACCTTGTCGACGACCTGCACCGCACGCGCCAGCTTGCCGCGGCGCACGGCCGGATTGGCGGATTTCGGTTCCGGTTCGAAAGATTCCGGGGAAACTGCAGCCGGATCAACCGGTGGTGCTACGGATTCCGGAGCCGACGGTGAACTCTGCGGAGTCTGCGGAGCCGGTGCCGCGTGCTTGGCCGGGGGCACGACGACGTCCGCCGGCAGCGGCACCAGCGCCACCGCCGGGGGTTCCAGGCCGATCGGGGGCCAGGCCGCGGCCGTGTTGCGCGAGGACGGCAGGGACACCGCCGCGCTGACCCCGCCCGTCAGGGCCAGCGCCCCGGCGACCACGGACAGCACCCGCAGCCGCGCGAGCGAACGCAAGACCTGTGGCTTCTCCCGGTGACGCGCCCGCGGGAGCACCAGGGTGTCCTCGTCGCGGTACCGATCGAACGGTGCGTCGGACCGGCCCAGCAGCTCGGCGACGGTGACCTGCTCTCGGCGCGGCGCCCTACGTGCCATCAAACCCTCCACCTGGGCCACCCGGACGTGCGGCAACGCGTCCGGGTGGCCGATCATAGGAACGCTTCAACTCCGTGTAAAGACTCGCTCACCCGAGCCGGCCGCCACCGTCCACATGCAGCACCGAACCCGTGACGAACGGGTTCTCCAGCAACTGGAGCGTGGCCGCCGAGACGTCCGCGGGACGGCCCACGCGGCGGGCCGGGTTCGCTTCCGCGGTCCGGCGGAAGAACGCCGCCTTCGCCTCGCCGAGCCGGTCCCACGCGCCCGAGTCGACGATGCCGGGGGAGATCGCGTTGACCCGGATCGGCGCCAGCTCCACCGCGAGCGCTTCCGCGAGGAACGCGACCGCGCCGTTCGTGGTCGCCATGACCGTCCTTTCCGGCATCGGCCGCCACGCGGCGACGCCGGAGAACAACACCATGGCACCGCCTTCGCGGAATCGCGGAGCGAAGTGCTTGGCCAGCATCAGCGGACCGGTCACTTTGGCGTCGAACGCCTTCGTGACCGCAGCCCGCTCCAGCGCCACGACCGGGCCGTTCGCCGGCGCCGCGGCGAGCGAAACCAGGTAGTCGACTTCGCCCGTTTCTTCGGCAAGCGCTTTCAACGACGATTCTTCCCCGAGGTCCGCGAACGCGGCCCGGACACCACGCTCGGCCAAAGCCGCCGGCTCGCGTCCGGCCCAGGTCACCTCCGCGCCCGCCGCGTACGCGTCCGAAACGATCCGCCGGGCGATCCCCGAACCGCCGCCCACGACGACCAGCCGCTTTCCCTCGAACGACATTTCCGTGCTCCTTCCGTCTCGCACACGTCGTTCAGCGCCGGCCGCCGCCGGAACAATCCCGTCGTGATCCGAAGGTTTTCGATGTCTGCGATAGAATTTCCGAATGCCTACGCTGCGCGCGCTGGAGTGCCTGGTCGCGGTCCTCGACGCGGGCTCGATCACCGAGGCGGCCGCGCGGCTGCACCTGTCGCAGCCCGCGCTGTCGCACCAGATCGGCGCGCTCGAACGGGAACTGGGGACACCGGTGCTCGAACGGCTGCCGCGCGGGGTCCGCCCGACGGCCGCGGGGCGGGCGGTGCTGGCGGACGCGCGCGCGGCACTGGCCGCCGCGGAACGGGTGGTCCGGACCGGCCGGGCGGTGGCCGGTGGCGGCCGCGGCACCCTGCGCGTCGCGTGCGCGGAGAGCATGACCGCCGGGCTGCTCGCCCCCGTCCTGCGGGCCTGGCACCGGCACCGGCCGGAAGTCCTGGTCACGCTGACCGAAACCACGAGCGCGGACGCGCTGGCCGAGGCACTGGAAACGGGCGAAGCGGACGTCGCGGTCGGCCCGCGGCCGAGCCGCTGGAGCGGCTCCACCGAACTCGTCGGGCGGGAGGAGATCGTCCTGGCGCTGGCCTCGGACCACCCGCTCGCCACCCGCGCGACTGTCCCGATGACCGCCCTCACGGGCATTCCGCTGGTGCACTACCACCGGGACAATGGGCTCGGTGGATGGCTCGACCAGGAAGCCGCACGGCGCGGCGCGGTACTCGAGGTGGTGATGCGCACGAAGCAGGCCACGACGGCAGCCCAGCTGGCCGCGGCGGGGCTCGGTGCCGCACTGGTCCCGACCACGGCGCTCACGCGGACCTTTCCGGGCGCACTGCGGCGGCTGAAGCCCGCCCTGCACCGGGACGTCGTGACGTTCAGCGCAACGCCGTCGGATTCGCTCGTCCGGCGGTTTTGTTCGGACGTGGCACAACGCGGGCTCACCGTGCCCGGTGTCCTGTCGGACAAACTGTCCGCAGCACCCGGTTAAGTCCTGGTGAATCTGACAGATTTCCTACGAAGGTTTTGTGCCATCCAGACGAACTTCTCCCGCGAGGGCGGATTTCGCTGTGGCATTCGCCAAAGTTCGCTTCCATCGGCTAGCTTGCTCCTACCGGTCAGTACCGGTGGGTGAGGCCGATCGGGTGAGGCGATCAGCGAGGATCGAGGGAAGCGGGGACGACCATGCCGAAGCACCGGCCACGTCGCAAGGGTGCGCGTTCGGTCCGCCGGACCGCGGCGGCGCTCGCGGGTGGGGCGCTCGTCGTGCTGCCGACGCTGACCACGGGCCTGCCCGCGCCGGTCGTCGTGGCCAACGCCGGCGACACGCAGCCGGACCAGGCCGTCGCCGCGCCACCGCCGAAGCAGCCGGACATCGTCATGCCGCCGATCGCGGTCGACGGCAGCCTGCCCCAGCCGCCGCTGCCCGAGCCGCTGGTCGTGCCGGGCGGGCGCGCCGGCTCCGCGGGCATCTCCGGGTCGCTCGGCATCCCGGGGAGCATGCTCAAGGCGTACCAGAACGCCGCGAACATCCTGGCCAAGGAACAGCCGAACTGCCACCTCGACTGGGCGCTGATCGCCAGCATCGGCCGGATCGAGTCCAACCACGCCCGTGGCGGGTACGTCAACGCCAACGGCGACACGCTGGAGCCGATCCTCGGCCCGGTGCTCAACGGCGCGGGCGCGTTCGCCGCGATCCCGGACACCGACGGCGGCAAGTACGACGGCGACACGGTGTGGGACCGGGCGGTCGGCCCGACACAGTTCATCCCGTCGACCTGGCGCGGCTACGCCTCCGACGGCAACGCCGACGGCGTGTCGAACCCCAACAACATCTACGACGAGACGCTGGCCACCGCGCGCTACCTGTGCTCGGGCGGCCTCGACCTCTCCACCGACGCGGGGCAGCGGATCGCCGTGCGCCGCTACAACAACTCGCAGTCCTATGTGGACACGGTGCTGGCGTGGGCCGCGGCCTACCGCGGCGGCGTGGCCCAGCTGCCCGACAGCCAGGTGCCGATCGGCACGCCCGGAGCCCCGGACGCCGCCGCGGCCGGGTCTCCGGTCGGCGTCCCGGCGCCGCCCGCGCCGCCGGCCGACACCCCGCCGAGCAACACCCCGCCGACCGAAACACCGTCGTCGACCACCACGCCGAGCACGCCGTCGACGAACCCCACCACGCCTTCCACGGACCCGACCACGCCCTCGTCGACCGACCCCGTCACGCCGCCGTCGACGGACCCGACCACGCCGCCGCCGTCGACGACCAGCACCACCACACCGCCGCCGTCGTCGACGGCCGCCGCCCCGGCCGACTCGGAGAAGACCCCGACCGAAACCACCTCGACCAGCTCGGCCGGGTGAGCCCGGTGGAGCCGTTCCTGGTGCACATCCGCTGCGACACCGACGGCTACACCCACGCCGTCACCGAAGAGGAGTTCGCGGCGGGGCGGCACGACGGCCGGTTCCGGGCGGTGTGCGGGCACGTCGTGCTGGCGGCGCCGATGATCGAGGAACCCGGCCGGTTCGACCCGGTCTGCCGGGACCTCCTGCGCGCCGCGCCGCAGCCGGCCGAGGTGCCCCAGCAGGAGCGCCGCCGGCTGCGGTGGCGCAGCCGGCGCTAGCCGACCATGGCCTGGATGCCGTCGAGCATCCGGTCCAGGCCGAACTCGTACGCCGTGTCGCCCTGCGCCTTGGCGCTCTGGTCGAAGCCGCCGCCGAGCCAGATGCGGTTCATCGCCGGGTGGTCGTCGACGACGAAGTAGTTCTCCCAGAACGACGACCGCTGGTGCCACCACGCCTCGGTCGACTGGCCGGTGCTGCGCTCCAGCCGGGTGTTCTCCGCGTCGAGCGCGGCGTTCGCGTCTACGTACGTGCCGATCCCGTTGGCCGCCGCGACGGCCTGCCGCGGCGGCAGCCCCAGCTCGTCCATGATCGACAGCAGGTACTCGTGCCCCGCCAGGTGACCGGGGCCGAGCGGCGGCCGGACGCGCGAGACCTCGCACAACCAGGGGTGGCTGCGGTAGGCCTGCCGGGTCCGCTCGGCGTAGAGCGCCACCTGCGCGCGCCAATCCCCGTGGCGCGGCTCGCCCGGCCCGGGCAGCCGGCGCCCGACGAGGACGTCGTCGACCATCAGGTCCACCAGCTCGGCCTTGCCGGGCACGTAGGTGTAGAGCGTCATCGTGCCCGCGCCGAGCTCCTTGGCGACGCGGTGCATCGACGCGGCGGCGAGCCCGTCGGCGTCCGCGACGGCGATCGCGGCCGCGACGATGCGCTCGATCGTCAGCGTCGGGCGGCGGCCCCTGGTCGGTTCGGCGGCGGCGCCGCGGGCGCGCCAGAGCAGCGCCAGCGTCCGGTCGACGTCCTCGGCGCCAGTGCGTTCGGCGGTCATGCGGTCCCCTCGCTCGTCGTTGCGGAGATTACCCTGGAAGAGGACGGAGGGGGTGGGAGGAGATGACCGCACGCAAGCCGCCCAAGGTGTCTTTCCGCTGGTGGGTCGACCGGAAGATCGAGGAAGCCCGCGAGCGCGGGGAGTTCGACGACCTGCCGGGCACCGGCAAACCCCTGCCGAAGCCCACCGGCAACGACGCGGCGACCGACTGGGTGCTCCGCGAAGTCAAGAGGGGCGGGCACGACACGAAGGCGTTGCTGCCGCCGGCGCTCGCGCTCAAGCGCGAGGTCCAGGACCTGCCGGCCCGGCTCGCCGGGGAGCGAACCGAACGGCAGGTCCGGGACGTCGTCGAGGACCTCAACACCCGCATCCGCCAGGCCTACCTCAACCACCACACCGGGCCGCCGCTCACGGTGGCGCTGGTGGACGTCGAAGAGGCGGTCTCGGACTGGCGGCGTTCACGAGCCGCGTCGTAGCAGCGATCCCGTCTCCCCCGCGCGGCCCGCCCCGCAGGACGACCAGCACTCGCGGCGGCGAGGGAGGCAAAGGCAACCAGTGCGGCCGGGCCGGCCGGCGCGGGGAAACGCCTGCTCCGGCAACGGGTGCACGGCGCCCCTTCCGCCGCCTCCAGCGGAGCCGAAACGCTAACAGCCCGATGGGCTGTAACCTGGTTCGATGAGAGGGCAACTCGTCGTCGTGCCGATCCTGGCCATGCTCCTGCTGTACGGCGTGCCGTGGTGGACGCTCGTGCTGGCGCCGGAGTGGGGCCTGGCCGGCACGATCGCCGGCACCGTCGTGCTGCTGGCAGGCCTGGTCACGATGCCGGTTGCGATGTTCCGCGGCCACTCCCGGCACCAGAGCGACGGCGCCGCCCGCCTCGGCGACTCGCTGCTCGCCGTGATCTGGGTGCTGTTCAGCTGGTCGATCCTGAGCCTGGTGCTGCGGGTCGCCCTGCTCGGCGTCGAAGACCCGCTTCGCTCGCGGATCGTCGCCGGCGCGACCGTGCTGGTCGCCGCCGGGCTGCTCGTGCACGGCAACCGCGTCGCCATGCGCGTGCCGCCGGTGAAGGCGGTCGACGTCGTCATCCCGCGGCTCGGGGCGGGGCTCGACGGCCTGCGCGTCGCCGTGCTGACCGACACCCACTTCGGGCCGATCGACCGGACGAAGTGGTCGGAGAAGGTCGTCGCGGCGGTCAACGCGCTCGAGGCGGACGTCGTCTGCCACGCCGGCGACCTCGCCGACGGCGCGGTGGCCAAGCGCCGCAAGCAGGTCGACCCGCTCGGCGGCGTCCAGGCCGGGCTCGGGCGGTTCTACATCACCGGCAACCACGAGTACTTCGGCGAGGCCCAGGCGTGGCTCGACCACATGGCAGGCCTCGGCTGGGACACCCTGCACAACCGTTCGACGCTGCTCGAGCGCGGCGGCGACCGGATCCTCTTCGCCGGCATCGACGACCCGACCGGCGCGGCGTCGGGCCTGCCCGGCCACGGCCCCGACCTGGCCGCGGCACTGGCCGACCGGCCCGGCGGCGTCCCCGTGGTGCTGCTGGCCCACCAGCCGAAGCAGGTCCGCGACGCCCGCGAGGCAGATGTCGACCTGCAGATCTCCGGGCACACGCACGGCGGGCAGATCTGGCCGTTCCACCTGCTGGTGCGGCTCGACCAGCCGACGCTGTCCGGCCTGAGCAGGCACGGCGGGACGCAGCTGTACAACAGCCGCGGCACCGGGTTCTGGGGCCCGCCGTTCCGGATCTTCGCGCCCAGCGAGATCACGCTCCTGACCCTGCGTTCCGCCTGACCCAAGCGCCCCAATGTGGCCTTGGTTGCGTCAGACGCACCGAAGGCCGCCTTGGGGCGCTTGACTGCACCGACAAATTTTTTTGTCTTGACAGATCGATACGTCGGAGTCAGGCTGTGCGCATGACGACGACAACCTCAGCCGACGGCACCCGCATCGCCTACACCCGCGCCGGGGCCGGCCCCGCGCTCGTCCTCGTGGACGGCGCGATGTGCTACCGCGGCTCATCCCCCAACGACGCACTGGCGAAGGAACTGGCCGCGCACTTCACCGTGTACACCTACGACCGCCGCGGCCGGGGCGAGAGCGGCGACACCGGGCCGTACGCGGTCGAGCGCGAGGTCGAAGACCTCGCGGCGGTCGTCAAGGAGGCCGGCGGCGAGGCGTTCCTGTTCGGCATTTCGTCGGGCGTCGCGCTGGCCCTCGAAGCGGCACCTCGGCTCGCGGTCCCGAAGCTGGCGCTGTACGAGCCGCCGTTCATCGTCGACGGCAGCCGCCCCCGCGTGCCGTCGGACTACGCGGCCCGGCTCGACCAGGCGGTGCGGGAGGGCAAGCGCGGCAAGGCGGTCAAGATGTTCATGACCGAAGGCGTCGGCCTGAGCGGGGTCATGGTGGCGACGATGCGGATCATGCCGTTCTGGGCCAAGCTCAAGAGGGTCGCCCACACGATCCCGTACGACACGGCGATGGTGATCGGCCACCAGGCGGGCGAGCCCCTGCCCGCGGCCTGGCCGGAGGTGACGGTCCCGTCGCTGGTGATCGACGGGGGCCGCAGCCCGGACTGGATGCGCCACGGCGTGGCGTCGCTGGCGAAGGTCCTGCCGTCGGCGGAGTACCGGACGCTGCCGGGCCAGACGCACATCGTGAAGGCGGCGGCGCTGGCCCCGGTGCTGACGGAGTTCTACCTGAGCTGAACCGGCCCTCGTCACAACTGTCTTGCCTGAACGATCACCGAGCGGGCAGGGTGCAGGCGTGCCCACCCGCGCCCTGGTCTTCGACTTCGACGGCACGCTCGCCGACACCGAATCCGCCGTGCTGCAGTCGTGGCAGGCCGTCTTCCGGGAACACGGCACCGAGCTGCCGCTGGACGCCTGGTACGCCGTCATCGGCACCCAGCACACCACGCCCGCCATGTTCGCCCTGCTCGCCGAGCACGTCCCCGGCATCGACCCCGAGGCGCTGCGGCCCAGGACACGCGCCCACGTCCTCCGGCTCCTCGAGGACCTCGGCCCGCGCGAAGGGGTCCGGGCGTACCTGGACGCCGCGCGCGAGCAGGGCATCAAGCTGGCCGTCGCCTCCAGCTCGTCCGGGGCCTGGGTGAACCCGCACCTCGAACGACTCGGCCTCGACCACTACTTCGACGCCGTCCTCACCGGGGACCTCCACAAGGCCAAACCCGACCCGGACCTCTACCTCGCCGCCCTCGACGCACTCGGCACGGCGGCCGGAGACGCCATCGCCTTCGAGGACACCCCGCACGGCGTCACCTCCGCCAAGGCCGCCGGCCTGACGTGCATCGCCGTGCCGAACGCGATCACCCGGAACCTCGACTTCGGGCAGGCGGACGTCGTGCTGCCGTCCTTCACCGCCAAGCCGCTGGACGCCCTGCTCAGCCGGTGACCACGGCCAGCAGCCGGTCCAGGAACGGCAGCTGGCCCTTCACCAGCTTCTCCCGGGCGTCCGGCAGCGAGAACCAGGCGACCCGGTCCACCTCGGGGAACTCCTGCTGACGGCCCGAGCGCGGCGGCCACTCCATGGTGAACGTCCCGGGCACCACCGCGGCCGGGTCCAGGTCGGCCTCGACCGCCCACGCCGTCACGACCTTGCCGCCCGACTGCTTCACCACGCCCAGCTCGACGTACTCCCCGGACGGCGCGGGCAGCCCCAGCTCCTCCGAAAACTCCCGCCGCGCCGCGGCCTCCGGGGACTCGTCCGGGTCGAGCTCGCCCTTGGGCAGCGACCACGCGGCCGCGTCCTTCTTCGCCCAGAACGGCCCGCCCATGTGCCCGAGCAGCACCTCGACGTCTTCGCCGCGGCCCCGGTAGAGCAGCAGCCCGGCACTCTGTTTGCCCGCCATGGGGAAAGTCTCCCAAGATTTTTCCGCGAGGGTGTCGAAACCCGCCGGGGCCCGATCGACGCGTGGGCAGAAGGCAAGCGGAACCCAGGGAAGGGACCCACCATGACCACCACCGTCGCCCGCGAAACCCAGACCGCCACCGCCCCGGCCAAGACCAAGGTCACCGGCATCGTGGTCGGCGCGAGCCGGATCGTGATCTCGTTCCTGTTCGGCTGCCACGGCCTGCAGGGGTTCGGCCTCTTCGGCGGGATCGACGGCCAGGGCGGCGGCGTCCCGTTCGGCTCGTTCCCCGGCTGGTGGGGCAGCGTCTTCGAACTCGTGGGCGCCGTGCTGCTGCTCGTCGGGCTCGCCGGCCGGCCGGCCGCGATCCTGCTGTCCGGCGTGATGGCCTACGCCTACTTCACCGTGCACGCCCCGATGGGCCTGCTGCCGCTGCAGAACATGGGCGAGCCCGCCGCGGTCTACTCGTGGGTCTTCCTGCTGTTCGCCGCGGTCGGCCCGGGCCGGTTCGCGCTCGACAACCTGCGCAAGCGCTGAGCGAACGCGGTCCGGCCGGTCAGTAGCCGCCCTGGGCGGCGGCCAGGTCGGACCGCGCCATCACGTGTTCCATCAGGCTGGTCAGCACCTGCTTCGTCGACTCGCGCTCACGCGCGTCGCACAGCAGCAGCGGGACGTCCATGCCGACGTCGAGCGCCTGCCGGACCTCCTCGGTGCCGTAGCGGTACGCGCCGTCGAAGCAGTTCACGCCGACGACGAACGGCAGGTTGCGGCGCTCGAAGAAGTCCACCGCGGCGAAGCAGCTGTCGAGCCGGCGCGTGTCGGCCAGCACGACGGCGCCGAGCGCGCCCTCGGCCAGCTCGTCCCACATGAACCAGAACCGGTCCTGCCCGGGCGTGCCGAACAGGTAGAGGATCAGGTCCGGGTTGATCGTGATGCGGCCGAAGTCGAGCGCGACCGTCGTGGTGGTCTTCTGCTCGACGCCGGACAGGTCGTCGACACCCTCGGACGCGGTGGTGATGACCTCCTCGGTCCGCAGTGGCGGCACTTCGCTCACCGAACCGACCATCGTGGTCTTGCCGACCCCGAACCCGCCGGCGATGAGTACCTTGACCGCGGTCGCGGTCAGGTTCCGCCGGGGGTCAGAGTTTCCGGATGCCATCAAGGACCGCCTGCAATACGTGTCGGTTGGGGGTTTCCTGGACCGGTGCCGCGGTACGGAACAGCACCAGGTTCTGCTCGATGAGGTCGCTCAGCATCACCTTCACCACGGGCAGCGGGAGATCGACCCTGGCGGCCACCTCGGCCACCGAGACCGGCCGCTGGCACAGGGCGATGATGCGGGCGTACTCCGGTTCGAGCATGCCTGCTTCGTGGGCGGTGCGCAGCGCGACCACCAGCGTGATGAGGTCGAGCCCGAGCGTGTCCGACCGGGTGCGGCCACCGGTGACCGCGTAGGACCGGACCAGCGGGCCGGCCTCGTCGTCGAACCAGGCTTCGTGCCGTGCGCTCATGGCGCAGTGGGCTGCGCGCCGGCGGTCCGCGGGGCCGAGGTGAGCACCTGCCCGACCCGCTTCACCATCAGGTTCATCTCGTACGCGACCAGCCCCATGTCCGCGTCTTCACGGGCCAGCAGGGCGAGGCAGGCGCCTCGGCCGGCCGCCGTCACGAACAGGAACGCGTGGTCCATCTCGACCATCGTCTGGCGGACGTTGCCGCCGCCGAAGTGCCGCCCGGTACCGCGGGCCAGGCTCTGGAACGCCGAAGCCACCGCGGACAGGTGCTCGGCGTCCTCTTCGGAAAGGTTGCCGGACCTCCCGATGAGCAGGCCGTCCGAGGACAGCACCACCGCCCGGTCCGCCCCGGCGACCCGCTTGACGAGGTCGTCCAGCAGCCAGTCGAGCTCGTGGGCGCCTGAGTTGACCATTACTCGCGCTCTCCGTACCTGTCGTCGTTCTCGGGAAACTCTTCGTCTCGGGCCCGCCGGGTGCCCTGCTGGAAGGCGGAGAGCCTGCTGCGGGCGGCCTCCGGCGAGTCCAGCCGGACCTCTTCGCGTTCCTGTGCGGGCTTATCTTCCCGCAGCTGCGGAACGAGGTTCTGCTGACGTCGCCGTTGCGGCAGCGGCGGGCGGCCGGGGGCCTCCGGACGGCGCGGCTGCTGCGGACGGCTCTCCGGCGTCGCCGCGGCCCGCGGCTCCTGCGGCGGCCACACCGGCTGCTGCGCGGCCGGACGCGCCGGGCGCGAAGTCCGGGCGGGCGGGGCGGGCGGCCGGACCGCGGCCACCGGCTGGGCCTGGGTCGGCTGGCTCACCGGCTCCGACACGGACCCGACCGGGACCGGCGTCGGCGCGGACGAAGGCTGGGCGGACGGCGACTGCGCCGGCGGCGGGACGGTGACCGGCGGGGCGGCCATCGGCGGCACGGGCGTCGGCGGCTGGGTCACCACGGTCGCCGGAGCCGTCGGGGGCGCCGGCGGGACGGCCATCGGCGGCTCGGTGCGGTGCCGGGCCGGGCGGCGCACCGGCCGCTTGAGCGGCGCGACCTCGTCGTTGGCCGTGGTCTCCGGCTCGACCGGGTTCGGCACGAGCTCCGGCTTCGGCGGGGTGATCGGCTGCTCCGGCTCGTTCTCGGCGAGCGGGGCCAGCAGGTCGGTGCGCACCAGGACGATGGCCCGGGTGCCGCCGTAGGCGGACTCACGCAGGTGCACCTGGATGCCGTGGCGGGCGGCCAGCCGCGCGACCACGAACAGGCCCAGGCGCGGCTCGTCCGACAGCGCCATGATCCCGAAGTCCGGCGGGTCGGCCAGCATCGCGTTGATCTCTTCGGTCTGGTCCGGCTCGAGCCCGAGGCCCTGGTCCTCGACCTCGATCACGACACCCTTGCCGACCACGTTGCCGCGGATCTCGACCCGCGACTGCGGCGGCGAGAACGACGTCGCGTTGTCGATCAGCTCGGCCAGCAAGTGCACGAGGTCGCCGACGACCGGGCCGCGGATGGCGATCTGCGGCAGCACCGCCGTCTTGACCCGCGCGAAGTCCTCGGTCTCGGCGGACGCGCCGCGGACCAGCTCGGCGAGCCCGACCGGGTTGCGCCACTGGCGGCCCGGCTGGCCGCCGCCGAGGATGATCAGGTTTTCGGCGTTGCGGCGGGCGCGGGTGGAGAGGTGGTCGAGCTGGAACAGCGTGTCCAGCTGGTCCGGGTCCTCCTGCTTGCGCTCGGCCTGGTCGAGCACCTTGAGCTGGCGGTGCACGATGACCTGGCTGCGGTGGGCGATGTTGAGGAACACCGTCTTGGTGCCCTCCTTGGTCTTCGCCTCGTCGATGGCGGCCGCGATGGCGGTCTGCTGCGCCTTGTTGAACGCGTCGGCGACCTGGCCGATCTCGTCGGTGCCGTGGTCGAGGAAGTGCCCGCCCTCTTCGAGGTCGACGGGCTCGCCGGCCTGGACCCGGGCGACCAGCTCGGGCAGCCGGACTTCGGCCGCGTCGAGGGTGTCCTCGCGCAGCCGGTGCAGGCGGCCGATGAGCCGGTTCGACAGCCGGACGGCGACGAAGACCACGAAGACCGCGAACAGGACCGCGACCACGCCGGCGATCAGCGACTCGGTGAACGTCGAGTCCGCGTCGTTGATCGCGGCCTGGCTCGCGTTGGAGCTCTGCAGGATGAAGATGCCCATCAGCGCGGCGCCGACCTGGCGGGCGGCGGTGCGCCACTGGTCCTGCGGCACCGGCAGCTTGGAGAGGTCACCGCGCAGGAACGCGGTTTCGACCTGGTTCACCG
The DNA here is from genome assembly GCF_053601335.1 of Amycolatopsis sp. NPDC004747. NCBI lineage: Bacteria > Bacillati > Actinomycetota > Actinomycetes > Pseudonocardiales > Pseudonocardiaceae > Amycolatopsis > Amycolatopsis sp. NPDC004747. The sequence continues at coordinate 414,184 of NZ_JBSGBQ010000005.1, read as the reverse complement.
TCTGCCACGGCTGGCTGGCCAGCAGCTCGTCGTACTTGGCCTTGACCTCGGGGATCAGCTTCGGCGCCGACGCGTCGAGCTGGGCGTGGTAGGCACCGACCTGACCGACGTAGGTCCGGAAGTCGTCGTTGCTCAGCCCACCCGCGGCCAGCCCGGCGGCGGCGAGCGCGTCACTGCGCTGCATCTGGTCGGCCGCGGTGAACAGCGGGATCGCGGTCAGCCGGTCGAACGCGTTCTGGGCACCGCGCGCGTTCTGCGCGAGCCCGGCCACGCCGTCGGTGAACTGGTCGATCATCTTGTTGTAGTAGACGAAGGCCTGGTTGATCTGCATCTGGCCGCCGTCGATCGCCTGCCGGTTCTGCGGCAGCTGCTGGTACAGCCCGAAGAACGTGGCGATGTTCTTCAGGACGCTCGGCGGGGTGTCGTCGTAGTCGGCGAAGTTGTCCTTGAGGTACTGGATCGTCTTCGCGGCGTTCTCGTCCGTCTTCGGCCGGATGCCCGCGAGCACGGCGCGCTGGTTGCTCTGGCCCGCGAGCAAGCTCAGCGTGGCCTGGCGCTCCTGCTGCAGCGAGGCGAGGAACGGGATGGACGGAGCCTCCGAACCCCGGATACGGTTCGTGTAGTCCCGGCCGGTGACGGCGTCGTAGATGAGGTAGCCCGCGAGAGCCACACCGACCAGCAACAGCGCGACACTGGGGACGAGCGCGATCGTGAGCACGCGCTTCCGAATCGAGGATCCCCGGTTGCGTCGAAGAGAAATCTGCTTCACCTGGGTCCGTTTTCCTTCCGGCAGTACATGGTTTCGGGTCGCCCGAGGCGGTCAACACCCGGATTCCGACCAGCCGGATCAACATCACCGTGGTCTGCTTCGCCCGCGACGACGTTAGGCAGCCCTCCAGGGCTCGTCAAGTCCGTGGCGAGAACGTGATCTTGCGACCGTGATCCCTCCACACTCGCTGCCTGCGCTTCGAAAGTCCACCACCGAAAGTCGTGACGTTCGTCGCAGGGCAACTTTCCTTCCCTGTACGTATCTGAGCACTGGAAGCGCTCCCGGAGCCCCGCGCGTCCCGGCCGGCGCCCTCTACGTACGACAGAGCCGGATCGTTCGGTGACAAACATCACGGGGTCGCGGAGGCCACCCGGAACCCCGCCTTTGTCCGGGGTGGACGGTCCCGGAAAAGCGGAATGAGCAGGAATTCCGCGCCCGGCCGCGGATTCCCCGGGCAGCGAGCCGGAATTCCCGGCATTCCGCAACCGCAGCCGGTTGATCACCCTGCGCTGACCGCCGAAACCGGTTCCGCGGGGACGCGGGTCCGCTCAGCCCGGGAACTCGTCGGCCAGCGTGTTCCAGAAGAGCAGCTCGTAGCTCTGGAACAGCCGCGCGCAGCGGTGCGCCTCGCGTTCGTCGAGCCGGTGCGCGTCGAGGCCCGCCTGGATCGCCGCGAGCGCTTGTTCTTCGATTTCCGGAACGTCCGCAGCGAAGAAGTCGAAAAACGCGCACTGTTCGTCGGTGAAGCTGTAGTGCTCGCGCATGCCCGCGGCGACGTCGGCGCAGTACCGGCCGAAGGCGGCGAAGTTGGCGAAGATCCCCGCCGCGGTGGCCGACGACTCGCCGTTCAGCGCGAGCCAGGCGACGTAGGCCGGGTAGACCTGGCAGCCCGCGCGCGGCAGGTCCTTCCCGTGGTCCGGACCAGTGGCGGCGAGCAACGCGTCCAGCATCGCGTTCGCCTGCTGCTCGCCCGGCGCGAGCCCGCCGAAGAACGTGCGCGCGTTCGGTTCGTCGGCCCGGGCGGCCAGCGCGTGGAAGCTCCGCCAGTCGCTGAGCGTGATCAGCTTCTCTTCGGCGGCGAGCGCGGCGAACACCGCGCGCGGCGCCCGGCCCGCGGCGATCAGCGGCACGAGCCGGTTGTCGCCATCGCGCGGCACGAGCTCGGCCTGGATCGCTTCGAGCAGCTTGCGCGCGGAGTGTGTCATCGCCTACCCCCAGGTGTCCGTGACCACTCCATTGAAGCGCGATTCCCGCGCCGACGCCCGTGTGCACAGTGGACAGTCGTGGGGACCTGACCGCTTTGTCCGGTTCACCGGCGAGGCTTGACGTGGCCGCGATTCTCTATCCACCTGCGTCGGGAGCCCCTACAGTGTGGCCATCCGGAGCACCCGAGGAGGCCAGCGTTGACCACCCCGTCCGTCGCCGAGCAGACCGAAGGCCAGACGATCCCGCGGCTGCTGCACCGCAACGCGGTCGAGTACCCGGACCTGCCGGCGATCACCTCGCTCGACATCGAAGGACAGCCGACGCTCACCTGGCTGGAGTTCCGCACCGCGATCGCCGAGGTCTCCCGCGGGCTGGCCGGCCTCGGCCTCGCCACCGGCGACCGCATGCTGATCATGGCGCCCGGCTGCCCGGACCACATCGTCGCCGACCTCGCCGCGACGCACCTGGCCGCGATCCCCTGCACCGCCTACGCCACCCTCAGCCCGGACCAGATCCGGTTCGTCGCGCGGCACAGCGCGGCGCCGGTCGTGGTGCTCGGCGGGGAGAACGAGCTGGCGCGCTGGCGGCCGGTGCTCGAGGACCTCCCGGCGCTGCGCCACATCGTCGTCATGGACGAGACCGCGATCCCCGAAGGCGACGACCGGTTCCTGTCCCTCGCCGCGCTGCGGGAGCGGGGCCGGGAAGCGCTTGCCGCCGATCCGGAGGCGTTCGAACGGTCGTGGGCGGACATCAAGCCGGACGACCCGCTGTCGATGATCTACACCTCCGGCACCACCGGCGACCCGAAGGGCGTCGTGCTCTCGCACCGCAACGCGATCCACCAGGGGTACGCGGTCACCGAGCTGCACCACCCGCCGATGCACGCGACGAACATCGCGTACCTGCCGCTGGCCCACATCGCCGAGCGGGAGCTGTCGATCTACCTGCCGATCATCTGGGCCGGGCACGTGCACACCCTCGCCGACCCGAGCGGTGTCGTCGGCGCGCTCGGCAAGGTGCACCCGCAGAGCTTCTTCGGCGTCCCGCGCGTGTGGGAGAAGATGGTGGCCGGGCTCAAGAACATGCTCGGCGGCGTGCCGGAGGACCGGCGCACCGCGCTGCTGCAGGCGAACGAGCTGCTGCAGCAGGGCTACAAGCTGCGCAGCGCCGGCCGGCCGGTGCCCGCGGAGCTGGCCGAGAAGATCCGGCAGACCGACGAAGCCGCGCTGGCGCCGGTGCGCGCCCTGCTCGGGCTCGACAAGGTGCTCGTCGCCTCCAGCGGCGCGGCAGCGCTCCCGGTGGAGATCATCTACTTCCTGGCCGGGCTCGGCATCGAGATCAGCGAGGTCTGGGGCCTGTCCGAGACGACCGGCGCGGCGACGTCCAACTCCGGTTCGGCCTTCCGCGCGGGCACGGTGGGCAAGCCCCTCGAAGGCGTCGAGGTGAAGGTCGCCGAGGACGGCGAGCTGCTGGTCCGCGGCCCGATCGTGTTCCTCGGCTACCTGCAGGAGGACGGCACGATCGCCGATGCCACCGACGCGGACGGCTGGCTGGCGACCGGCGACATCGGCACGATCGACGAAGACGGCTTCGTGACGATCACCGACCGCAAGAAGGAACTGATCATCACCTCGAGCGGCAAGAACATCGCGCCGACCCGCGTCGAGGGCCTGCTCAAGGAGCACCCGCTGATCGGCCAGGCCGTCGCGATCGGCGACGACCGCCCGTACGTGACGGCGCTGATCGTCCTCGACGACGAGATCGCGCCCGGCTGGGCGGCGGCCAACGGCGTCGAAGCGGCGCCGGAGGAGCTCGCCGACCACCCGGCGGTGCGGGCCGAGCTGCAACGCGCGGTCGATTCGGCCAACAGCAGGCTCGCGCGGATCGAGCAGATCAAGCGCTACCACGTGCTCCCGAAGGCGTGGACGCCCGAATCCGGCGAGCTGACCCCGACGCTCAAGCTCAAGCGCCGGGTCATCAACGACCGCTATTCGGCCGACATCGAAGCCCTCTACGCGGCCACCCGCGACCCCGAGCCGGCCGCTGGTTCCTGACACGCGGGCTGAAGGGCACCTTCCTCCCATGGGACGGGTGGAAGGTGCCCTTCAGCGCGTCAGATGCGGTGAAGGTGCCCTTCAGGCGGTGCGGGGCGAGGTCGTCTCCGTCCACTTGCGCAGCCGCGGCGGCACGCGCTTCTCCAGGCCGTAGTTCTCCAGGTGGGCGGAGAAGACCTCGTCGAACGCCTTCTGCACGGTCTCGGTGTCCCACACCGGGCGCTCGAGGATCGGCTGCTTGAGGAACGGCTGGCCCATGATGTGCAGCTGCGGGCCGTTGCACCGGATCATCTGGCCGGTGATGCCCTGCGAGCCCTCGCCGAGCAGGAACAGCACGACCGGGGCGATCCGCGACGGCGTGCGGTCCGGCGGGCAGGCGCGCAGCGACCGCTCGGACTTCCACACCATCCGCGTGTGCGCGAGCGGGCAGACGGCGTTGACGCGGATCCCGACGTCCTCGAGGTCGAGCGCCCAGGAGTAGGTCAGCGACGCGACCGCGCCCTTGCTCGCCGCGTACACGCCGAGCTTGCGCTGCCCGAGCGAGGCGCCCGAGGAGATGTTGACGATCGAGCCGCCGGTGCCCGCGTCGACCATCGCCTTGATCGCGGCCAGGCCGGTGTTCACCACGCCGAGGACGTTGACCTGCACCAGCTCGCGGGCCTGCTCGGCGTCGTCCTCCCAGGGCAGCGCCTCGTAGTTCAGCCCCGCGTTGTTGACCAGCCCGTCGATCCCGCCGAACTCCTTGACGCAGAGGTCGACGATCTCCTGCGCCTCGCCCGCCTCGGCCACGCTGTGCCCGCTCGCGACGGCGCGGCCGCCGTGCGCGCGGATGGTCTCCGCCGTGCGCTCCGCCAGCTCGGCGTCGACGTCGTTGACCACCACCGCCCCACCCTCGCGCGCGACGTGCACCGCGAACGCCTCGCCGAGGCCCCGGCCCGCCCCGGTGACCACGACCGCCTTGCCCTGCATCAACCCGTCCATCGCTTCTCCCCGATCTGCAGCGCCGGCGGCGCGCGGTCCGTCCACCCCGGCCGGCTCACTGTCCAGTCTTGGCCCATTCGGTCCAACGCGGCATCGGCGCGACGACGAGCGGCCGCCGCCCTGCGCCGAGCGAGTCCGGATCGATCAGTCGGGACGTACCCGTGAGCCGGTCACGAGGGGGTGACTGGCCCGCTTTGCGGCGACACCGGGGCGTAACCGGCGGCATACTGTGGGTGCTTTCCGGTGGCCGATCGTGACTCCCCCGGACGGGGCCGTCACCGGAGAGGCACAATGCGGACGGTTCATATTCACTCGATTGGCGGACGGCGGTGACGAGGTGACAACACGCGCGACACCCCGGCTCCGGGCCGTCCTGGCCAACCGCGAGTTCCGCGCGCTGTGGTTCGCCGAGACGCAGTCGATGCTCGGTGACCAGCTGACCATCGTCGCGCTGGCCATCCTCACCTTCGAGCGGACCGGGTCGCCGCTGCTGTCGGCCGTCGTCTACTCGCTGACCTTCCTGCCCGCGCTCGCCGGCGGGCTCGGGCTGTCCCAGCTCGCCGACCGCTTCCCCCGGCGCGCGGTGCTGGTGACCGGCTCGCTCGCGCAGGCCGTGCTGATCGGGCTGATGGCCCTGCCCGGGATGCCGATGGGCTGGCTGTTCGCGCTCTTCGTCCTCGCCAGGCTCGCGAACGCGCCCGGCAACGCGGCGCAGAACGCGCTCGGCCGCGAGGTCTTCGCCGACGACGACGTCTACCTGCAGAGCCAGGACCTGCGCGGGATCACGAACAACGCCGCGATGCTGGCCGGGCTGGCCGCCGGCGGGCTGCTGGTGACCTCGATCGGGACGTCGTGGGCGCTGGCGATCGACGCGCTGACGTTCCTGGTGGCCGCCGTCGCCGTGCGGCTGCTGGTGCTGCGCCGTCCCGCCGCGGGCGACGGCGGTGCCCCGTGGTTCGGCGCCGTCCGGCAGGTTTTCGGCGACGAACGGCTGCGGGTGCTGCTCTACCTGTCCTGGCTCGTCGGCCTGGCGGTGATCCCGGAGGGCCTCGCGGCGCCGCTCGCCGCGCAGCTGAACGCGGGCGACCAGGCGGTCGGCTGGCTGCTGGCCGCCGACCCGCTGGGCTTCGTCGCCGGGACGTTCCTGCTCTCGCGGTTCGTCACCACCGAGCACCGCCGCAAGCTGCTCGGGGTGCTGGCCGCACTGCCGCTGGCCGCGCTGGCGGCGTTCGCGCTGCGGCCGAACCTGGTGTTCGCGCTGATCCTGCTCGCGCTGGCGGGCGCGACGGGCGCGTACGTCATCACGGTGTCGGCCACGTTCATCACGTGGGTGCCGAACGACATCCGGGGCAGCGCGGGCGGCCTGTACCGGACCGGCCTGCGGGTCGCGCAGGGCGTGGGTGTCGGACTGGGCGGGCTGGTCGCGCAGGCGGTGGGTTCCGCGTACACGACCATCGCGCTCGCCGGCGCGGTGGGTCTGCTGCTGGCCGTGCCGGTGGCGTTCGCCTGGCGCCGGGTTGGCGGGACGGACCCGCAACCCTGGCCGTCGTGAGCGCCGGGTCCCACCTCCGGGTACGGCCAAGATCATGAATGGCATTCGCGGACGTCGCGGGTGACAATTCGAGGGTGGTTCAGAAGTCGCGGTTGCTCATGGGGGCCACCTCCATGCGGGGAGAGTCTCGCAGAACCTTTTGCGCCGCGTTCCCGGCAGTTACTCCGGGCCTTGGCCGATCCGTTGCTGTGGGATGGTACCCGGCCGCGGAATGTGTGAACACTCTGCCAGGTACCGATGAGATTACTCAAGGGCGAGACTAGGCTGGAAAGGAGGTGACCAATTGCATCCAGGACCGGACGGGAGCCCGGCCGCACCGGGCGAACCGGGCGGCTCGGCACCGGAGCAGGCAGAAAGCGCTGCCGAACCGGGCGTGACCACAGGTACGCCCGCGACCACGACCGGTGGTCCCCGGGTCCGCCACGCGTACTGGCCGGGCAACTGGGCGCTCTGGCGCCGCCGGCCGGTGCAGGTCGCGTTCATGCTGACGGCCGAAGCCGTCGCGGTCGCGATTCTCGCCGTCTCGTTCGCGCGCTCGCCGATTCCGTCCGGAAACGACTGGATCAATTTCGCGATCCTGGCCGCCGGTGCCACCGTCCACATTCAACTGACCCAGCGCCAGGAAGAGCGGCGGCGCGACCGGACCAAAACGGTGCTGATCGACCTCACCGCCGTGTGGACGTTTTCCGCGGCGATGATACTGCCGGTTCCGCTCACCCTTTTCGTCATCGCCGTCATCCGGTTGCAGCACTGGTTCATCGCACGGCGGCCTGCCCACAACTTCATTTTCTCGTCCATCACGCACGGCCTCGCCGGCGCGCTCGCCCACCTCACCTACACGGGGCTCGGGCCGCACCTGCTCGGCCGGCCGGGGTGGGGCGACTTCCTCCGCGAGTTCGGCACCATCGTCGTCACCGGGGCCATCTACGAAGCGATCCAGATCGCGTACGTGGGCGGGGTCCTGCTGCTGGGATCCCCCGCCGGGCGCACGGTTCGTAACGTGCTGGGCAGCCCGGCCGACAACATGCTCGAGGCGATCACCATCGGCCTCGGCGCGGTGACCGCGATCCTGCTCGCGGCCGTCCCGCCGATGGTGGCGGTGATGGCCGTGGTCACCGTCGTCTTCAATCGCCTCGCCGAACTCGACCAGCTCCAGAACGACGTCCGGACCGACCCGAAAACGGGCATTCTCAACATGCGCGGCTGGTCGGAGGCGGCCGAGCGGGCACTTGAACGCACCGCTCGATCGGGTGATCAACTGGCGCTGCTGATGGTCGATCTGGACCACTTCAAGTGGATTAACGACACCTATGGACATCCGGCGGGCGACGACGTGCTGCGCACCGTTGCGCAAACGCTCGACGAAGTGACCAGACCGAGCGACTTGGTCGGCCGTTTCGGCGGCGAGGAATTCCTCGTTCTGCTGCCGGACATCGGTGAAGAGGCGACCTGGGACGCGGCCGAGCGCATCCGCATCGCGGTCGCCAAGCTGCACATGGTGACGACGGACAAGCGCGGCGACCCGGCGACCATCGCCGACCGGACGACGTCGATCGGCGTGGCCCGCCACCCCCGCCACGGCGACACCCTCGAGCGCCTCCTCCAGTCCGCCGACGCGGCGGTCTACCTGGCGAAGGAGAACGGCCGCGACCAGGTCTGCTTCGCCCCGGACCCGGTCACGCCCCCAGCCGAACGGTGAGTTCGAGCTTGACGAGCACCTCCGCGCAGGTCCCGGCGGCCGCGGGTGCCAGCCGCACCCGCTCGCCGCGGTAGCCGGCGGACTCGAGCCGCAGCACGCGCGCGCCGGGCGCGGGCCGGGGGTGGCACCAGTGCCGGACGGTCCCGGTGCCGGCGTGGTCCCTGGCCAGCAGGAGGTATTCGTGGCCGAGGTCGTCGGCGACCCGGCCGAGGCCGTTCCACCACAGGGCGCGGAGGGTGAGGCCGTCGCCGTCGCGGAGGAGTTCGACGGGCGGCTCGGCGTGGACGTCGACCTGGAAGCCGTCGTCGGTGACGCGCACCGAGCGGACGTGGAGGAACGCGCTGCCGCCGGGCCCCGCGGTGGCGCCCGATCCGGGCGGCCCGCCGCGGGAGCCGCCACCCGCCCCGGCGCGGGGCGCCAGGCCGGACCGAACGGCCGGCGGGCCGCCGGCGCCGGGCTCCGGCGACCCGGCCGAGGCAGGCTCCGCACCCTCGTCCGGCCAGGGCAGCAGCACCTCCCGCCCGCCCGTCCCGGCCGCCACCTCCGGCAGCAACTCCGCCACCGCCAGTTCCGCCGCCAGCCGGCCGTCCTCTTCGTCCGGGCTCCCGCCCGCCCCGCGCAGCTCCTCCGCCAGCATCCGGTGCCCGCGCACCTCCGCCCACGCCAGCGCCGCCGTCCGCAGGCCCGGCTCGGTGTCCAGCCGCTCACGCAGCCGCCGCCGCGGGCGGACCCTGCCGAACCTCGCGGCCCGCACCAGCCGGGCGGACTCCGGCACCCCGGCGTCGAAGAACCCCGTCATCGCCCGGTCCAACGCCCGCAGCTGGGCGGCCAGCACCACCCGGGCGACCGGCCCGGGGTGCACCCTGGCCAGGTCCGCGAGCGCGCAGTCGCCCAGTGCCCCGGCCAGCACCCGCAGGTCCGGGGTGCGCAGCGGGCGCAGCCGGGCGCCGGGGGCGAGCCGGCGCAGTGCGCGCACGGTGTTCTCCACGGGGACGGCGAGCTCGGTCGAGCGCACTGCTGCCTCCTGGTCGCCGTCGCCCCCTCCGCCCAGTCTCACCAGGGCCTCCCCGCCGGGGAAGGGAAGAACGGGCAGCCATCCGGGCAGCCCCACCGCACCCCTGCGGTTATCCCCATGTCGGCTCCACAGCGGGGCTGGCACCCTTGAACCCATGCCCGCCCCGACCGATCCGACCCGCACCCGCCGGCCCTGGTCGACGTCGGGCTGGCTGCTGCTCGTCCTGCTGGTCGTCTTCGCCTTCGGGCTGATCGCCTCGCGCCCGCCGTCGCCGCCGGACCAGGGCCCGCCCACCGGTGACGTGCTGGCCGCGCAGAACGCCGTCGAAGCGCTGGTCCACCCGGGCCCGCACCCCGACGCGCTCGCCCGGCTGCCGAAGGACTTCACCGCGCTCAGCGGCGTCACCCCGGGCGCGCTGCCGGCCCGCGACGGCACGGTCCGCGCCGTGCACGTCGACGGCGGCTGCTCGACGCCGTGGGGCGACGACAACACGAAGTGGGACTACGCCGTGCCGTGCAAGGCCCACGACCTGGGCTACGACCTGCTCCGGTACGCCGACCGCAAGGGCCACCCGCTCGGCCCGGAGGTGCGGGAGGCGCTGGACGACCGGCTCTCCTACGACATGCACCACACCTGCGACCTCAACCCGATGAACTCGGCGATCACCTGCCGGGTCGTCGCCTCCTTCTACGCGGCCGGGCTGGTCGTCAACTCGTGGCACCAGCGCTGGGGCCCGCCGGTCGGCGACCCGATCGGGCCGATGGTCGCCGGGGTGCTGGTGATCGGCTGCCTGCTGGTCTTCCGGCTGCGCGGCTGGCTGCGGGCCCGTCGCGAGCCGCGGGCGCCCGCGCTCGTCACCGCGCCCGCGGAAGTCAGCCGGTGGGCGCTGCTCGGCGCCGGCGGCGTCGTCCTCCTGCTGCTCGGCGAGTCGGTGACGGCGCTCGCGCACTGGGCCGGCGCTCCCGAGCCGGCCCTGTGGCCGCTCACCTGGCTCGCCCAGCTCGCCCCGCTGATCTTCTTCGCCGGCGGCCACGCCAACGCGGCCGGCTGGCGCGCCGAGCAGGAGTCGGGCGGCGGCTACCGCCACTACCTGGCCGAACGCGCGAGCCCGCTGCTGCGCCCGGCGTTGATCTTCGCCGTCGTCGCGCTGCTGACGCCGCTCGCGCTCGAGCTGCTCGGCAGCCCGGCGGGGACGACGGCGACGGTGATGCGGATCGCGCTGCACCCGCTCTGGCTGCTCGGCGTCTACCTGCTGACGATCGTCTGCGCGCCGCCGCTGCTGGCCCTGCACCGCCGGGCGCCGGTGAGCGCGGCCGTGGGCCTGCTCGCCCTGGTCGGCGCCGGCGAGCTGACCGCGAGCTGGTCCGGTTCGCCGCTGCCGCGCTACGCGGCGACGTTCGCCATCGCCCTGCTCGCCCAGCAGCTCGCCTTCGCGCACGCCGACGGCGTCCGGCCGTCCCGGCGCCTGCTCGCCGCGGCCGCCGTGGCCGGGGTCGCGGGCCTCGCCGGGATGAGCGTCCTGCGCGACGGGCCACCCGTCCTGCTCGGCAGCCCGGGCGCGCCCGCCGCGTTCTCCGCCCCGCCGTGGGGGGTGCTGCTGCTCGGCCTGGTCCAGCTGGGCGTGCTCGGGCTGCTGGCCCGCCCGCTCTCCCGGCTCGGCCACCGCCCCGGCGTCACCCGCGCCTGCCGGTTCGTGCTGCGCGCGCCGATGAGCCTCTACCTGGCGTTCCTCGCCGCGATGCTGCTGCTGGTCGCCGTCGTGTACCTGCCCGGCCGGATCGCCGACGGGCTCAGCTGGCTGATCCGGCCGCGCACACTGGTCGCGGTCGGCCTGCTCGCGGTGCCCGCCACGCTGGTCTTCTGGTGGTTCGAACGGCACACCCACGGCGTCCGGCAGCCGCGCGCGGCCGACCACCCCGGCCGCCGGACGGCGGTGCTCACCCGGGCCGCGGCCGGGCTCGGGATCGGCTACGCGACGCTGGGCGTCTTCGGCTTCGCGCTGACCCGGTTCGGCGGGGTGGCCGCCGACGCCGACCTGCTGGGCCTGCGGCTCGACCCGATCCAGAGCCTGGTGCACCTGCTGCTCGGGGTCTTCCTGCTGCACACGATCCGCATCGGGGCCGGCGCGGCCACCGGCACGTGGCTGGCCACGGCGCTCGCCTGCGCGCCCTCGCTGCTGTTCGCCGCCGACGGCAGCACGCCCGGCTTCCTCGGCGTCACGCTGCACGCGGTGACGGCCGCGTTCGCCCTGCTGGCCGCCGCGGGCACCCTGATCCCGGCCAGGCGAGCGGCGAACGCGCCGTCCTGACCAGGCGAAACCGTCGATCCTGCGGGAAAATGGGTGGTGCATGACACATCGGCAGGGGGATGTGTAACGCTACGGCAACCCGGGGCAGGCACCATGCGTCCCAACCAGTAGCACCACCCGATCGATGGAGTGAGGAGTCGCCCGCGTGGATCACCCGCCTCGGAACGGGCAAGGCGGCCGCCGCCCCGCCCGGCCCTGGCAGGACGAGCCAGGCCGGGACGACGCACGGCGTGGCACCCCACCGCCGCGCCGCCCCGCACCGCGCCGCGAACCGGCGGAGCCGCGCCGCGCCGCCCCGCCGCCGTCCGGCCGTCCGCGGCCGCGCCCGGCCTCGCGCGGCCGCCGCAACTCCTTCCGCGGCGGCAAGATCGCGCTGGCCGTCGTTTCGCTGCTGGTGGTGGGCCTGACCGGGTACGCGTGGGCCGCCATGCACAGCCTCAACTACACGAACGTGATCAGCGACGGCGGCGGTGGCGAGAAGCCCGCCGACGGCGCCCGCGACATCCTGCTGGTCGGCCTCGACAGCCGCACCGACGCCCAGGGCAACCCGCTGCCGCGCGAGGTGCTCGACGAGCTGCGCGCCGGCGACGCCGACGGCGAGCTCAACACCGACTCGCTGATCTTCGTGCACATCCCCAACGACGGCAGCAAGGCCGTCGCGATGTCCCTGCCGCGGGACTCCTACGTCGACATCCCCGGCTACGGCAAGCACAAGATCAACTCGGCGTACGCGCGCGCCATGCTGCAGGCGCGCAAGGACCTGCAGAAACAGGGCGTCACCGACCCCAAGGAGCTTGACGTCAAGGCCAACCAGGCCGGGGCGAAGGAACTGATCGAAACCGTCCAGAAGCTCACCGGGTCGACCATCGACAACTACGCCGCGGTGAACCTCCTCGGCTTCAGCGAGATCACCAAGGCCGTCGGCGGCGTCGACGTCTGCCTGAAGAACAACGTCAAGGACGACTACTCCGGCGCCAACTTCACCAAGGGCCAGCACACGATCTCCGGCGTCGAGGCGCTCGAGTTCGTCCGGCAGCGCCACGGCCTGCCCAACGGCGACCTCGACCGCGTCGTGCGCCAGCAGGTGTTCATGGCAGGCATGGCGCGCAAGGTGCTCTCGGCGGGCACGCTGACCAACCCGGGCAAGCTCAACGACCTGATCGACGCGATCAAGAAGTCGGTCGTGCTCAACCAGAACTGGGACGTCTTCGGGTTCGCCCAGCAGATGAAGGGCCTGACCGGCGGCCAGCTCGAGTTCCGCACCATCCCGGTGAAGAACGTCGAGTACCGGACGCCCGAAGACGGCGTCGCCATCCAGGTCGACCCCGTCGAGGTGAAGCAGTTCGTGCAGAGCCTGGCCGGGCCGCAGCCGGGCCAGTCGGCCCCGCCCGCCCAGCAGGCCGACCCCGCGAACAAGGCGACCACGGTCGACGTCCGCAACGCCTCCGGCCGCACCGGCCTCGCGGCGGGCGTCGCCAAGACCCTCGAGAACAAGGGCTTCACCCCCGGCGACACGGCGAACGCGACCTCGCGCAAGACCACGGTGATCTGGGTGCCGAAGGGCGGCAAGGACAAGGGCCAGGCCGTCGCGGACGCGCTCGGCGGCTCCCCGACGATCCAAGAGGACAAGAGCGTGGCGGCGGGTCACGTGACGGTGTTCCTCGGCGCCGACTACCAGGGCACGACCTCCGACGCGAGCTCGGGCGCCGGCGCCGCGGGCGCGACGTCGCAGGCGGCCACACCTCCGCCGGCCGCCACCGACGAGGAGAAGCCGATCACCGCCGAGGGCGTCCCCTGCGTGAACTGACCCGGTCAGCGAGCCATCGTTAACCCGTTCGGCCTAACTCGCGCAATCGGTATCAAAGACATGCCCGAAATCGCGTAAGGGCCGGGCCCCAGCGCACTTACATACACGTGAGGGTGCACCTGCACGGGAATTATCACGCTCGTGCGGTGCCGTGGGAGCGCACGGCAGGGGACATTGATGTGCTGATCGACGCTGAGGAGTACCAGCGGATCCTCGGAGACGAGCTCCGCAAGCTCCGGCGCAGCCGAGGGTGGACGCGCAAGGAGCTGAACCAGCACTTGCAGAGCGAGATCTCGCTGCAGACGCTGGCCACCTACGAGCTGGGCACCAGACAGTGCTCCGTCGTGCGCCTGGTCGAACTGTGCGTCGCGATGGACGAACTGCCGCAGGACCTGCTGGCCAAGGTGCACCGCCGGGTGTTCCTGGACGAGCCCGGCCGGGTCCGCGTCGACCTGCGCAAGGTCGTCGCGGACGCGCCGGCCGACCTGCTGCCGCTGCGCCGCTGGGCCGAGGACCGCCTGCGGCAGGCGGGTGAGCAGGGTGGCGGCGAGATCGCCCTCGACCTGCCCGCACTCGAGCGCATGGCCGAGCTGTGCAGCCTGCCGACCGTGGAGCTGATCGCCCGCCTCCGCCGCTACACCTCCCGCTGATCCCCCGGCCGGGGCCCTCACCACCTCCCTCGGTGAGGGCCCCGGCCGGGTCAGCCGACCAGGAAGTCTTCGCGCCGCACCTTCCGCGTGTCCAGCCAGTACCGCCAGGTGAAGCCGGGCCAGATCGTCCGGTTGACGCCCTTCGCGTCGAGGTACCAGCTCTTGCAGCCGCCGCGGGTCCAGATCCCCTTCGCGAGCTTGCGCTGGATCCGCGCGTTGAACCGCTCCTGGACCTCGGGCTTCGGCTCGATCGCGCGGCCGCGGGCCAGCCGCAGCGCTTCGGCGACGTAGGAGATCTGGGCCTCGATCATGAACACGACGGAGTTGTGGCCGAGACCGGTGTTCGGGCCGAGCAGGAAGAACAGGTTCGGGAACCCGGCGACGGTGATGCCCAGGTGCGTCCGCATCCCCTCGGTCGCCCACTCCTTGCCGAGGTTGCGCCCGTCGCGGCCGACGATCTCGAGGTCGTCGAAGGCGTCGGTGACGTGGAAGCCGGTGCCGTAGACGATGACGTCGGCCTCGTGCTCGACACCCGCGGCGTCGACGACGCTGCGCGCACGGACCTCACGCACGCCCTCGGTCACCACGTCGACGTTGTCGCGGGCCAGCGCCGGGTAGTAGTCGTTGGAGACGAGCACGCGCTTGCAGCCCATGGTGTAGTCCGGCGTGACCTTGCGCCGCAGCTGCGGGTCGGTGATCGCGCGGTCGATGTTGCGCTTGGCGATCCGCTGCCCGAGCTTCATCACCCACGACTGGCCGTTGAAGCCGATCGCCCGCGCTTCGAGCAGCCAGTAGAGCAGGGTGCGGTAGGCGCGCTGGGCCGGCGGGAACGCCTTGAACAGCGCGCGCGTGCGGCCGGACATCTCGTGGTCGGCCTTCGGCATGATCCACGGCGGCGTCCGCTGGAAGAGCGACAGCTGCGCCACCTCGGGCGCGATCTTCGGGACGAACTGGACCGCGCTGGCGCCGGTGCCGATGACGGCGACCTTCTTGCCCTTGAGGTCGACGTCGTGGCGCCACCGCGCGGAGTGGTAGGCCGGGCCTTCGAACTTCTCGATGCCCGGCAGCTCGGGGATCATCGGCAGGTGGAGCGCGCCCACCCCGGCGACCAGCGCGGTCGCGGTGAACTCGTCGCCGCCCCTCGTGGCGACGTGCCACCGGTTCTCCTCGGCGTCCCAGCGGGCGCCGGTCATCTCCTGCCCGAACCGGATGAACCGGCGCAGGTCGTGCTTGTCGGCGACCTCGCGCATGTACCGCCAGATCTCCGGCTGCGGCGAGTAGGCCCGCGACCAGCCCGGGTTCTGCTCGAAGGAGAACGAGTACATGTGCGACGGGATGTCGCAGGCGCAGCCCGGGTAGCTGTTGTCGCGCCAGGTGCCGCCGACGTCGTGGGCCTTTTCGAGGATGACGAAGTCCTCGCGACCCTCCTTGCGCAGCTGGATCGCCATGCCGAGACCGGAGAAGCCGGTCCCGACGATGACGACCCCGGTCTCCGTGCGGTTGCCCATGACGCCTCCGGGTTCCTGTTACTCGTCGTCCATCTTACTGGGAGTAGGTTACCAGCGGTAGAGTGTGACCCGTGACCACCGCCAAGCGCAAGCGCATGCCACGGGCCGACCGGATGCGGCAGATGATCGAGGTCGCCGAGCAGGTCTTTTCGGCACGCGGCTACGCGGCGGCGTCCATGGACGAGATCGCCGAACTGGTGGGCGTCTCGAAGCCGATGCTCTACGAGTACTTCAACTCGAAGGAAGGCCTGCTGCTGGCCTGCATCCGGGAGTCACGGGCGGTGCTGCGCGAGGTCACCGAGCAGGCGACGGTCGGCGCGGCGGACGCCGAGGACGCCCTGCGGCGCGGCCTGCTGGCCTTCTTCGTCTTCATCCGGGAGCGGCGCCAGGCCTGGTCGCTGCTGCGGCACGAGATGGCCTTGATCGGCACACCGGCCGCCGACGAGGTGGAGGAGACCCGGCGCCAGCAGACCGACCTGATCGCCGCGCTGATGAGCGGCCACTTCGACAACGGGGACGAGCTGCGGGCCGAGGCGGCCGCGGAATTCGTGGTCGGCGCCTGCGAACGGCTCGCGATCTGGTGCGAACGCCACGACGAAGTGAGCCCCGAGCTGGCCACCGAATACGCCATGGACGTGCTGTGGAGCGGCCTGCGGGGCCGTGCGCGTTAGCCGGCACGCGCATTAGGCCATGAGTTGACTACGTAGAGTTAGCGTGTCTTGTAACACAGAGTTGCTCTACTGTTCTTCCGACACGGTAGAAAGTGTGCTGGACCTTCGCGACCGGAGGAGGGGCGAGGAAGCTGCGTCACGAAAGCGCAGTGACCGCGTCACGGTTGTGTAAGGATGCTGGTGAGGGAGAGGGGCGTGAGGCAGATGGTGGAAACGATCACGGCGACGTACGTCCAGGAAGACGCCGACTGGGCGATCAAGGTCAGCGGCCGCGGCAAGGAGCTGACAGCCCGCGAACCCGGCATCATCGCCGCGCGCGACCGGGCCGACCAGCTGGTCGAGGAGCTCGCCGGCGACGCCAAGACGACGGTGGTGCACCTGCTCAACGGCAGTGCGCTGGACTTCACCAGCGCGTACATGACGGCCCGGCTGACGCTCCCGAAGCTGCCGCCGCTCGAGGTCCCGCCGCCGGGCAGCGTGCCCAAGCAGCAGATGCCCGAGTCGGCGGGCAAGAAGCCCCAGCTGCCGCCGAGCAAGCAGCTCCCCAAGGCGGTCGAAGACCGCAAGGCCCCGGCCGAGCCGGCGCCCGCGGAGAGCAAGGCGCCGGCGAAGCAGGCCTGAGCCGCTACTTCAGGAGCTTGCGCACCAGCAGGACCAGCACGAGGACGCCCGCACCGATCAGCGGGAACTTGACCTTGGGGTTGTCCAGCTTGGCGCGCACGCCGTCCTTGGCCGCGTCGGCGAGCTTCTTCGGGTCGGCCTTGACGGTCAGCTGGTCGAGCGTCGCCGCCAGGGCGGTCCTAGCCTGCTCGATCTCACGCTCGATCGTCTCGGGATCGCGGGCCACGTGTCCTCCTCGCCGCATGGGACTTCCAAGCCCCAACTTAGACGACCGCCCCGCCGCCTCCGCACCGGCCACGCCGCACGGGTGACACCGCACGCTACGCTTCGGAGTGCCGGGGCCCGTAGCCCAATTGGCAGAGGCACACGGTTTAGGTCCGTGCCAGTGAGAGTTCGAGTCTCTCCGGGCCCACGCGAACGCGCTGACCAGCGCCGATCCCCTCCCGGTTCGGCGCCTGGTCGGGCCCCGTACAGCAGGTTTTCGGCAGCTCCCTTCAGGAGCGGAACGTTCGCCGGTAAGCGTCCGGCGACACCCCGACCGTCCGGTTGAAGTGCCGCCGCAACGTCGTCGCCGTGCCCATCCCGACCGCCTCCGCCACCGCGTCGATGCTCGCGTCCGTGTTCTCCAGCAGCTCCTGCGCGCGCCGGATGCGCTGGTTCAGCACCCACTGCAACGGCGTCGTGCCCGTCGCGGACCGGAAGTGGCGACCCAGGTGACGGCTGCTCATGTTCGCCTGCCGGGCCAGGTCCTCGACCGTCAGCGGCCGGTCGAGGCGGGACGTGATCCACGGGAGCAGCGCGGCCAGCGGGTGGTCGTCGCGGGAGGGCACCGGCGTCGTCACGAACTGGGCCTGGCCGCCCGCCCGGTGCGGGGGCACCACCAGGCGCCGGGCGATGGCGTTGGCCGCGGCCGGGCCGTGGTCGGCGCGGACCAGGTGGAGGCACAGGTCCATCGCCGCCGCCTTGCCCGCCGAGGTGAGGACCTGGCCGTTGTCGACGTAGAGCACGTCCGGGTCCACCGTCACCGCCGGGTGGCGGGCGGCCAGCACGTCCGTGTGGGCCCAGTGCGTGGTGGCGCGCAGGCCGTCCAGGAGACCCGCGGCGGCCAGCACGAACGCGCCCGTGCAGAGCGACGCCACCCGGGCGCCGCGGGCGTGGGCCGTGCGCACGGCGTCGATCAGGTCCGCGGGCGGGGCCGCGTGGACGTCCGCCCAGCCCGGGACGAGCACCGTGTCCGCCTGCGCGAGCCGGTCGAGGCCGTGGTCCGGCTGCAGCAGGAAGCGGTCCACCCGCACCGGCGCCGGGCCGCACACCGCGAAGGCGTACCGCGGGTCGCCGCCGAACACCTCGGTGGCGATCGTCAGCTCGAACGACAGCATCCCGTCGGTGGCGGCGAGCGCGACAGCGTGCATGTCCGAAATTGTACGCAGCACGTCGTTCCGGACACTAGTGACGACGACCGGCCGTCGCGAGGATCGCCCCATGACTTCGGTACTGGTTTACGGCGCTTATGGGCACACCGGCCGCTTCGTGGTGGCCGAGCTGCGGGAACGCGGCTATGACGTCGTCCTTTCCGGACGGAACGCGGCGAAGCTGCCAGGCGGGCGGCCCGCGTCGGTGGACGACCCGGCGGCCCTCGACCGCGCCCTCGACGGCGTCGACGCGGTGATCAACTGCGCGGGCCCGTTCGCCGAGACGGCCCTCCCGATCGCGCAGGCGGCCATCCGCACCCGCGTCCCGTACGTCGACGTCGCCGCCGAAATCGAGGCGAACCTCGACACCCTCGCCCTGAGCGCCGACACCGCGGTCGTGCCGGCGATGGCGTTCTTCGGCGGCCTGGCCGACCTCCTGGCCACGGCGGCGATGGACGGGGAGACGGCGGCCGACGAGGTGCACGTCGCCTACGGGCTCAGCGGCTGGCGCCCGACCGCCGGCACGCTCGCCGCGGGCCGGGTGTCCCGGGAACGCCGTGGCGGCAAGCGCATCCGGTACGCGGGCGGCCGGCTGGAGCACCGCGACGACGCCCTGCCGACGCGCGAATGGGCGTTCCCCGAGCCGCTCGGCCCCCGGCCCGTCTTCGGCGAGTTTTCGATGGCCGACATCGTCACCATCCCGCGGCACCTGCAGGTCCGCGCCGTCACCAGCTATCTGACGGTGGCCGCCGCCCAGGGCCTCGCGGCGGCCGGTGCGCGCGACGCGGCCGAGACGTTCGTCGTGGACGTCGTGGTGCGCACCGGGAACGACGAACGCCGGATCGTCGCGCGCGGCGAGGACGTCTACGCGGTGAGCGCGCCGCTGGCGGTCGAGGCGGTGGACCGGATCCTGACCGGCCGGACGAAGGTGAAGGGCGTCGCGACCGCGGGCGAGATGTTCGACGCGGCCGACTTCCTGCGCGCGCTGGCGCCGCACATCACGGTGACCCTGCCCGCTCAGTAGCGGACGTCGCTCTGCAGCAGTGGCGGGTACACAGTGGACGGTTCACCGTCGACCGTCGCGCCCGCGAACTGCAGCATCGCCCGCTGGGCGCCGTGCATCGGCGCCGGGTAGTCCAGCTCCGGCGCGGAAACCTCGTCGAGCCGGGCCAGCTGCGCCGGCGTCAGCGTCACCTCCAGCGCGGCGAGGTTGCCGGTCAGGTGCTCCAGCCGCCGCGCGCCGACGATCGGGACCACCGTCCCGCGCCGCGCCCGCAACCACGCCAACGAGACCGCCGCGGACGTCGAACCCACCTCCTCGGCGATCGCCGCGACCGCGTCGATGACCGCGAAATCCGCTTCGGACGGACCGCCGACGAAGGCCGCGCGGGCGGAGTCCGGCGCCGCGGCGCCGCGGCGGTACTTGCCGGACAGGAAGCCGTTCTTCAGCGGGCTCCACGGCACCAGCGCCAGGCCCTGGTCCAGCGCGAACGGCGCCAGCTCGCCCTCGACCGTCCGGGCCAGCAGCGAATACTCGACCTGCAGCGCGATCAACGGCGTCCAGCCGCGCAGCACCGCCGTCGTCTGCGCCCGCGCGGTGACCCACGCGGGGGTGTTCGAGAAGCCGACGTACCGGATCTTGCCCGCGCGCACCAGGTCGTCGAGGGTCCGCATGGTCTCCTCGACCGGCGTGGCGCGGTCCCAGTTGTGCAGCCAGTAGAGGTCGAGGTAGTCGGTCCGCAGCCGCCGGAGCGTCTCGTCGAGCTGGGCGATGATCGACGCGCGGCCGGCGCCGCCGCCGTTGGGGTCGCCGGGGAACAGGTTGCCGAAGAACTTCGACGCGAGCACCACCCGCGCCCGCCGGCCCGGGTGGGCGGCGAAGAAGTCGCCGAGGATCTTCTCGGAGTGGCCGTTGGTGTAGAAGTTCGCCGTGTCGACGAAGTTCCCGCCGCGGTCCAGGTAGGTCGCGAGGATCTTTTCGGACTCCGCGACGTCGCAGCCGGCACCACCGGGGTCGGTCCCGAAGGTCATCGCACCGAGGGCGAAGGGGCTGACGCGGAGACCGGACCGGCCGAGGGTGACGTAGTGGTCGAGTGACACGAAACTCTCCTTGGTTAGCGGATCGACTGACCCAAGGAAACCGGAAATGACCTGCTCAGCGGTAGACCGATCGCCGCGACCTCTTGCACAATCCTGCCGATACCGGTTTCCTGGACCCGTGCTCGACGAACTCCGCGACCTCGTCGCCCGGCACGCGCACGCCGACCTGCGCACGCCGGTGCCGGGCCTGCTGCTGTCCAAAGTGGAAACGAGCGAGCCGCACCACTCGCTCGCCGAGCCGCTGCTGGTGGTCATGGCCCAGGGCGGCAAGCGCCTGCTGCTCGGCGAGCAGGTGCACGAGTACCGCGCCGGCCAGTACCTGCTGGTCGGCACCGACCTGCCGGTGACCGGCCACTTCGTCGGCGCCACCCCGCGGACGCCCGCCCTCGGCCTCGGCGTCGCCCTGCGACCCGCGGCGATCGCCCCGCTGCTGCTCGAAGCGCCGCCGCGCACGCCGCCGTCGTCCCCCATCGCCGTCGACGACGCCGGCCCGGAGCTGCTCGACGCGGTGCTGCGGCTGCTCCGGCTGCTCGACCGGCCCTCCGACGTGCCCGTGCTCGCGCCCCTGATCGAGCGCGAGCTCCTCTGGCGGCTGCTGACCGGCCCGCACGGCGGCCTGGTCCGCCGGATCGGCCTGGCCGGCGGTGGCGCCGCCCACGTCGGCCGCGCGATCCGCTGGATCAGGGACAACTTCGCCGAGCCGATGCGGATCGAGGAGCTCGCGCGGCTGAGCGGGCTGAGCGCTTCGGCGTTCCACCGCCACTTCCGCGCGGCCACGGCGATGAGCCCGCTGCAGTTCCAGAAGCGCATCCGCCTGCAGGAAGCCCGGTCGCTGCTGCTGGCGGACGCGGGGGACGTCGCCGGCGTCGGGCACCTCGTCGGCTACGACAGCCCGTCCCAGTTCAACCGCGAGTACCGGCGGCTGTTCGGCGCCCCGCCCGGCCAGGACGCGGCGCGGCTGCGCTCGGCTCCCGCCGCGCCGCAGCTGCCGTGACGTCCGATCCGTTCAAGACGGACGGCCGCGCCGGTGCGACGCTGGCGGCATGTCCGTGAACCTTCCCGCGGCGGCGTCCTTCATGGCGACGCACGCCCGCCTCCTCGACCGGCGCCGCTTCGAGCTGCTCGAGGGCACGACGAGCGCCGACGCCGTGCTGGCCGCCGTCGACGGCTACCGCAACCCCGACGGCGGCTACGGCTGGGGCCTCGAGCCCGACCTGCGCGCCCCGGAAAGCCAGCCCGGCGGCGCCCTCCACGCCTTCGAGGTGTTCGAGGAGGTCGCCCCGGGCACGACACCGCACGCGGCGCAGCTCTGCGACTGGCTGGCCACGGCGTCCCGTCCGGACGGTGGCCTGCCGTTCGCCCTGCCCGTGGCGGACCCGGCCGGCTGCGCGCCCTTCTGGGCCCAGGCCGATCCGTCCGTGACCACCCTGCAGAGCACCGCGTTCACCGCCGGCGTGGCACTGCGCGTCGCCCGGCACGACCGGGCCGTCCGCGAGCACCCGTGGCTGGCCGCGGCGACGCGGTACTGCTTCCGCGCCATCCGCGAGCTTTCCTCGCCGCCGCACGCGATCGCGTTGTCCTTCGCGGTGCAGTTCGTGGACGCGGCCCACGAGTTCCACGAGGACGCACCCGCGCTGCTGGACCACCTCGCCGCGTTCGTCCCGGCCGACGGGCTGGCGCCGGTGGACGGTGGTTCGGACGGCGAAACCCTCCGTGCCCTGGACTTCGCGCCCCTGCCGGACCGCCCGGCGCGCGCGTTGTTCGCCGGCGACGTCGTCGACGCCGAGCTGCGGCGGCTCGCGGCCGCGCAGCAGGACGACGGCGGCTGGCGGGTGGACTTCGCGAGCTTCTCGCCCGCCGCGTCGCTCGAATGGCGGGGGTACGCGACTGTCCGTGCGGTGGCGATCCTGCGCCGTCACGGCCTCGCCTGAACTTCTACACGAGTGGCACTCAAGTTCACCCGACCGTGGTGAGTCGGGAGTGGACGACAGGCCGCGCCTTCCGGCGTGCGTGACCGAACGCGTACTGTGACGGCGAAGAACCGGTCCGGGGAGGTGAGGCATGGCGTCGCGCAACCCGTTGCGCTGGATCGCCCGGTGGGCGGACTGGTTCGAGGAACGCGGCGTGTACGTGCCCGGCGAGGAAAGCCGCGCGGTCGATCCCGTCCGGGATTTCGGCTGGCTGATGGCCGCCTGGGTGGCCGGCGTCGCGATCTTCATCCTGTTGTTCGCACTCGCGGTTTAAGTGGCATGTAGCCAGAGATTGTCACCAGCCGTGCCGTTCCGGTCACGGATTGGCCACGGGGTGGCACCAGGTGCGCGACAACCCCCGGTTGCGCCTCGTAACCGCGCGCGATCACGGCCAGAGTGGAGCGGGTTCCCGGCAATCCCCCGTTGCCGACGGCACCCGACCCGCCGACTGGAGTACCCGCAATGGCGCTCGCGCGCACCCGCAAGATCATGTTTGCCGCAGGACTGCTCGGCCTGGCGGTGGCGTGCGGGGTCCCCTCGGCTCGCGAAGGCACCGCGGCCCTCGGCGCGGCCGGCTCCCCGGCGGGTGCCGGCGCCTCGGCCTCCCCGGCGGGCAACGACCTCAAGTTCGGCGCGGACCACCGGTTCGCCAGCGGCCTCACCATCTCGGTCGGCTCCCCGCAGTCGTTCCGCCCCAGCCCGTCGGCGTACCCGCAGAGCCCGCGCGGCGCGGCCTTCGACGTCCAGCTGACCAACGACGGCTCGACGACGTACAAGCTCTCCGGCCTCAACGTCACGGCGACCGCGAGCGGCGCGGCGGTCAAGCAGGTCGTGGACACCACGCAGGGCTTCACCGGCATCACCGACGCGGGCAAGGACGTGCTGCCGGGCCGCTCGGTGCACCTCACGCTGGCGTTCGCGGTCCCGCGCGAGCAGACGCAGCTGCGGCTGCAGATCCGGCCGAGCGCGACGGAAGCCGCCGCGGTCACCTACTGCGGGCCGGCCTGACGTTAGGCTCGGGGCATGACCGAGCGCCTTTCCCCCGGTGACGAAGCCCCGGACTTCACCCTGCCCGACAGCGAGGGCAAGGAGGTGTCCCTGCGCGACTTCCGCGGCCGGTCGGTGGTGGTGTACTTCTACCCGGCGGCGAGCACCCCGGGCTGCACCAAGCAGGCCTGCGACTTCCGCGACAACCTCGCCGAGCTGAACGACGCCGGCTACCAGGTCGTCGGCATCTCGCCGGACACGCAGGCGAAGCTGGCGAAGTTCGTTTCGAACGAGGGCCTGACGTTCCCGCTGCTGGGCGACCCGGAGAAGTCGGTCATCGAAGCGTGGGGCGCGTACGGCGAGAAGAAGAACTACGGCAAGACGTACCTGGGCGTGATCCGTTCGACGTTCGTCGTCGACCCCGACGGCAAGATCGCCCACGCCTTCTACAACGTGCGGGCGACCGGCCACGTGGCGAAGCTGATCCGGGACCTCGGCCTGGCTTCCTGAACCGCGCCACCCGATCGCAGGCTTGTCCCCGCCCCGATCCACCGGAATCATCCGGCGGTCTGAGGGCGGGAGGACACGTTGACGAGCCTGGAGGGGCCGGCCCTGAAGCTGGGCAGCCAGATCGCTTCGGCCGCGGCGAAATCGTGGCTGCAGCGCCGGAAGGCCGGCGTCGCCCGGTCGGCGGACCTGGTCGACCTGGCGGCAGGTGAGCTGAAGGGTCCGCTGGAGCGGGCCAAGCTGGAGAACCTCGTCCAGCACATCGGCATGCAGGTGGCCGAGCAGCTGGAGCCGGTCCTCGCCGACCGCTTCTCGACGCTGCCGCCGCACGAGATCGAAGCGGCGTTCGTCGCCGTGGAAGACGCGCTCGCCAAGGCGGACCTGTCGGACTCGGCGTTGCTCGCGGCGGACGCGGATCCCGAGCGGCTGGCCCGCAAGATCCGCGGCAACCTCTCGCACGAGCGCCTGCTCGCCCCGAAGGCAGCCGCGCTGTACGAGCTCGCGCTGGACCAGTCGTGCCGCCACCTCGTGCAGGTGATCCGCCACCTGCCGTCGTTCCAGCCCCGCGCGCTCGCCGACGTCCTGGGCAGGCTGAGCCGCCAGAGCGACCAGCTCGAGGAGCTGCTGGCCCGGCTCCCCAAGACCAGTCTGGCGGCCCCGGAGGGCGTCGACCACGACGCCGAGTTCGAAGCGACGTACCTCCGCCTCCTGGCCCGCGACCTCGACCGCCTGGAGCTGCTGGGGTTGACGATGGACGATCAGCCGGCGTTGCCGTTGACGGTGGCTTACCTGAGCTTGAGCGTCTCGTCCGAAGGCGAACCACGGCGACCCGAGCGGCGCATGGACGAGCTGTGGTTCGAGAAGCGGCAGAACCGCGCGGGCAGCGCGAACATGCGGGTGGAGACGGCACTGAGCGGGGCCACGCACGTGCTGGTCCGCGGCGAGGCCGGCTCCGGGAAGACGACCCTCCTGGACTGGCTGGCGGTGACCGCGGCCCGCGCGGGCTTCACCGGCAAGCTGTCCGAGTGGAACGGCCGGGTCCCGTTTCCCGTCCGGCTGCGGAGTTTCGCGGCCGAGCCGTTGCCGCGGCCGGAGGAGTTCCTCGCGCACATCGCGCCGATGCTGGCCCCGCCGGAGGGCTGGGCTCGCCGGGTGCTCGACAGCGGCCGCGCGATGGTGCTGGTCGACGGCGTCGACGAGGTGGGGACCGGCCACCGCCGCGAGGTGAAGGCGTGGCTGCGCAAACTGTCCTCGGCGTTCCCGGACACGGTGATCGTGGTGACGTCCCGGACCGCGGCGGCCGACCAGCGCTGGCTGGCCCAGGAGGGCTTCGGCTGCGTCCTGCTGGAGCCGATGAGCGCGGAGGACATCGAGGCACTGGTGACCCGCTGGCACAAGGCGGCCGCGGCCGGGGGAACCGTGCGCGCGGGCACCGACCTCCCCGCGGTGCAAAGACGTCTGCTCAACCAGCTCGACTCGCGGCCACACCTGCGGACACTGGCGGCGAGCCCGTTGCTGTGCGCGATGTTGTGCGCGTTGAACCTGGCCCACCGGTCGGAGCTGCCGCGCGACCGGATGGATCTGTACCGCAAGGCGCTGTCGATGCTGTTGCACCTGCGGGACGCGGAACGCCGGATCGGCGTGATCCTGACGGAGGCGCAGAAGCAGATCCTGCTCGGAGACCTGGCTTGGCGGCTGTCACTGGCGTCGAAGGTGGAACTGCCGAAGGAGCGGGTGCTGTCGCACGTGGCACTGCGGTTGCCGTCCCTGCCGCATGTCGACCACACGCCTGCCGAGGTCTTGGACCATCTTTTGGAGCGCAGCGGCGTGTTGCGCGAGCCGGTGCGGGGCCGGGTGGATTTCGTGCACCGGACGTTCCAGGAGTGCTTGGCGGCGAACGAGGCGACAGAACAGGACCATCTGGAGACGTTGATCGACCGGGCGCATCTGGATACGTGGTGGGAGACGTTCGTGATGGCTTGTGGCCACGCGAAGCACCACCAGGTGGGGACGCTGCTGAGCGGGATCCTGGACCGGGCGGACGAAGAGCCCCGGCACGCCCGGCACTTGCGGCTGCTGGCGGCGGCGTCCCTGGAGACGGTGAGCAATGCGGATCCGGAGGTGCTCGCCCGGGTGGAAGCGGTGATCCGGGACCAGCTGGTACCACCGCGAAGCCTGAAGGAGACGCGATCGCTGGCGTCGATCGGGGAGCGGGTGCTGCGGTATCTGCCCGAGAACCTGGACGGTCTCTCGGACGCAGTCGCGGCAGCGTCGGTCCGCGCGGCGGCGCTGACCGCCGGCGCCGATGCGCTGAAACTGCTCGGCAACTACGCGCGAGACCCGCGCCCGGGGGTGCAGGACCAGCTGCTCCAAGCGTGGCAGTACTTCGACCCGGAACGCTACGCCGTCGAAGTACTGGCCGACTCACCGTTGGCCGACGGCGCCGCCCATCTGGAGACCGCACGGCTCCTGCCCTATGTACGGCGCTTGAAGAACCTGACCGATCTGCGGGTCAACCTCATCACCTCGGACACCCAGGCCGACCTCGGCGTGGTGGACGGCCTGCCGCACCTGAGCCACCTCGAGATGGACTTCCACCGGGAGGCGACCGTCAACCTCGCCCCCTTGGCACGCCATCCCGGCCTCGTCACCGTCGCCTTGTACTTCGCGCGCAGGTACACGCAGTTGCAGAGTTTGAAGAGCCTGCGGAAGCTGAAGAACCTGACGATCTACCGGAAGACGGCCTGGCGGAGCATCGAGGGCTTCGGCGGTTTGACCGGTCTCAGGCACCTCGCGCTCGACAAGCTGCACCTGATCGACAGCTTGGACCCACTGGCCTCACTGGAAAACCTGGACACCCTCGCCCTCTGGGAAATCCGGGTGAAAACGCTGGAGGCTTCGGCGGCCCTCACCGCACCCAAGGTGATCGGGCTTTACCAGTACGAGCCCAAGGACAACAGGCTGAGCGGCGAAACCATCGCGAAGTGCTTTCCCGCGATGAGAGCACTCAACGTCTACGGCATGGAGATCACCGATCTCCATGCCGTAGCCACGTCCCAGCTGCGGTCGCTGGTTCTCGATTCGCTCTCCGCGCCCGTCGATGTCGGCCCGCTGGCGGGCATGGAACTGACCATCGAGGCCAGGCGCACCGAGCTCATCGGCACCGAAAAGCTCGGCCCCGGCGTGGAACTCCTCTAAACCAGCTCCCGCAGCGCCGGCACCAGCGCCCGCAAAGCCAGCCCCCGGTGCGAAACCGCGTCCTTCTCCGCCGGCTCCATCTCCGCCGACGTCCGCGACTCCCCGTCCGGCCGGAAGATCGGGTCGTACCCGAACCCGTTCACCCCACGCCGTTCCCGCACGAGCGTCCCCCGCCACTCGCCGCGGACCACCGTCTCCTCCCCCGACGGCAGCACCAAAGCCGCCACGCAGACGAACTGCGCCCCGCGCCGCTCGTCCGGCACGTCCGAAAGCTGCCCCAGCACCAGATCCAGGTTCGCCTCGTCGTCACCGTGCCGCCCGGACCACCGCGCCGACAACACCCCCGGCATCCCGTTCAACGCATCGACAGCGATCCCCGAGTCGTCGGCGATGGCCGGCAGACCACAAGCGGCGACCGCGTCACGAGCCTTCGCCACCGCGTTGCCCTCGAAGTCCGGCGCCGTCTCAGGTGCCTCCGGGAACGGCGGCACGTCGGCCAGGCCGATGACCTCGAGACCGGAAAGGCCTTCCGCGGCGACGATCCGCCGCAGCTCGCCCAGCTTCTTCGCGTTGCGCGTCGCCAGGAGCAGCTTCGTCACTTCGAGCCCTTCTTCTTGTCCGGGCGCGGCTCCGGCAGCTCGCCCGGGTACGGCAGCGCCAGCGCCTCGTTCTGCAGGCGCGTCAGCTCCGCACACCCCGCCAGCGCCATGTCGAGCATCGTGTCCAAAGTGGACCTGGCGAACGTCGCGCCCTCGCCGGTGCCCTGGACCTCGATCAGGGTGCCCGCGTCCGTGGCCACCACGTTCATGTCGACCTCGGCGCGCGAGTCCTCTTCGTACGGCAGGTCCAGCCGGACCCGGCCGTCGACCACGCCGACGCTCACCGCCGCCACCGAGGACGACAGCGGCTGCGGGTCGTTCAGGCGGTTCGCCGCGCCCAGCCAGGTGATCGCGTCCGCCAGTGCCACGTAACCGCCGGTCACCGCCGCCGTGCGGGTGCCGCCGTCGGCCTGGATGACGTCGCAGTCGATGACGATCGTGTTCTCGCCCAGCGCCGCCAGGTCGATGCAGGCGCGCAGGGACCGGCCGATCAGCCGGGAGATCTCGTGCGTGCGGCCGCCGATCCGGCCCTTCACCGACTCGCGGTCACCGCGGGTGTTGGTCGCCGACGGCAGCATCGCGTACTCCGCCGTCACCCAGCCGAGGCCGGAACCGGCCCGCCAGCGCGGCACCCCTTCGGTGACGCTCGCCGCGCACAGCACCCGCGTGTTGCCGAATTCGATCAGCACCGACCCCGCCGGCCACTGCTGGAACCCGCGGGTGATCTTGATGTCGCGGAGCTGGTCGTCGGTCCTGCCATCTTTACGAGCCACAGGTGCACTCTATGACCGCCCGCTCAGACGTCGTAGACGGCACCCTGCTTGACGACCTCGGCACCCGGGAACGCGACCGACGCCTCGGCCAGCACCGCCCCGGCGTCGGTCCACGGCGCGATGTGCGTCAGCAGCAGCCGCCCGACACCGGCGTCGCGCGCCAGCTCGCCGGCCTGCTTGCCCGACAGGTGCACCCCGGCCGGCCGCTCCGCCGAGTCCGTCCAGGACGCTTCGGCGAGCAGCAGGTCGACGCCGTCGGCGAGCTCGTTCAGCGACGGGCACGGTCCGGTGTCGCCGGTGAACGCGAGGATCCGGCCGCCGTAGGAGATCCGCAGGCCGTACGCCGGGGTCGGGTGGTCGACCTCGACCGCGACGACCTCGAACGGCCCGATCCGGAACGGCTCCGGCCGCAGCGGGTGGAAGTCGTAGACGTCGGAGAGGTCCGTGACGGCCCGCTCGGTCTCGTTGGGCGCGTACGCGTTGGCCAGCCGGACCGGGGCGTCCGGCGGGGCGTACAGCGGCAGCAGCCGCGGGCGCGCCGGGTACGGCGGCGCCGGGTGGTAGCGCCGCAGGACGGTGAGCGCGCTGACGTCGGCGCAGTGGTCCGGGTGCAGGTGCGTGAGCACCAGCGCGTCCAGGTCGAACGGGTCGGCCACGGCCTGCAGCTGCGCGAGCGTGCCGTTGCCGAGTTCGAGGCCGAGCAGGAAGCCCTCGGCCTCGATCAGGTAACCGGACGCGGCGGTGTTCGGCCCGGGGATGCTGCCGGAGCACCCGAGGATGGTCAGTCGCACGACGACACCCTAAGCGTCGGCCGCCGCGATCACGCGGTGGTGGGAGCGAGGACACCCGGGGCGAACCCCATGAACCGCTGGGCGAGCCGGGTGAACGGCTCGGCGGAGCCGGTGGCGAGGAACTCGTGCCGCGGCGGGGTCTTCCGCGCGGTCAGCAGGTCCTGTTCGGTGAGCACGCGGACCAGGTCCTTGGCCGTCTCGTCCGCGCTGGAAACGAGGGTGACCTCCTGGCCCATCACGATCTGCAGCACGCCCTGCAGCAACGGGTAGTGCGTGCAGCCGAGCACGAGCGTGTCGACCTGGGCGTCGAGCAGCGGCTGGAGGTAGCCCTGCGCCAGCCCGAGCACCTGGCGCCCGGTCGTGATGCCGCGCTCGACGAAGTCGACGAACCGCGGGCAGGCGACGCTGGTGAGCGTGATGTCCGGCGCCGCGGCGAAGGCGTCTTCGTAGGCCCGCGACCGCACGGTGCCCTCGGTGCCGATCACGCCGACGCGGCCGGTGTGCGTCGCCACGACGGCGCGGCGCGCGGCGGGCAGGACGACCTCGATCACCGGGACGTCGTAGCGCTCGCGCGCGTCGCGCAGGCAGGCCGCGGACGCCGTGTTGCAGGCGATCACCAGTGCCTTCA
This sequence comes from Amycolatopsis sp. NPDC004747, assembly GCF_053601335.1. Lineage (NCBI taxonomy): Bacteria > Bacillati > Actinomycetota > Actinomycetes > Pseudonocardiales > Pseudonocardiaceae > Amycolatopsis > Amycolatopsis sp. NPDC004747. The sequence continues at coordinate 384,378 of NZ_JBSGBQ010000005.1, read as the reverse complement.
CCCCGCTCTCCACCAGCTCGTCGAGCGCCGCGAGGGCGTAGCTGCGGGCGGTGGCGATCGGGAGCGGGCCGTACGGGTTGTGGGCCGTGTCGCCGACGTAGCGGAGCTGCTCGGCGGGCAGCTGCTCGAGGATCGCCCGCGCGACCGTCAGCCCGCCGACGCCGGAATCGAACACGCCGATCGGGGCATCAGCGGGCGGAGACGTCACCCTTCGAGGTTACCCGGGACGGCCTTGCGGGAGCGGCGGGTGGTCAGCCAGGCCGCGAGGACGCCGGCCAGCGCGCCGAAGAGGTGACCCTGCCAGGAGACACCGGGGTTGCCCGGCAGCAGGCCGGCCAGCATCCCGCTCCACACGCCGAGCAGGACGACGGCGACCACGATCTGCCCGGCCGCGCGGTTGAACAGGCCGCGGACCAGCAGGTAGGCGAGCCAGCCGAAGGCCAGCCCGGACGCGCCGACGGTGACGCCGTCCGACGGCCCGAGCAGCCACACACCGAGCCCGGAAACCACCCAGATGATGGCCGTGACCAGCGCGAACCGGCCGATCCCCGCGGCCATCGCGAGGAACGAAAACACGAGGACGGGGACGGTGTTCGCGAACAGGTGCGACCAGCCGGCGTGCAGCACCGGCGCGAACAGCACGCCGTCCAGCCCGGACAGCGCCCGCGAATGGATGCCGCCCTGGTCCAGGTCGCCCGGGAGGATGACGTCGACCAGCTCGACCAGGTACAGCAGCAGGGTGAACGACAGCGCGACGATCGCGGCCGCCACCGGTTTCGGCGGCAGCACGCGCTTGGCCGCGGCGGTTTCCGGGGCGGGGTTCAAGGTGCTCACGCTTTCGAGGCTAGGCGGGCCACGGCCGCGCCACCTCGGGTGAAATCCCTGATCCGGGAGTTTTGTCGGTGGTCACCGCTAGCTTGTCCGGCATGGGGAACTTCGACGTCACCGGATACCTGCAGCGGCTCGGCCTCGGTGCGGAACCGCCGAGCCCGCCGGCGCTGCGGCGCCTGCACGCGGCGCACGTGGAGCGCGTGCCGTACGAGCCGCTGGAGATCCAGCTCGGGCGGCCGACCTCGCTCGAGCCGTCGGCGTCGCTGGCGCGGATCCTGCGCGGCCGCGGCGGGTACTGCTACCACCTCAACGGCGCGTTCTCCGCCCTGCTGCACGCACTCGGCTACCAGGTGACGCGGCACTTCGGCGGGGTGCAGGGCGCGGCGGCGGACGCGCCGAACGTCGACCGCAACCACCTGGCCCTCACCGTCACCGGCCTGCCCGGCGACCCGTCGGCGAGCTGGCTGGTGGACGTCGGGCTGGGCGACGGCATCCACGAGCCGCTGCCCCTCCGGGAAGGCACCTACGTGCAGGGGCCGCACACCTACCGGCTGCGGCCCTCGGAGGTGGCGCCGGGCGGCTGGCGGTTCGACCACGACCCCTCGGGCAGTTTCGCGGGCTTCGACTTCGCGCCCGGTCCCGCGGAGCTGGCCGGCTTCGCCGAGAAGCACGCGTGGCTGTCGACGGCGCCGGAGTCCGGGTTCGTGCGGGTCTGCGTGCTGCAGCGGCGGGACGCGACCGGCGTCGACACCCTGCGGGCGCTGACGCTGAACCGCCACGGCGTCCGGGAGCTGGTCGAGTCACCGGAGGACTGGTGGACGGCGGCCGCGGACGTGTTCGGCATCCCGGCGGCGCAGTTCACGGCCGAGGAGCGCGAGCGGCTGTGGCGGCAGTGCGTCGCGCAGCACGAGGCTCACGTCGGCGGCAGCGGCAGCGAGGTGGTGCCCAGCGCGTAGTCCACCGCCGCCTCGGCGTGCAGGCGGGTCGTGGGGAACGTGGGCACCGGGCTGTCCTCCGGGCCGACCAGCAGCTCGATCTCGGTGCAGCCGTAGATGACGCCCTCGGCACCGGCGTCGGCCAGCCGGGCGATCACGCCGCGGTAGGCCTCGCGGGACTCGGGCTTCACGACGCCGAGCACCAGCTCGTCGTAGATGATCCGGTGCACGAGGTCGCGGTCTTCGGCGCCGGGCACGAGCACGTCGAGACCGTGCGCGGCGAGGCGGTCGCGGTAGAAGGGCTGCCCCATGGTGAACCCGGTGCCGAGCAGCCCGACGCGGCGGACACCGGCGGTCCTGATGGCCGCGGCGGTGGCGTCGCCGAGGTGCAGCAGCGGGATCCCGAGGCCCTCCGCCAGCCGGTCGGCGACCTTGTGCATGGTGTTGGTGCAGAGCACGACGAAATCGGCCCCGGCGGCTTCGAGGGCCTTCGCGGCCCGGTTCAGCTCGGCACCGGCGTCGTCCCAGCGGCCGTCGGCCTGCATGGCTTCGATGGCGGCGAAGTCGACGGAGTAGAGCACGGTGTGCGCCGAGTGGAACCCGCCGAGCAGGGTCTTCACCCGCTCGTTGACCAGCCGGTAGTACTCGATCGAGGATTCCCAGCTCATCCCGCCGAGCAGCCCGATGACCTTCATGATGTCCAGCATGCCCGAACTGCGCACGGCGTTCGCCGGGGTTTCGAACGTCCTGGTCACCGACGGAAGCTCGGCCGTCCTGGTCGACGGCTTCTTCTCCCGGCCGTCCCCGCTGAAGATGGCGACGCGCGTGGCGCCCGACCGGACGCGGATCGCCGAGGCCCTGCGGCGCCTCGGTGTCGCCGAGCTGGACGCCGTCCTGGTCGCGCACTCCCACCTCGACCACGTGCTGGACGCACCGATCGTCGCCGAGCTGACCGGCGCCACGCTCGCCGGCTCGCGCTCGACCCGGATGGTCCAGGAGGGCTACGGCCTGGCCGCCGAGCCGTTCGCGGAACTGGTGCCGGGCGAGCCCGTCGAGTTCGGTGCCTTCACGGTGACGCCGGTCGGCGCCGAGCACAGCGCCGGCGACCGGGTGCCCGGCGAGATCACGGAGCCGGTCCGGCTGCCGGCCAGGGCGAAGGCCTTCAAGACCGGGCGGTGCTACTCGTTCCACATCGCCCACCCGGCGGGGCGGGTGCTGGTCCACGCGTCGGCGAACTTCGTGCCCGGCGCGCTGGCGGGTCACCGGGCCGACGTCGTCTACCTCGGTGTCGGGCAGGCGGGGAAGCAGACCGAACGATGGCGGGAGCGGTACTGGCGCGAGACCGCCGGGGCCGTCGGCGCGCGGACCGTCCGGCCGATCCACTGGGACGCGTTCTGGCGGCCGCTGAGCAAGCCGCTCAAGCGCCTGCCGAAGGCGTTCGACGACCTGGGCGCCACCATGGCCACCTTCGAGCGGTTGGCCGATGGCGTCGACCTGGCCCTGCCCGAGCTGTGGCGGCTCGAGTAGCTCAGGCCCAGAGCTGCCCGTCGAGCCGCTCGGCCGCCTCGTCGAGCGACCCGGCGTAGGCCCCCGTGGAGAGGTACTTCCACCCGGCGTCGGCGACGACGAACGCCACGTCCGCCTGCTCGCCACGGGCCGCGGCCTTCTCGGCCACCGCCAGCGCCGCGTGCAGCACCGCGCCCGTCGAGATGCCCGCGAAGATGCCTTCGTGCTCCAGCAGCTCACGGGTGCGCCGCAGCGCGTCGTACGCGCCCACGGAGTACCGCCCGTTGAGCACCGAAGCGTCGTACAGCTCCGGCACGAACCCCTCGTCGAGGTTGCGCAGCCCGTACACCAGCTCGCCGTAGCGCGGCTCGGCCGCGATGATCTGGACGTCCGGCTTGGCCTCGTGCAGGTAGCGGCCGACGCCGACCAGCGTGCCGGTCGTGCCGAGGCCGCCGACGAAGTGCGTCAGCGTCGGCAGGTCCTTGAGCAGCTCCGGGCCGGTGCCGCGGTAGTGCGCGTCGGCGTTGGCCGGGTTGCCGTACTGGTAGAGCATCACCCAGTCGGGGTTCGCCTCGGCCAGCTCCTTGGCCCGCCGGACGGCCTCGTTCGAGCCGCCCGCGGCCGGAGAGAAGACGATCCGGGCGCCGTAGGCCTGCAGCAGCTGCTTGCGCTCGGTGGAGGTGTTCTCCGGCATCACGCAGACCAGCCCGTAGCCCTTGAGCTTGGCGGCCATGGCCAGCGAGATGCCGGTGTTGCCGGACGTCGGCTCCAGGATCGTGGAGCCGCGCCGCAGCTTGCCTTCACGCTCGGCGGCTTCGATCATGGCCAGCGCGGGCCGGTCCTTGATCGAGCCGGTCGGGTTGCGGTCCTCCAGCTTCGCCCACAGGCGCACGTCGTGCGTCGGGGAGAGCCGGGGCAGCCCGACCAGCGGGGTGCCGCCGAGCGCGTCGAGCAGGGACTCGAAGCGAGCCATCGATCAGCCACCGGCCACGGCGGGGAGGATGGTCAGGGTGTCGCCGTCCTTGACCTCGGCCTCGAGCCCGCCGGCGAAGCGCACGTCCTCGTCGTTGACGTAGACGTTGATGAAGCGGTGCAGCTTCTCCTCCTTGACCAGGCGCGCCTTGAGGCCGGCGTGCCGGGACTCGACGTCGTCGATGACCTCGAGGACGGTCGCGCCCTTCGCCTCGACGGACTTCTCGCCGCCGGTGTGGGTGCGCAGGATCGTCGGGATGGAGACGGTCACGGCCATGGGTTCTTACCTCCGGTGGTTTCCTAGACGCAGACGCCTTCGGCGCGCGGTTTGTTCCGGTTCCTCAGTCGATGATCTCGACCGGCTCCTCGGTGATCTCGGCGTCCACGATCCGGTACGACCGGAACTCGTGCACTTCTGGGTCGCGGGTGGAGACGAGCACGTAGTGCGCGTCCGGCTCGGCGGCGATGTTCGCGTCGGTCCGCGACGGGTAGGCCTCGGTCGCGGTGTGCGAGTGGTAGATCACCACCGGCACCTCGTCGTTCGCGGCCATCTCGCGGTAGAGCTTCAGCAGGTCACCGGAGTCGAACTCGTAGAACGTCGGCGACCGGGCCGCGTTCAGCATCGGGATGAACCGCTCGGGGGAATCCGAGCCCTCGGGCCCGGCGATCACCCCGCACGCCTCGTCGGGGTGGTCACGACGGGCGTGGGCGACGATCTCGTCGACGAGTTCACGGCGGATCCGGAGCACACCGACATCTTAGGTGGTGGACAAGGCGCGTCCAGATGGTGAGACATACCGCTCACCAGGCATTCCTGGGACACTGGGCCGATGCCGTTGTCGTCGAAGGTGCGCGACCGGTGCCGGATGTACCTCGGCACGGACGAGCGGATCCAGTACCTGATCCCCACGATGTCGTACTATGTGAACCGCATGCGCGCCCGGGTCGGCTTCCTGATCATGGTGACCGACCGGCACGTCACGCTCCTGGCCTGCAGCCGCTGGACCCTGAACCGGCCGAAGCAGATCTGGGAGCGCCTGCCGCGCAACACCGTGCTGGGCCCGCTGGACATCCACCCGTCACTCGGGCCGATCCTGTCCGTCGCCGGCCTCGACCTCGAGGTCGACGAGGAGTACATCGCGGCGATCCGGGCGGCGAACCTCGAGATCAGCGGTGACGCCCTGCCCGAAGACCCCTATCCGGGCTGAAACGCCTCCGGCCAGACGTCCCGGTAGGCGGGCACCCCACCGGCCGTGGTCGCCGCCAGAAGCCCGTGCACCATCGCCCGGGCGAACACCCGCGCGGCCGCCGAGCACAGCGCGTCCAGCGCCGCCGGCCGGGCCGCCGCGCCGAACGGGCCACTCGCTTCGGGGAGCTCCCGCGCGCCCGTGGCCAGCGCGAACACCGTGTCGCCGTCGAACATCGTGTGGGCCGGGCGCACCGCCCGCGCCAGCCCGTCCTGGGCCGCGACCGCGATCCGCCGCGCTTCGGCCTTCGACAGGGCCGCGTCGACCGCGACCACGCCGATCGTCGTGTTGAGGTCCGTCCGCCGTGAAGGCAGGTCAGCGGGCCGCGAAGGCCACTTCACCCCGAAGTCGCCGTGATCGGCCGCGTATGCCCGGCCCGTCGAGAGGTCCACGGCCTCGCCGGCCGCGTTCACCGCCGCCAGCGCGCCCACGGTGAACTCGCCCACGACCTCGCTCGCCGACCCGATCCCGCCCTTCAGCGACCCCACGGCCGCCCCGGCGCCCGCCCCGACCGTGCCCTGCGCGAAGGAGTCCGAAGCCGCTTCGCAGGCCGCGTACCCGAAGGACGCGTCCGGCCGGTTGCCCCACTCGCTGCGCGGCAGGTCGAACAGCACGGCCGCGGGCACGATCGGCACGACCTCGTGGGGCTGCGCCCCGACCGGGAAGCCCAGGTTGCGCTCCGCGAGCCACCGCATCACGCCGTCGGCCGCGGCGAGGCCGTACGCCGAGCCACCCGACAGGCACACCGCGTTGACCCGCTGCACCAGGTTCTCCGGCTCCAGCAGGTTCGTCTCCCGCGTGCCGGGCGCGCCGCCGCGCTGGTCGACCGCGCCGACCGCGCCCTCGGGCACCAGGACCACCGTCGTCCCGGTGGCCCAGCCGTCGCCGACCCGCTCGTGGTGCCCGACCAGGACACCCGGCACGTCGGTGATCATCCCGTCAGCGCCTGGATCAGCGTCTCCTGCACCCAGGTCAGCCAGTGGTAGACGCCGAGGTGCGGCGCCCGCGGGTCGTCCTCGGGCAGCTCGTCGGGCATGTCCTCGGTGACGTCGAGCGCGGTGCCCAGGGCCAGCCGGACGTCGTTGAGCGCGCCCAGCCAGGCGTCGGCCTGCTCCTCGGTCAGCCGGACGTGGCCGCCGTCGCGCGGCAGCGTGTCGAGCACGATCTTGGCCACGCCGACCTTGATGTCGAGCAGCTCCGGCTCGTGCAGCGACCGCATCGCCGCGACCGAGTCGATGTCCTCCCGCGACGGGTTGTCCGGGTCGAGCTTGTGGAAGTCCGGGAGCAGCCGCGAGAGCACCGGGTCGTCCGGGGACTCGGTGGGACCGGTCCGGATGCCGGTGAGCTCGGCGAGCTCGTCCTGGGGCGCCTCCTCGGCCCGCGCGGTGAGCATGTCCTCGAGCTGGCTGACCAGCCCGCGCAGGACGGCCGCCTCCTGCTGTTCGAACCCCGCGTGGATCACCGCGCCCTTGCGCCGCCAACCGTTCACGAGGGCTGCTCCATGGTCGCCCAGAGGCCCGCCGCGTGGAGTTTCGCCACGTCCGTCTCCACCTTCTCCTTGCTGCCGGACGAGACGATCGCCTTGCCCTTGTGGTGCACGTCCAGCATCAGCTTGGTGGCGTGGTCGCGGCTGTAGCCGAACAGCTTCTGGAAGACGTACGTCACGTACGACATCAGGTTGACCGGGTCGTTCCACACCACGGTCCGCCACGGTGTGTCCGACTCGGCGACTTCGGCACCGGCCGGTTCGACCTGCGTCTGTTCGGATGCGACAGGCGTGGACATGCACCCCATGGTGTCACGGGGGTCACGGGGTACGCCGCGCCAGGTCCGGCCATGTGGGTGAATAGGCTTACCCCATGGGTTCACCGGAGCCGGTCACGGCCAGCACTGCGCTGCTCACCGACCACTACGAGCTGACCATGCTGGGCAGCGCGCTCGCCGACGGGACGCACGCGCGGCCCTGCGTGTTCGAAGTTTTCGCCAGGAGGCTCCCGGACGGCCGCCGCTACGGCGTCGTCGCGGGCACCGCCCGGGTGCTCGACGCGATCGCCGACTTCCGGTTCACCGACGCCGAACTGGCGCAGCTGGAGGCCACCGCGGTGGTCGACGAGGCGACGCTCGCCTGGCTGGCGGACTACGAGTTCTCCGGTGACATCGACGGCTACCCCGAGGGCGAGCTGTACTTCCCCGGCTCGCCGATCCTCACCGTCACCGGTTCGTTCGGCGAATGCGTGCTGCTGGAGACGCTGGTGCTGTCGATCCTCAACCACGACAGCGCCATCGCGTCGGCCGCGGCCCGGATGTCGGGCGCCGCGCACGGCCGCCCGATCATCGAGATGGGCGGCCGCCGCACGCACGAGTACGCCGCGGTCGCGGCCGCCCGCGCCGCCTACCTGGCCGGTTTCGCGACGACGTCCAACCTGGAAGCCGGGCGCCGCTACGGCATCCCGACGCGCGGCACCGTCGCGCACGCCTTCATGCTGCTGCACGACAGCGAGGAGGCGGCCTTCCGCGCCCAGGTGGACAAGATGGGCCCGGACACGACGCTGCTGGTCGACACCTACGACATCACCGCGGGCATCGAGACGGCGGTCCGCGTCGCCGGGCCCGAGCTCGGCGCGATCCGGATCGACTCCGGCGACGTCGGCCCGCTCGCCCGCCGCGCCCGCGAGCAGCTGGATTCCCTCGGGGCGAAGGACACCCGGATCGTGGTCTCCGGCGACCTCGACGAGCACGCCATCGCGGCGCTGCGCGCGGAGCCGGTGGACGCCTACGGTGTCGGCACGTCCGTGGTCACCGGGTCCGGCGCGCCGACCGCCGGCATGGTCTACAAGCTGGTCGAAGTGGACGGCAAGCCGGTCGCCAAGCGCAGCGCGCACAAGGAGTCCCGCGGCGGCCGCAAGTCCGCGCTGCGGCGCCACCGCGGCACCGGCACGGCGGTCGAGGAGGTCGTCTGGACGACCTCCGGTTCCGCGCCCGAGCCGGACGCCAACGACCGGCCGCTGCAGATCCCCCTGATCCGCGCTGGCCGTCCGGAGGCCGACCTGCCTACGCTCGACGACGCCAGGCAACGGCTGCGCCGCGGCCTGGTCAGCCTGCCGTGGGAGGGCCTCAAGCTTTCGCACGGCGAGCCCGCCATCCCGACGCTGTTCCTCTGAGAGGGAGTTCGACCGATGGGTACCGCGCTGATCGTGGTGGACGTGCAGAACGACTTCTGCGAAGGGGGTTCGCTCGGCCTGCCGGGCGGGGCCGCCGCGGCCGCCGGCATCTCGAAGCAGGCCGCCGAGGGCGGGTACAGCCACGTCGTGGCGACCCGGGACAACCACATCGACCCGGGTGACCACTTCAGCGAGACGCCGGACTTCAAGGACAGCTGGCCGGTGCACTGCGTCGCCGGCACGGCGGGCGCGTCGTTCCACGCCGCGCTCGACGTCGTCCCGATCGGCGAGGTGTTCTCCAAGGGCGAGTACAGCGCCGCCTACTCCGGCTTCGAGGGCGCGGCCCGCGACGGGAAGTCGCTGGAAGCCTGGCTGCGCGAGCACGACGTGACCGACGTCGACGTGGTCGGCATCGCGACGGACTTCTGCGTCCGCGCGACGGCCCTCGACGCGAAGAAGGCCGGCTTCGGCGTGCGGGTGCTGCTGGACCTGACCGTCGGCGGCTCGCAGCCGACCGTCGACGCGACGCTGAAGGACTTCGACGAGGCGGGCGTCGCGTACACCGGCACCGCCGTCGTCGGCCCGGCCGCGTGAAGGACCTGCGGGCGGCGCTGGCGGAACACCGGCTCGTCGCGATCCTGCGGGCCGGCGACGCGTCACGGTTCGCCGACGCCGCGATGGTGCTGCACGCGGCGGGCGTCCGGCTGCTCGAAGCCACGCTGACCACGCCGGGGGCGCCCGCGGCCATCACCGCGCTGCGCCTGGCGCTCGGCGAGGACGCGCTGGTCGGCGCGGGCAGCGTCCGCGAACCGTCCGATGTGGACATCGCGGTGGACGCCGGTGCCGCGTACCTGATCACGCCGACGGTCAACCCGGCGGTGCTCGAGCGCGCCGCCGCCCTGGACACGCCGGTGGTCTGCGGCGCGCTGACGCCGACGGAGATCGACCAGGCCTGGCGGCTCGGCGCGGCCGCGGTGAAGGTGTTCCCGGTCGCGGCCGTCGGCGGGATCGCGTACCTGCGCGCGGTCCGGGCGCCGCTGCCGGACGTCCCGCTGGTGCCCACCGGCGGCGTCCACCTGACCGACGTCGAGGGCTACCTGCGCGCGGGCGCGATCGCGGTCGCCGCGGCGACGCCGTTGCTGGGCGACGCGCTGTCCTCCGGCGGGAGCCTGCCGGACCTGGCCACCCGGGCCGGCGAGTTCGTCGCGGCGGCGGCCCGCTTCACGACCACCTGAGCTACTTCTTGCCGAACGGGTCGCAGGCGGCCGTGCCCAGGTAGATGTCGCCGCTCGCCGGGCCGCCCTGCGGGAACAGCTTGATGTGCACCGCGTGCGTCACCAGGCTGCCGTCCGGCGGCTGGGGCGTCACGGTCTCGTTGAGCACGACCGTCGCCAGCGCGGTGCCGGCGGCGCCCCCGGGGATGACGATCCGGTAGTTCGGCGGGATCTCCCCCGGCACGGTGACCCCCTCCACGGCGCCGACCGCCACCTCGCCGAGGCTGCCGGTCGCCGTCGTCGCGCACTTCGCCGAGTAGGTGCGGACGGTGATCTCCGGACCGCCGTAGCGCTTCAGCACGGTCGCTTTGAAGCGCCGCCCGGACGCCTGGGCGATCGACACCTCGCCGGACCGCCCGCAGCCGGTGTCGCCGGCGCCGAACACGGCGACGTCGCCCGTGGCACCCCCCTGCGTCCAGCCCCGGTAGGGGCCGTCGACCGTGCATTTCGCCAGTTCACCGGTGACGATCTGCTCGTTGTCGATGGTCACGGCCACCGAGCCGGACGACGCCCATCCGGTGGACGTCACGGGGGCCGCCGCGCCCAGGAGCGGGACGGCCAGCGCCGTCACGGCCAGCAACCGGTATGTCCTTTTCCTGGCGTTCCGCATGCTCGGGCCTCCACGGTCGGCGGGACAGATCGCAGCCATGCCCTTCGTCATCGGCCGGTCCGGCGGCCGCCCTGATCGGGTCCACCCGGACGAGTGGCCGGTGAGGAACGCAACTCGGCGGGTCCACGGGACGGTAACGAGCGTTAACCTCGGTCGTCGCCTGTTCACCCTGGGAGGTTTCGTGACTTCGCTGTCCTTCGCCGGCAAGCGGCCCGTGCTGGCCGACCTCGTGCCCGGTTCGCTCGTGCGGGACATCGCGCTGGTCGCCGGCGGTGCCGTGCTCACCGGCGCCGCCGCGCAGCTGACGATCCCGGTGCCGGGCAGCCCGGTGCCGATGACCGGCCAGACGTTCGCCGCGCTGCTCGTCGGCGCCTCGCTCGGCATGTCGCGCGGTGCCGCCTCGATGCTCGTCTACCTGCTGGTCGGCGCCGTCGGCGTGCCGTGGTTCCAGCACGGTACCGCGGGCCTGTCCGGCGCCAGCGCCGGCTACATCGTCGGGTTCGTCTTCGCCGGCGCCCTGGTCGGCGCGCTGGCCGGCCGCGGCGGCGACCGGACGCCGGTGCGCACCGCGGGCACCATGGTGCTCGGCAACCTGGTGATCTACGCGTTCGGCGTGCCGTGGCTGATGGCCTCGACCGGGTTCGACCTGCCGACCGCGTTCGCCAAGGGCGTGACGCCGTTCCTGGCCGGGGACGCGATCAAGATCGTCGTCGCCGCCGGCCTGCTGCCGCTGACCTGGAAGCTGGTTTCCGGCCGCAAGCAGGACTGACGCTCGCCGGGGGACCTCCCGCCCGGGAGGTCCCCCGCGACGCGAGTGGCCCGTTCGCGACGGAGCACCGATCTCTGTCGGTGGTGGCGGCTAATGTGTCGCTGTGCCCGCCCGAACCGATTTCCCCGGCGTCCTCGAACTCCTCACCCACGCGGTGGAGTCCGTCGGCGGTGCCGAACGTCCAGGGCAGGTGCAGATGGCCGATGCCGTCGGCCGTGCCATCCGCACCGGCGAGCACCTGGCCGTGCAGGCCGGCACCGGTACCGGCAAGTCACTGGCCTACCTCGTGCCCGCGATCCGCCATGCTGTCGAGAAGGAGGCCACGGTCGTGGTCTCCACGGCCACGATCGCGCTGCAGCGCCAGCTCGTCGACCGCGACCTGCCGCGCCTGGCGAAGGCGCTGAAGAAGCCGCTCGGCCGCGAGCCGACCTTCGCGATCCTCAAGGGCCGTCGCAACTACATGTGCCTGCACCGGCTGGATTCCGGCGCGCCGGACGAGCCGGAGGACGCCCAGCTCTTCGACCCGTTCGCGGTGTCCCGGCTGGGCAAGGAGGTCACGAGGCTGCGGGAGTGGGCGTCGGACACCGAAACCGGCGACCGCGACGAGCTCGTCCCCGGCGTCTCCGACCAGGCGTGGCGGCAGGTTTCGGTGACGGCGAAGGAATGTCTCGGCGCTTCGCGCTGTCCGATCGGCACGGACTGCTTCGCCGAGAAGGCACGCGCCGAGGCCGGCCGCGCGGACGTCATCGTCACCAACCACGCGCTGCTGGCGATCGACGCGCTGCAGGGCTACCAGGTCCTGCCGGACCACGACGTGGTGATCATCGACGAGGCCCACGACCTGGTCGACCGGGTCACCTCGGTCGCCACCGGCGAGCTGACCAGCGCGATGTGCGCGTCGGCCGCGCGCCGCTGCGGCAAGCTGATCGACGCCGACGTCGCCGACCGCCTGCTGGAGGCGGGCGACGGGCTGGCGCTGATCGTCGACGACCTGCCCGCGGGCCGGATGGACGAGCTGCCGCGGCCGCTGCGGGGCGCGATCCCGGCGGTGCGCGACGCCGCGCACGCGTGCATCACGGCGCTGGGCAGCGACCGCAAGGAGGACGTCGAGGGGGCGACGGCGCGCAAGCTGGCGCGGTCGCTGCTCGACGAGGTGCACGACACCGCCGTCCGACTGCTGGAGGCGTTCGACGAAGACCAGGCGCACCAGCGTGACGTCGTCTGGCTCTCCGGCGACAAGTACTCGTCGAACCCGCGGCCGCCGGCCCTGAAAGTGGCGCCGCTGGGCGTTGCCGGCCTCCTGCGGGAGCGCGTGTTCAACCAGCACACGACGATCCTGACGTCGGCAACGCTGACCCTGGGCGGCACGTTCGACACGATGGCGCGCCAGTGGGGCCTCCCGCCGGGCGCGGCCCGGGTGGAGCAGGCGCCGGGCGCCGCGACGGAGAAGGAAGCGCCGTCGGACGACTCGGGCCCCAAGTGGACCGGCCTGGACGTCGGTTCGCCGTTCGACCACCGGCGCAACGGCATCCTGTACCTGGCCAAGCACCTGCCGCCGCCGGGCCGCGACGGCCTCACGCCGTCCACAATGGACGAGCTGGCCGAGCTGATCGAGGCCGCGGGCGGGCGCACCCTCGGGCTGTTCTCCTCCATGCGGGCGGCCAAGCAGGCCACCGAGGAGATGCGCGAGCGGCTGGACTTCCCGATCCTGTGCCAGGGCGACGACGCGACGTCCCTGCTGGTGCAGAAGTTCTCCGAGGACGTCCGCACGTGCCTGTTCGGCACGCTTTCGCTGTGGCAGGGCGTGGACGTGCCCGGGCCGTCGCTGCAGCTGGTGGTGGTCGACCGGATCCCGTTCCCGCGCCCGGACGACCCGGTGTCCTCGGCCCGGCAGCGCGCGGTGGAAGCCCGCGGCGGCAACGGGTTCCTCACCGTGGCGGCCACGCATGCCGCGTTGCTGCTCGCGCAGGGCACCGGGCGGCTGCACCGGGCGGTCAGTGACCGCGGGGTGGTGGCGGTGCTGGATTCGCGGCTGGCGAACGCCCGCTACGGCGGTTTCCTGCGTGCGTCGCTGCCGCCGTTCTGGCCCACGATGGACCCGAAGGTGGTGCGGGAGGCGCTGCGCCGGCTCGACGCAGCCGCGCCCGCGTGACGCGGTCCACAGCATCGCCCGGTACGGTGAAGCAACCGAAGCAACAAGGGAGCACCGGTTGACCCAGGATTCGTCCAGCGCCCAGTCCCGGACCGTCAGCGTCGACGACACCGGCGTGCGGCGACGGCTCGCGGACGGCAGCGAAGAAGCTGTCACGTGGGCCGGCCTGTCGTCGGTGATGGTGCGGGTCATCCCCGACGGCCCGTGGAACGAAGACGTGTTCTTCATGCTGGTGGGCACCGACGGCAAGGGCACGGCGGTGCCCAGCGGCGACCCGGCGGCGGACGCGCTGATCGAGCGCCTGCAGGCCCTGCCGGGCTTCGACAACGAGAAGTTCATCGAGGCCATGACGACCGACGCCGACCAGGCGTACGTCGTTTGGGAATCCGGTCAGAACTAAGCCGCGGGGAAGGTTTCCGTCACCGGGATCTCCTTCTTGAGCGTCCGGCTCACCGTGCAGAGCCGTTCGATCGCGCGGTCCACGGCACCGGCGAGCGCGTCCCGCTGATCCGCCGTCAAAGCCGACACGTCGACATCGAAAGCGACGTGCACGGCGTCCAGCTCCGCAGCACCTTCACGCCGGTCCGCGGTGACGGCGACGCGGAACTTCGCGTCGTCACCGACCCGCCGCGTGATCAGCTCTTCGGCGGTCACCGCGCTGCAGCCCGCCGCCGCGATCTGCAGCAGTTCGGCGGGCGAAAACGCCCCTTCGGCGCCCTTGCGGCCCAGCCGGACTTCCGCGCCGCGCTCGTTGCGCCCGACGAACGCGTGCTCGCCCGTGCGTTCCACTTCCAGAGTCATGCCCGCTCCAACCCGGTCAGGAAACCGCTTGTTCCGGCGCCCACTGGGCGAGAACCGTGATCGTGCCCGGGTCGACCTCGGTGAACCCGGCGTCCCGCACGGCGATGACGCGGTCGCGCCGCCACGCGCCCTCCGGGTCGTCGCCCGGGTGCAGTTCCTTCCACTGCACGGGCGTCGCCGTGCGCACGGCGACCCGGAAGCCCCGCTCGGCCCAGGCGGCCCGCTCGGCGTCGCCCAGCAACGCGGCGAGGATCATCGTCGCGTGGCCGACCTGGGCGGCGCCCTTGCCGACGGTCATCGGCACGTGCGGGTTGAGCAGCAGCAACGGGACGCCGTCCGGGACCGGACCCGGCTCGTCCGGCGGCAGCTCGCTGCTGGAGATCTGCAGCCGTGCGACGTCCTTGGGGGTCTCGGTGACCAGCCCCGGCACGAGCGCCCGCGCCTCGGCGCCGTCGACCTCGACGGTGACGCCCGGCAGGTCCTGGACGGCCGCCCAATGCGCGCCCCGCGCCCGCCGTGCGACCTTCCGGATCCGGTTGTCGAGCCACGCGTGCACCGGCTCGGCCCACTCGCCACCAGGCTGCGAACGCTCGTCGAGGCACACCGCCAGCGCCGCCGCGGCCGCCGCCTCCAGCAGCGGCGTGCGGCCCGGCGGCTCGGCCCGCTCGATGCGGAGGATGACCGGCATCGCGCGGACTTCCTCCGGGAGCTCGTCGGAGGTGTCCGAAGTGTCTTCGGCCGGGAGCCCCAGCCAAAAGGCGTAGCGGGCGCCCAGGGGGTCGAGAACGCTGCTCACGGACGCATCAGCTCGAGCCCGTCGGCGGCGTCGGCCGCTTCGACCTCGCCGCGGGTCAGGCCGAGCATGAACAGCACGGCGTCGAGGTACGGGTGCGACAGCGCGGTGTCGGCCACTTCGCGCAGCGCGGGCTTCGCGTTGAAGGCGACCCCCATGCCCGCGGCCGACAGCATGTCGATGTCGTTGGCCCCGTCTCCGACGGCGACGCACTGCTCGAGCGGGATGTCGTACTCGGCGGCGAAGCGGCGAAGCACCTTCGCCTTGCCCGCGCGGTCGACGACGTCGCCGACGACCTTGCCGGTGAGCTGACCGTCCACGATCTCGAGCTCGTTCGCCACGGCGAAGTCGAGCCCGAGCTCCTCCGCCAAGCCCGCGATGACCTGGGTGAAGCCACCCGAAACGACGCCGGTGCGGAAGCCCATCCGCTTGAGCGTCCGGATCGTGGTGCGGGCACCCGGGGTCAGCTCGAGCGACGCGGCGACCTGGTCGATCGCCGACGCCGGCACACCGGCCAGCAGCGCGACCCGCCGTTCCAGCGACTCGGTGAAGTTCAGCTCGCCCCGCATGGCCGCTTCGGTGATCTCGCGGATCTCCGGCTCGACCCCGGCGTGCGCGCCCAGCATCTCGATGACCTCGCCCTGGATGAGGGTCGAGTCCACGTCGAACACGACGAGCCGCTTCGCCCGGCGCATGATGCCGGCCCGCTCCACCGCGATGTCGACCCCCGCCTCCACGGCGGCGTCCGCGAGCTGGGAGCGCAGCGCCGCGTCGGCGTCGGCGCTGTCCTCGTGGACCGAGACGTACAGCTCGAGCCCGGTCACGGGGTAGTCGGCGACGCTGCGGATCGCGTCGATGTTGGCGCCCAGCGCGGCCAGCCGGCGGGCGACCTCCGAGAAGCCGCGCGCGGTGACCGGGCGGCCCAGGACGACCAGGACGTGCGAGGAGTCGCGGCGTCCGAGCGCGAACGGGTCGTCGCCGATCGCGCTGCCGATCTTCACGTCGACCTGCATGCCGACGGAGGCCATCGCCTGCTCGACCGACTCCTGCAGGCCCTCCGGGTCGCGGTAGACGCCGGCGAGCACCCCGAGCACGAGCTGCCCGCGGATGACCACCTGCTCGACGTCGAGCACGTCGACGTCGTGCCGGGTCAGCACGGCGAACAGCACGGACGAGACACCCGGCTTGTCGGGGCCGGTCGTCGTGATCAGGACGGGGGTCTGGGTCACTGGTCATCCCTCGTTCGGCAACGCTGCACAGCCAGTCTGCCGGTCCGGGGTCGGACATAAGTAGAGCGCGTGCCCGGCTTCACATAAGCCGGGCACGCGCTCACTCGTTCAGGTGTTACTTGTCGCCTTGCTCGCTGGCGTTGTCCTTGGAGTGGTCTCCCGGGATCACCGCTTCGGTGAGCAGCTGCGACGGCGCCGCGTGGCTGTTGACCTTCTGCTTCCCGAAGAAGCCGATCTCGCCCTCGTTGTGGATGCGCTCGATCATGTGCGGGTAGTGCAGCTCGAACGCGGGCCGCTCGGAGCGGATCCGGGGCAGCTCGGTGAAGTTGTGCCGCGGCGGCGGGCAGGAGGTCGCCCACTCGAGCGAGTTGCCGTAGCCCCACGGGTCGTCCACCGTGACGATCTCGCCGTACCGGTAGCTCTTGAAGACGTTCCAGATGAACGGCAGCGTCGAGGCACCGAGGATGTACGCGCCGATCGTGGAGATCGTGTTCAGCGTGGTGAAGCCGTCGGTGGTCAGGTAGTCCGCGTACCGGCGCGGCATGCCCTCGGCACCCAGCCAGTGCTGGACGAGGAACGTGCCGTGGAAGCCGATGAACGTGGTCCAGAAGTGCCACTTGCCGAGCTTCTCGTCCATCATCCGGCCGGTGATCTTCGGGAACCAGAAGTAGATGCCGGCGAAGGTGGCGAACACGATCGTGCCGTAGAGCACGTAGTGGAAGTGCGCGACGACGAAGTAGCTGTCCGACACGTGGAAGTCGATCGCGGGCGCGGCCAGCAGGATGCCGGTCAGGCCGCCGAAGAGGAACGTGACGATGAAGCCCATCGAGAAGATCATCGGCGTCTCGAAGGACAGCTGGCCCTTCCACATCGTGCCGATCCAGTTGAAGAACTTGATGCCGGTCGGGACGGCGATCAGGAACGTCATGAAGGAGAAGAACGGCAGCAGCACGGCGCCGGTGGCGTACATGTGGTGCGCCCACACCGCGACCGACAGGGCCGCGATGGCCAGCGTCGCCCAGACCAGGCTCTTATAGCCGAACAGCGGCTTGCGGCTGAACACCGGGAAGATCTCCGACACGATGCCGAAGAACGGCAGCGCGACGATGTACACCTCGGGATGGCCGAAGAACCAGAACAGGTGCTGCCAGAGGATGACGCCGCCGTTTTCGGGGTCGAACACGTGCGCCCCGAGGTGCCGGTCCGCCAGCAGGCCCATCAGGGCCGCGGTCAGGATCGGGAAGGCGAGCAGGACCAGGATCGACGTCACCAGGATGTTCCAGGTGAAGATCGGCATCCGGTACATCGTCATGCCCGGCGCGCGCAGGCAGACCACGGTGGTGATCATGTTGACCGCACCGAGGATGGTGCCGAGACCACCGACGATCAGGCCGGAGATCCAGAGGTCGGCGCCGACGCCCGGCGAGTGGATGGCGTCCGACAGCGGGGTGTAGGCGAACCAGCCGAAGTCGGCGGCGCCACCCGGGGTCAGGAAGCCGGACATCACGATCAGGCCGCCGAAGAGGTACAGCCAGTACGAGAACGCGTTCAGCCGCGGGAAGGCGACGTCCGGCGAGCCGATCTGCAGCGGCAGGACGAAGTTCGCGAAGCCGAAGAGGATCGGGGTCGCGTACAGCAGCAGCATCACCGTGCCGTGCATGGTGAACAGCTGGTTGTACTGCTCCTGGGACAGGAACTGCTGCCCGGGGCGCGCCAGCTCGGTGCGGATCAGCATGGCCATCGCGCCGCCCGCCATGAAGAAGGCGAACGACGTGACCAGGTACATGATCCCGATCTGCTTGTGGTCCGTCGTGCGGAACAACCGCAGCAGGTACGAACCCTTGACCGACTCGCGCGCGGGATACGGGCGCGTCGCGATCGGCTTGGGGGCTACGGCCGTCACTCCTGCCTCCAACACTGAAACCTTGTGGTGGTCATCGTCGCGCCACCGGGGCTCGGGAAGGCCCGATCCGGCGGCTTAGGGGGATCGTAGCCCTCGCTACCGACAGTCGCGCGCACCGGCTGGCAAGATCGGGGCGTGGCCGACGACTACACCCGCGCGGCGGTGCGCGCGGCCCAGGCCGTGACCGCCCGGCTGGGCCTTCCCGGCCACGGGCCCGAGGTGCTCCACGAACGCTCGAACGTGCTGGTGAGGCTGGGTCCGCTGGTCGCCAGGGTGCCCGCGACGACCCGGCTGCTCCGCCCGGAACCGGCGGCCTGGCTGGCGCGGGACGTCGCGCTCTCGAGGTTTCTCACGGAACGTGGTGTGCTCGTCGTCTCACCGACGACGGATCCCCCGGCCGGGCCGCATTTCGCGGACGGGCTGCCGGTCACGCTCTGGCACCACACCCCGCACGATCCGGGCCACCGGTACGCCCCGGACGTCGTCGCGCGTTCGCTCGCCGAAGTGCACGCGGCCCTGCTCGAATACCCGGGCGAGATGCCCCGCCGCGGGCCACTTTCCGAGCTCGAGGGGCTCCTCGGGCGGTTCGACCTCGACCCCCGCCTGCGCGCGGAAGCCGCCCGGATCGAAGCCGCGTTGCCGGACGGCCCGGTCCGGCCGCTGCACGGCGACGCCCACCCCGGCAACCTGATCGCGACCGCGGCCGGGCCCTGCTGGCTGGACTTCGAGGACACCTGGCTGGGGCCGCTCGCCTGGGACCTCGGCATCCTGGCCCGGCAAGGCGGCCCGGAGTACCTGGCCGCCTACCCCGGTCCGGTGCCCGAGGACGCCCTCGAGGCGTACACGCGGTTGCGGGAACTCTTCGCCGTCGCCTGGCGCTTCGTCATCGCCCGGCGGTTCCCGCACCGGCTTCCCGAAGCCCGCTCCGCGCTCGCTGCTTACTTCTCTTGAAGCTCTCGAGTCGCGGGGTACCAGGAGAGGATCGCCTCGACCACGCCCGCGGGGTCTTCGAGCGGCGTGAGGTGGCCGGCGTCGGGCAGCACGACCAGCGTCGCGCCGTCCATGACCTCGGCGATTTCGCTCGCCGACGCCACCGGGGTGATCGGGTCCTCTTCGCCGACGATGACCAGCGCCGGGACCTTCGAGTCCCGCAGCAGGTCCAGCGAGTCGGGCCGGGTGCGCAGCGCGAGCGCCGTCCACGAGATCCCGGCCGGCGGCTGGGATTCGATGATCTCCCGGACCGTTTCGACGAGCTCGGGACGCCGCGCGTGCGTCGATTCGGTCAGCAGGTTGGGCAGGTTGGCCTCGGCGAGCCAGGTCTTGGTGCCTTCGTGCTCCACGCGGGCCGCGACGTCCAGCCTCGTCTGCGCGGCTTCGGGCGTGTCGGGCGTGGCCTTGGTGTCGATGAGCACGAGCCCGCCGACCCGCTCCGGCGCGAGCCGCAGCACGGCCATCGCGAGGTAGCCGCCCATCGAGCAGCCGCCGAGCACGACGCGGTCGAGGTCCAGCCGGTCGAGCAGGGCGACGACGTCACGCGCGGCGTCTTCGAGACTCGGTTCGCGGCCGGTCTCCGGCAGCGGCGAGCGGCCGAGCCCGCGCTGGTCCGGGGTGATCACCCGAAGGTGTGAAGCGAGGGGCTCGCGCACCGCGTTCCACATGCGGGAATCCAGCGGGAAGGCGTGGAGCAGGACCAGCGGCAGTTCGGTCATGCGGCTCATTTTGTCGGACCCCCTCGTTAGCTTCGCCGATGTGTTCACCGACATCGAAACCGACCGGCTCCTGCTCCGTCCGCTCCGCGAGGCGGACAGGCAGGCGATGGTCGACATCCACACCGACCCGCGGACCAACCGCTTCCACCCGGACCCGCCCGACGTCCCGCGCGCGTCGGAGATGTTCTCGGGCTGGCTGGCGCACTGGGCCGAGCACGGCTTCGGCTACCCGGCGGTCCTCGAGCGCGGCGGCACCGAGGTGCTCGGCATGTGCGGCGTCCGCATGCGCGAGTTCCACGGCGAGAAGGTGCTGAACCTCGGCTACCGCTTCCGGCCGTCGGCGTGGGGAAAGGGGTACGCGGTGGAGGCGGGGCAGGCGGTACTGGCGTGGTGCGCCCGCGAGCTGCCGTCGGTGCCGGTGCTGGCGAGCGTCAGCATCGCGAACAAGCCGTCGCTGCGGGTGGCGGAGCGCCTCGGCTTCATGGAGTACACGGAGGAGCAGTACGAGGGCGCGATGTCGAGGCACTACCGGCTCTGACGGACCGGTCGCTGTTTGACAACTCCAGAGTGAACCGGGCCCACCGGGCTTCACCAGCGGCGGTGCGGCCGCCGCCGGGCCCGGGCGTCCCAGCAGGCGCGGTGCCAGTGCCGCCGGTCGGCGACGGAGCCGGTCTCGTCGGCGGGCCAGACGACGAGGTGCGGCGTCCCCGGCCGGATCTCGTGGTCGCACCCGGGGCACCGGTAGACCTTGGTGGCCTGGCTGCCGGGCACGGTCCGCACCAGCCAGTCCCCGTCCGTCCCGGATTCGGCCCGCGCCCACCCGGTGGCGGCACCGAGCTCCCGCTCGGGCGGCCCCCCATCCGAACGGCGCCCGGGCCGGTTGCGTCGTGGCACGCCCAAACGTTACCCACCCCGCAAGCCGACCCTCCAGGCACGCGAGTCGTCCGCCCAGGTACGCGAGTCGTCCATTTGAGTACGCGAGTCGTCCACCCAGGTACGCGAGTCGTCCCTTCAATCACGAGTGATGCCCCCTCAATCACGGGTGATGCCCTTCCAATCACGCGTGATCCCTGCCCAATCACAGGTGAAGCCCGCTCGAGCCCGGGCGCGATGCCCGCCGGCGCTCAGGCCGCCCGGTCCGCCACCCGGCCGCCGGTGCCCAGCCGGTCCAGGATCGCGTCGTGGGCGAGTCCGTCCCAGCCGAGCCGGCGGAGGGTGCGGCCGGTCCGGCGGAAGTCCTCGCCGCCGAGCACCGACATGATCGTGATCGCGGCGTCGACCATCGGTGTGGCGACGCCGGCGCACCGCGCGAGTGCCTGCAGCGGCACCAGCGTGGAGCGGATGTCCTCGGTCAGGAACCGGTGGTCGAGGCTGGTCGGCGCGGCGATCGTCCGGTACGGCTTCACCGTCCGCAGCGCGTCGAGCAACGTCGTGGCCGGGCAGCCGTAGTAGCGGTCGAGGACCTCGGTCATGGGCAGCAGCCGGGCGCCGTACGCGGCCGCGACGGCGGCGAACTCGGCTTCGGTGCGTTCGAGCAGGGCGATCGTCCGCGCCGAGACGCCTTCGACGTAGAAGAGCAGGTCCTCCGCGCGGTCGATGGTGCCGAGGTTGGCGAGCGCGATCGGCACGTGCGCGACCGCGCCGAAGTCGTGCAGGCCGCGTTCGACCGGGTTGCGCGCGACCTCCAGCATCGGGAACCACTCGCGCAGCAGCCCGGCGCGCCGGCCGACGGCGGCCTCGGTGCTGCCGGAGAGCAGGTTCCAGCCCTTGGTGCCGAGTACGGTGACACCGCCGGTCCCGGACGGCCGCGCGGCGAACAGCGCATCGGTCTCCACGACGTCGACGTCCGGCGCTCCGGCGGCGGCGAGCACGTGGGCGAACTCGACGCTCCCGCAGAGCTTGCTCGAGAACAGCACGACCACCTGCCCCGCGCGCAGGTGCGGCGCAAGCCGGACGGCGACTTCCGGATAGGCCGTGGTCACGGTGGCGACCAGGACGACGGCCCGCGCCCCCAGCCCGGCCGGGTCGTCGGTCACCTCCCGGAGCGGGAACCGCCCGTCGAGCACCCCATGAGCGACGATCTCCCGGCGACACGCGATCTCCCCCACGGCCTGGAGGTCCCGCGTGTAGAGGTGCACGGGCAGCTCCCGCGCGGCGAGGTAGGCGGCCACGGCCCGCCCTTCGCCGCCCGCTCCGACGACCCCGATCCCGTCCAGCACGCTCATTCCGCCCACTCCCGTCAGTCCGGTACGCAGTGGACAGGTCGGCACCCGGAGAGGGAAAGTTCCCACGGGAGCACGTTGCCGGAAACCGCGCGCCCGCTCGCCGAGGCCGGACGCCTTGGTTCCGCACAGTGGCCTGGAGGGAGGATGTCCTGGTGTCTCGCAGGTCGGAGTATTCGGAACAGTTCCGCCGTGCCGCCGTCGAGCTGGTGACCTCGGGTGATCGGCCGCTACCGCAGGTCGCCCGCGAACTCGGGGTGAACCACGAGACCCTGCGCTCGTGGGTCGACACCGCCAAGCAGGAGACGGTGGCCGACGAAGTGGCGCGATTGCGGAAGCAGGTCGCCGAGCTGGAGAAAGAGACGGAGATCCTGCGGAAAGCAACCGGCTATTTCGCGCGCGAGATGGATCGATGAGCTACCGCCACCGTTGATCTCCGGACACCGCGCCACCCACGACGTCCCGCGGATCACCACCGGGCTGCGCCGGCCTCAGGCACACGTGTCGTCCCTCCGATCAGGCGTGTCGTCCCTCCAGGCACGCGTGTCGTCCGCCCAGGAGCGCCCTACCCCTGGGCCAGCGCCAGCGGCACCAGCTGCTCGGCCCTGGTCAGCGACCCGTGCTGCCCGACCAGCGACGTCTCCACGGCCTCCGCGAGCCCCCGCACCATCCCGAACCCGGCACGGGCCGCGGCGACGACGTCGCCGATGCGCGGCAGCACCCGGTCGCTCACCGTGTGCCCGAACCAGCCCTCCGCGACCGCCTCCTCGCGGGAGCGCACCCAGGCCCGCTCGCCCAGCACCTCCCGCCAGGCCGCGAGGACGTCCGCGGCCGCGCCCGGCTCCGCGTAGACGTGCCGGGCGCGGACCTCGCCCCCGAACGTCCGGACGCCCGCGAGCAGCTCCGGGGTGTCCTCGAGGTCGAGCTGGTCGTCGACCGTCACCATCCCGTGGTCGGCCACCACCGCCAGCAGCGCGCCGGCCGGCAGACCGTCCACAAGGGACTCGACGAGCCGGTCGATCTGCCGCAGGTGCATCCGCCAGGCGGCCGAACCGGGGCCGTAGACGTGCCCCAGCAGGTCGAGTTCGCTGTGGTAGGCGTAGCAGAACGCGCGTCCTTCGAGCATCGACAACGTCCGCGCGGCGAGGTCGCCCAGCGCGTGGACCCCGGCGTACTGCGCGCCGCTCTGGGTGGCCAGGGTCAAGGCCGTGTCCCGGAACTTGGCGGACGACACCACGGCCGCGTCGATGCCCGCCGCGGCGGCGCGCTCGAACGTCGTCGGCAGCGGCTGCACCTCGCGGGGCGGGAGCGCACCCCGCAGGTCGCTGCCGTCCTCGTGGCTGCACCAGCGCAACGCGTTCAGCACGCCGGTGCCGGGCATTTCGAAGGTGTAGCCGACCATCCCGTGCTCGCCGGAGGCGAGCCCGGTACCGATCGCGGCCACCCCGGCGGCCGTCGTCGAGGGGAAGCCGACGCGCAGCGGCTCGCGGGCGAGCTCGGTCAGCACCGGGGCGTCCTCGGCGTGCTCGGCGAGCAGCTCCCAGCCGAGCCCGTCGACGAGCAGCACGCCGGCGCTGCGGGCCTCCGGCAAGGCCAGCGCGTTCCCGCAGCCGGGCACCCCGAGCGCGGCGAGCAGGGACGGGACGACCTGGCCGAGGTGGGGCACGTCGGCGAGCGAGGGCGGCAGCACGCGCCCAGCTTCCCATCCCCGGGCGGCTCCGGCGATAATCGCCGCATGCCGACCTACGCCTACCGCTGCCGCGAGTGCACCGAGACCTTCGAGCTCCTGCGCCCGATGAGCGAATCCGGCGCGCCGGCCACCTGCCCGGAGGGCCACGCCGACACCGTCAAGCTGCTCACCACGGTCGCCCTCACCGGGGCCGCGAGCGGACCCGCGGCCCCGGCCGGCGGCGGTGGCTGCTGTGGCGGCGGCTGCTGCGGCTGACCGAACCGACCGGACTGAGCAGGCTCAGAGCGCCTTGAGCGCCTGCTCCAGGTCGGCCCAGAGGTCCTCGACGTCCTCGAGGCCTGCCGACAGCCGGATCAGCTGGTCGGACACCCCGGCGCCGTGGCGGTCGCCCTCGTCGACGATCCGGTGGCTGATCGAACCCGGGTGCTGGATCAGCGTGTCGACGCTGCCCAGGCTGACGGCCGGCGTGATGAGCCGGACGGCTCCGATCAGGGCGTGCGGGTCGCCGTCGATCTCGAAGGCCACCAGCGGGCCGCCGATCCGCGGGTATTGGACGGCGGTCACGGCCGGGTGCTCGCCGAGCCGTGCCGCCAGCGTTGCCGCGGTCGCCGAGGCCGCGTTGACGCGCAGCGGGAGCGTGGAAAGCCCGCGCAGCAACAGGTATCCGGCGAGCGGGTGCAGCACGCCGCCGGTGGCGAAGCGGATCTGCCGCAGCCGGGCGGCTTCCGCCGCGTCGCACGCGACGATCCCGCCCATCACGTCGCCGTGGCCGCCGAGGAACTTCGTCGCGCTGTGCAGCACGATCCGCGCGCCGTGGCGGCCCGGGCGCTGCAGGACCGGGGTGGCGAAGGTGTTGTCCACCAGGAGCGGCACGTCGCCGCAGGCGAGCGCCAGCTCGGCGATGTCCGCCTCGGCCAGGGTCGGGTTCGCCGGCGTCTCGACGAACACCAAGCCGGTGTCCGGCCTCAGGGCGGCGGCGACGGCGTCGGGCGCGGCCCAGGTGACCTCCGTGCCGAGCAGCCCGGACTCGAGCAGGTGGTCGCTGCAGCCGTAGAGCGGGCGCACGGCGACGACGTGCCGTTTCCCCTGCGCCACCGCGGAAAGGAGGCAGGCCGAGACGGCGGCCATACCGCTGGCGAACGCGACGCCGTGGTCGAAACCCTCCAGCTCGGCGAGCGCCCGCTCGAAGCGCTCGACGGTCGGGTTGCCCACCCGGCCGTAGATCGGCGGCCCGTCGAGCTCGGCGCCGGCGGCGAAGGCGTCGATCCGGGCGGCTTCGGCGGCACTGTCGCGGGACGGGTAGGTCGTGGACAGGTCGAGCGGAGCGGCGTGCACGCCGAGGTCCGTGAGATCGTCACGGCCGGCGTGGACGGCGCGCGTGCGCAGCGAGGAAGTCATGCCGGCATCGTCGAGCTTTCCCCGGACCGGGAGCAACACTCTCGGATATCATTCGGCGATGTCCGCTTCCGTCGAACTGAGTCCGGTGGACCTCGAGATTCTGCGCCTCCTGCAGAACGATGCCCGGATCACGAACAAGGACCTGGCGGCCGCGGTCGGCATCGCGCCGTCGACGTGCCTCGACCGCGTCGCCCGGCTGCGGGACACCGGCGTGATCACCGGGCAGCACGCGTCGGTCGACGCGGCGAAGCTGGGCCGTCCGCTGGAGGCGTTCCTGTTCGTCCAGGTCCGCCCGCACCGGCGGCCGCTGGTGGACCCGTTCATCGAGCACCTGCTCTCGCTGCCGGAGGTGCGCGCGGTCTACCACCTCACCGGGCCGGACGACTTCCTCGCGCACGTCGCCACCAGCTCCGCCGGCGAGCTGCAGCGGCTGGTCCTCGACGAGCTGACCGCGCGGGATGAAGTCGCCCGCGTCCACACGAACCTGGTGTTCCAGCACTGGAGCGGCGGCCCGCTGCTGCCGCCGAAGGCCTGACCGCCCGGCTTCAGAGCGTCTCGAGCCAGCGGCGGGTCTCGCGCGGGGACGTCAGCCGGACGACGGCCGGGCCGGGCGGCTCGGCGGCCCACGCCCGGATGCGGTCGCGCTTGCGCGCGAACGACGCGAAGTGCCAGCGGATGATCGAATCCGTGGAGAACATCTGGCGGAACGACTCGACGTTGCCGTTGCAGATCCGACGGCGGGTCAGCGCCCGCACGAACGTCCGGCGCACCAGGCGGCTCAGCGAAAGCCAGCGCGGGTAGTCGAGGCCCACGATCAGCTCGGCGCGGGGCAGTACGACGTCCTGCCACTTGCTGTAGACGGCGTCGAGGACCCAGCGCGGCTCACCGCACACCTCGGCGACCAGGCGGCGCTGCTCCTCGTCGGGGGTGCCGACCCAGCCCGGCTGCCAGCAGATGTCGTCCGCGGAGTGGTAGGGCAGGCCGGTGCGCTCGGCGATCCGGGCCGCGAGCGTGGACTTGCCCGAGCCGGTGACGCCGTAGACGACGATGCGGTCAGGCGTCGAGGTCACGAGCGGGCTCCCGCGGGGCGCGATAGGGCAGCGTCTGGCTGTAGACGAGGTTCGTGGTCGTGCTGCCGAACTGGCACAGCTCGTCCACCGTGCGCTCGAGGTGGGCCATGGAGGCCGCGGCGATCTTGAGCGTGTAGCAGTCGTCGCCGGTGGTGCGCAGGCATTCGAGGATCTCCGAGCGCTCGGCGAGCAGCTTGTGCAACGGCTCGTGCCTGCTGCCCGGGTACTTGAGCCGGACCACGGCCAGCACCGGGTAGCCGAGCTTGCCGAGGTCGATCTCCGCGCGGTAGCCGCTGATCACGCCGGTGGACTCGAGCCGGCGGAGGCGTTCGGTGGCCGCGGACGCGCTGAGGTTCACCCGGCGGCCGAGCTCGGTGAGCGGCAGCCGGGCGTCGCGCTGGAGCTCGGCGAGGATCGCCCAGTCCGTCGGGTCGAGACTCTCGGTCATCCGCCGAACATACCGTGGGATCCACGGCCGAACGGGCCGAACGCCGTGATCATTCCCTTCCGGATTCGGGCAAAACGTCGATAGCCTTTCCGGGTGAAGATCGGCGTGAACGTCCCCAACTTCGGCCCCGGCACGGACCCCGGCGTCCTGCGTTCCTGGGCGCAGACGGTGGAAGGCCTCGGTTTCGACCTGCTGATGGTGTCCGACCACGTCGCCATCACGCCGGACGTCGCCGAGCAGTACCCGGCGCCGTTCTACGAGCCGTTCACGACACTGTCGTGGCTGGCCGGGGTGACGCGGAAGGTCCGGCTGGGCACCACCGTGCTGGTGGTGCCGTACCGGCATCCCCTCCTGGTGGCACGGATGGCCGCGAACCTCGACCAGCTCAGCGGCGGCCGGCTCGTGATCGGGGCCGGGATCGGCTGGGCCAGGCAGGAGTTCGAGGCGCTGGGCGTGCCGTTCGAGCAGCGCGGCAAGCTCACCACCGAGCACCTGCGGGCGATCCGGGCCGCGTGGGCCGAGCGGGACGACTACCGCGCCGGCCCGATCCCGCTGTGGCTCGGTGGCCACAGTGACGCCGGGCTGCGCCGGGCGATCGAGCTCGGCGACGCGTGGCACCCGCTGCGGCTGACGACGGCCGGATTCCGGGAACTGCTGGGGCGCCTGGAAAAACTGGCGGGTGACCGGCCGGTGCCCGCTTTCGCGCCGCGGATCCTGCTGCGGCTGACGGCGGCGCCGGTGACCGGGCCGGGCCGGCTCGCCGGGCACGGCACGCTCGAGCAAGTCCTCGACGACCTGGGGCAGTTGCGAGCACTGGGGGCGGACACCGTCGTGCTCGACCCGTTCGACTCGGACCCGGCCGAAACGCTGCGCCCGGAGGTGGCGTGGCGTGATCTCGCGGCAGTGGCCGCATCCTGGAGGGAGAACCTGTGAAGGACACCGAAGAAGCCCTGCTGCGGCGGGCGATCGAGCTCGCCCGCGAGGCGCGCGAGGAACACGGCAACCCGCCGTTCGGCTCCCTGCTGGCCGACGCCGACGGGAAGATCCTGGCCGAGGACCGCAACACCTCGTTGACCGACAACGACATCACGGCCCACCCGGAGCTGAAGCTGGCCCGCTGGGCGGCGCAGCACCTCGACCCGGAAACCGCGGCCGCGACGACGATGTTCACCAGCACGCAGCCGTGCGGGATGTGCACCGGCGCGATCGAACGGTCCGGGCTCGGCCGCGTCGTCTACGCGCTGTCGACCGAACAGTTCCTCACCCTGCGCCCGCCGCTCACCTGGGGCAACCACAAGCTGGAAGGCCCCGCGCTGTTCGACGAGGCCCGCGTGCCGGTCGAGGGCTACTACAAGTGACGGACTACCAGGTGCGCCCGGTGGCGCGCATCGAGTCACCCCTGACGGACCGCGCGGCGGCCCCGAAGCAGGGCGACGAGGGCGCGCCACCGTCCCGGGTGGTGTTCGCACCGGAGTTCGCCCCGGCGGCGGCCGACCTCCGGCCGGGCGATCGGCTGGTCCTCCTGACGTGGCTGCACGAAGCGGACCGGGACGTCCAGGCGGTCCACCCCCGTGGCGACCGGGAGCGCCCGAGCACCGGCGTGTTCTCGACGCGCTCGCCGGACCGCCCGAACCCGATCGGCCTCCACACGGTGACGGTGACGGCGGTCGAGGGCAGCACGCTCACGGTCACCGGCCTGGAGGCCATCGACGGCACGCCGGTGCTCGACGTGAAGCCGGTCCTCGGCGAGGTGGCCGAGCGCTGATCAGTAGTCCTTGAAGCCCTTCCCGGTCTTCCGGCCCAGCCGCCCGGCCGTCACGAGGTGCTCCAGCAGCGGCGCCGGCGCGAAACCCTCCTCGCGGAACTCGTTGTAGAGCGTCCGCTGGATGGCCAGTGACACGTCGAGGCCGACGACGTCCAGCAGCTCGAACGGGCCCATCGGCAGGCCGCAGCCGACCTTCATGGCGGTGTCGATGTCGTCCGCGCCCGCGTAGTGGGCCTCCAGCATCTTCACCGCGTCGTTGAGGTACGGGAACAGCAGCGCGTTGACGATGAACCCGGCGCGGTCGCCGCAGTGCACCGCGTGCTTGCCCACCGCGGCGCAGACCGCGCTCGCCGTCGCCACCACGTCCGGTGCGGTCGCGATCGTCGACACCACCTCGACCAGCTTCATCACCGGGGCCGGGTTGAAGAAGTGGAGACCGACCACATCGGACGGCCGGGACGTCGCGGCCGCGCACTCGATCACCGGCAGCGAAGACGTCGTCGTCGCCAGCACCGCGCCGGGGCGGACCACCTCGTCCAGCGCGGCGAACACCGCCTGCTTGACCGCCAGTTCCTCGGCCACCGCCTCGACGACCAGGTCGACGTCGGCCAGCGCCTCGAAGTCGGTGACCGGGGTGATCCTGGCCAGTGCGGCCGAAGCGTCCTCTTCGGACAGTTTGCCCTTGACCACGGCCTTGTCGAGCGACTTCTTGACGCGCGCCACCGACGCCTGCGCCTTCTCCAGGCTCCGGGCGCGCAGCACGACGTCGAGGCCGCGCTTGGCGAACACCTCCGCGATGCCGGTTGCCATCGTGCCCGTGCCGATCACGCCCACCCGCGCCACCGGGCGCGGCGGCACAGCGTCCACTGTGGACACAGCCGCCGCGTCCGCGACCACGTTGGGCGAGTCCGGGGCGTCGTAGGTGTAGAAGCCCCGGCCGGTCTTGCGGCCCAGCAGGCCCGCGGTGATCATCTGCTTGAGCAGCGGCGCGGGCGCGTGCAGGCGGTTGCGGGACTGGTGGTACATCGTGTCGAGGATTTCGTTGGCGGTGTCCAGCCCGATCAGGTCGAGCAGCGCGAGCGGGCCCATCGGGTAGCCGCAGCCGAAGCGCATGGCGGCGTCGAGGTCCTCGCGCGTGGCGTAGCGCTGCTCGTACATCCGCACCGCGTGGTTGAGGTAGCCGAACAGCAGGGCGTTGGCGATGAACCCGGCCCGGTCGCCGATCACCACCGGCACCTTGCCGAGCCGCTCGGCGAACTCGACCACCCCGGCGACCACGTCCGGCTCGGTCACCACCGTCTTGACGATCTCGACGAGCTTCAGCACCGGCGCCGGGTTGAAGAAGTGCATGCCGACGACCTTGCCGGGCCGCGCGGTGTGCACGCCGATCTCGGTGATCGACAGCGACGACGTGTTGGACGCGAAGACCACTTCGGGCCGGGTGATCTTGTCCAGCTCGGCGAAGACGTCGGCCTTCAGCTCGAGGCTCTCCGGGATCGCCTCGATCACCAGGTCCACTTCGGACAGATCCGACAGTGACGTGCGGTAGGTGATCCGGCCGAGCAGCGCCGCGCGCCCGGCCTCGTCCAGCTTGCCGCCGGAGAGCGCCCGTTCGGTGGAGTGCTCGAGGTGGCCGCGGCCGCGCGCGACACCGGCTTCGTCGAGTTCGACCGTGACGACGTCGAGCCCGCTGCGCGCGAGCACTTCGGCGATCCCGGCCCCCATGGTGCCCAGGCCGACCACACCGACCGTCGAGATGTCCCGCGCCATCGAAGCCTCCAGAGAGGTTACTCGCCGGTAATTGGCCTCGATACTGCCACGCGGCACCGCCGGAAGCCCAGACGGAATCGAGTCAGTACCGCGCAAGTCACCCGGTCGGCGACGACGGCTTCACTCGCCGAAATTGCCCTCCACCAGCTCCTTCGCCTTCTCCAGCGCCGCGGACGCCTGCGGTCCGCGCGCCCGGACGCGGATCCGGTCGCCCTGGCGCGCGCCGAGCGACATCAGGGCCAGGACGCTGTGCCCGTCGGCCTCCTGGTCACCGAGCCGCACGGTCACCTCGGCGTCGAACTCGCTGAGCGTGCGGACCAGCACCGCGGCGGGCCGGGCGTGCAGCCCGACCTCGTTGTGCAGCTCCAGTTCGACTTCGGCGGCGTCGGCCGGGTCCTCGGCGAGCTCCAGGTCCTCGGGGAGGCCGGCCGCGGCGGCGGCTCCGGCCACCGCCTTGCGGTCCCGCCCGGCCTGCGCGGCGACCGCCGCCGCGATCGCGCCCTCGACCAGCGGGCCGTCGGCGACGACCGCGGCCGACGGGTCGGCGAGCGATTCGACGGCGAGCTCGGCCGTCATCTGGGCACTGCCGAGGTCGTAGAGCAGCACGACACCGTCACCGGAGTCGGCGCGCTGGGTGGCGGCGACGACCTCGTCGTAGTCCGTGCCGATCGAGCCGTCGGAGAGGCCGCCGGCGGGCACGATCGTGACGTCCGGCGCCATCTGGGCGGCCAGCTCGGCCAGGCCTTCGGCGAGCTTCGCACTGTGCGACACGAGCACGATCCCCACGCTCACCGGGCGGCCTCCGCGAACGCCCGCAGCAGCAGCGCCGACGAGCGGGCCCCGGGGTCCATGTGCCCCACCGCGCGCTCGCCGAGGTAGGAGGCCCGACCCTTCCGCGGCACCAGCTCCACAGTGGACTCCGCGCCGGCGTCGGCCGCGTCGGCGGCCGCGGTGAGCACCGCGGCGACGTCGGCGCCGTCCTCGGCCGCCTTCTCCGCGGCCGCCACCGCGGGGATCAGGGCGTCGACCATGGTCGCGTCGCCGCCGACGGCCTTGCCGCGGGCCTGGACGCCTTCGAGGCCGGCGCGCAGCGCGTCCAGCAGCGCCGGGACGTCGAGCTCGGCGGCCGCACCCAGCTTGGCCGAAGCCCGCAGGAAAGCCGTGCCGTACAACGGGCCCGCGGCCCCGCCGACCTTGGAGATCAACGTCGTCGCGACCAGCTTCAGCACCCCGCCGGGGGTGTCCGGAACCGCGGAGTCCAGCGCCGCGACGACGGCCGCGAAGCCGCGGTTCATGTTCTCGCCGTGGTCGCCGTCGCCGATCGCGCGGTCGAGGTCGATCAGTTCCACGCGGTGCTCGGCGACCACCGCCGCCGCGGCGCGCACCGCCGCCGCGACCCCCTCGGCCGGACAGGCCATCAGAGCCCCCACCGCAGCGCCGCGGTGTTGACCGGGGCGTCCCACAGCTCGGTCAGCTCGTCGTCCAGTTTGAGCAACGTCAGACTCATCCCCTGCATCTCGAGGCTGGTGATGTACGGGCCGACCAGCCGGCGCTCGACCACGATCCCACGGTCGGCCAGCAGCCGCTCGGCGATGCCGTGGGCCAGGTAGAGCTCGACGAGCGGGGTGCCGCCCATCGAGTTGGTGAACAGCAGCACGCGATCACCCGGGGCGAACGGCAGGTCCGACACGACCGCGTCGACCATCCGCGCCACCAGCGCGTCGGCCGGCTCGGCCGGGATCCGCTCGCGGCCGGGCTCCCCGTGGATGCCGATGCCGAACTCGATCTCGTCGTCGGCGAGGTCGAAGCTGGGGGTGCCCGCGTGCGGCACGGTCGGCGCGGTGAGCGCGACGCCGATCGACCGGACCTGGCCGATCACCTTCTGCGCCAACGCGGTCACGGCGTCGAGCGAGTCGCCGCGCTCGGCGGCGGCGCCGGTGATCTTCTCCAGCAGCACCGTGCCGCCCACCCCGCGGCGGCCCGCGGTGTACGTCGAGTCCTTGACCGCGACGTCGTCGTCGATCACGACGCTGCGCACCTCGAGGCCCTCGGCGGCGGCCAGCTCGGCGGCCGTCTCGAAGTTCAGCACGTCGCCGGTGTAGTTCTTCACGATGAGCAGCGCGCCCGCGTCGCCGGTGGTGGCGGTTACGGCGGCCTGCACCGCGTCCGGCGTCGGCGAGGTGAACACCGCACCGGGCACGGCGGCGGCGAGCATGCCCTGGCCGACGAAGCCGCCGTGCAGCGGTTCGTGCCCGGACCCACCGCCGGAGATGACCGCGACCTTGCCCGCGACCGGCGCGTCGGCTCTGATCACGACGTCCGGGTCGTACTGGACACGGAGGACATCGGCGTGCGCGGCGGCGAGGCCCCGCAGCGACTCGGCGACCACGTTCGCCGGATCGTTGATGATCTTCTTCACGGCAGCCTCCGACACATCGGCGGGTGGGGTGTCCCCTTCCTACCTCTCCGCGCGGCCCGCCGCCAGATCAGGGCCGGGTCACGGTTTGGGCAGCTTGGTGACCACGTTCTTCGCGACGGCCACCGCCTTGCCGCACGGGTCGGCGTCGTTGTCGGCATAGCCCTGGTAGTCCACCTGGGCCAGTTCGACGTCGTCGCCCTGCCACGGCCGGTGCTGCCACTCGACCTTGCACCGGGCCGAACCCCCGGTCTGCTGCTTCTGGAAGCCGGTGACGCCGTTGCCGAGGTCCACCTTGGAATTGCCGTCGCCGACGAGCGGGGGCAGGCCCGGCCGGAACCCGACCGTCACCGCCGGGCCCCGGTCCTTCCACTCGCACGCGTGCAGGCCCGAGGGCGCGGGCTTCGCGGACGGCACGGCGGCGGTCACCACCGCGACGTCGGCCATCGCGCACGGATCGGCGGTCAGCACGGTGCCCGCGGGCGTCGAGTACTTCTCCGGCGAGCTGTGCAGCTTTTGGACGACGGCCTCGGCGAACGTCTGCCCGGGACGGCAGGGATCACCGGGGTAGGTGACCGTCACCTCGAGCCCCACGTCCGGGTTGAGCGCCGTCATCACGGCGACGGTGCAGTCGGTGTCGCCGGTCTTGTTCACGCGCACCGGCAGCCCGCCGGTCACCCCGGTCGTCTTGTCGGCCCGCGGCACCAATGTGCTGCCGACCTCGAGCTCGAGCCGGATCACCTTGCCGCCGGGGTCCTTCACCTTGTTGCTGCAGGTGTCGAAGGCGATCGAAGACGGCGACGGGTCGTCTTCGACCGTGCCGAGACCGAGCGCGCCGAGCGCGGTCTTGGTCAGGAACTGGCACGGCTGGATCGTGCGGAGCACGCCGACGGCGACGGCGGCGTCGGTGATCGGGCCGTCGGCGGGCTGGCCGGAGCCGGCCGCCGCGGGCACCGTCGTCCGGGCGAAGTTGGACTTGCCGAGGTCCGGCCCGCACGCCGTCAGCGGCAGCGCGAGCGCGGTGACCAGCAGGAACAGCTTCGGGAGACGGCGGCGCCGAGCGTCTGGGAACACGCGATGCACGGTAGCGGCACCTTCGCGCCGCTGTCCGGACAACCCGGCTATTCGCCCGCGACGGCCGGTGTGTCGTCGCTCTCGGTCTCGGCGGGCACGACGAGCGGGCGCACCACGGCCCAGATGACGAACAGCGCGGCGACCACCAGCATGCCGATCCCGGCCCACAGGTTGATGTTGACGTCGGCCGCCTTCTTGATCTCCTCGTCGGAGGTGAAGCCGATGCCCATCACGGTGAGGATGACGCCGTAGACGCCGATCAGCAGGGCGATGATCAGCCGGATGTCGAAGGCGCCTGCCTTGTGTGCGCGCGGCTGCGACTCGGTAGCCATTCCGACCTCCTAGAAGATGACGTTCAGGGCGATGGTCAGGACGAGCACGATGCCCGCGAGCAGGCCCGGCTTGCGGTACCAGCCCGCGTTCTCGCCCGTGGCGTCGTGCTGCCGCGTTTCCTTCGGCGTCAGCGAGTAGACCAGGCCCACCAGCTCCTCGTCCGGCTTCGGCTTGGTCGCCAGCGACACGACGACGCTCACCACGATGTCGACCACGAAGGCGACCCCGGCGGCCACGAAGCTGGTGCCCTGGCCCTCCAGGCCGATCACCCCGGCCTGCGACAGGCCCCAGATCGTGATCGCGGACGCCGTCCCGAGGACCAGGCCGCTCCAGCCGGCGTGCGGGGTCATCCGCTTCCAGAACATGCCCAGGATGAACGTCGCGAACAGCGGCGCGTTGAAGAAGGAGAACAGGTCCTGCAGGTAGTTCAGGATGTTGCCGGAGTTCGACGCGATGAACGCGGTGCCGATCGCGAGGATCGTGCCGCCCGACGTCACGATCCGGCCCAGGTTCAGGTAGTAGTGGTCCGGCTTGTCCTTCTTCACGTAGGTCTGCCAGATGTCGTACGTGAAGACCGTGTTGAACGAGCTGAGGTTCGCCGCCATGCCGGCCATGAACGAGGCCAGCAGCCCGGCGATGGCGATGCCGAGCATGCCGTTGGGCAGCAGGTCGCGCATCAGCAGCAGGAGCGCGTTGTTGAAGGTGACGCCGCTTTCGGCCTTGCCGCCGTCGAGCAGCACCTGCTTGTCCTTGACGTACTCGGACACCGTGACCGCGGCGATCATGCCGGGGATGATGACGATGAACGGGACCAGCATCTTCGGGAACGCGCCGATGATCGGCGTGCGCCGCGCGGCGGACATGCTCTTGGACGCCATCGCGCGCTGGACCTCGACGAAGTTCGTCGTCCAGTAGCCGAAGGAGAGCACGAACCCGAGGCCGAACACGATGCCCAGCACCGAAAGCAGGCTGTTGCCGAAGCCGGTCAGGTTGTCGCCGGGCCACGAGTGCAGCTGCGCGGTGCCGCCCGGGCTGTTGGTCACCTTGTCGACCAGGCCCTGCCAGCCGCCGACCTTGACCAGGCCGATGATCGTCAGCGGCACCAGCGCGATGACGATGACGAAGAACTGCAGGACCTCGTTGTAGATCGCGGCGGACAGGCCGCCGAGCGCGGTGTAGGAGAGCACGATCGCGGCGGCGACGATGATCGACACCCACAGCGGCCAGCCCAGCAGCAGGTTCACCACGCTGGCCAGCAGGAACAGGTTCGCGCCCGCGATGAGGATCTGGGCCGCGGCGAAGCTGATGCCGTTGACCAGGTGGGCCGGCTTGCCGAAGCGCCGCCGCATGAACTCCGGGACGCTGCGGACCTTGGAGCCGTAGTAGAAGGGCATCATCACGATGCCGAGGAACAGCATCGCCGGGATGGCGCCGATCCAGAAGTAGTGCACGGTCGGCAGGCCGTACTGGGCGCCGTTGGCGGACATGCCCATGACCTCGACCGCGCCGAGGTTCGCCGAGATGAACGCCAGGCCGGTGACCCAGGCGGGCAGCGAGCGGCCGGACAGGAAGAAGTCGAGGCTGCTCGACACCTGCCGCCGCGCCAGGTACCCGATGCCGAGCACGAGCGCGAAGTAGAAGGCCAACTCGATGTAGTCGATCGCGCTCGCGTCGAGTCGCAGGTTCGCATCGGCCAGTACGAGCACCCGACCCACCTCCGGCAGTTCCCTTATTCAAACAGGACAAGATCCGACAGGAATCACCAGCATCCCGTCGGATCCGGACAGTACTGCATGGATTCAGGGTCGGCACGCCGACGTGTCCACAATGGGCGGAGGGCGCGCCTCCCCCGGTCACCACCAGGGGAAACGCGCCCTCGTTCACGCGCCGCGGGAGCGGTGCGGAATCACCGGTCGGTCGGCACCGCGATCTCGCCGTCCTCCTCGATCAGCTTGGCGAGCACCGCGTCGGGCAGGTAGGTCCGGTGCGGGAAGCCCGGGCCCCACGAATTGAGGATCGGCACGGCGCCGAGCTCGTCGGCCCGCGGGTTGGCCAGCACGGAGTGCACGTCGTCGACCGACTTCGCCCAGCGGAACGCCTTGATGCCCTGCTTGGCCTCGGCGGTGTACTTCTCGCGGGCGTGCCAGTCGTCGTTGGCGTAGGAGTCGTCCCACAGGACGTGCCCGGCGTCCTTGAGCACCTCGGCCGCGGCCCGGACCGACGTGCCGTTCTCGTCACCGGGGTTGGTCTCGGGCCACTCGTCGCGCTTCTTGGCCGAGTCCCAGAGCCAGCGGGCCGCGTACTCGCTGCCGTTGAAGATCGACATGCACCGCGACCAGCCGAAGCCGACGCAGGCGCCTTCGTGGCCCTGGTCGTAGAACGCGTACCAGGCGTCGGTGTCCGGGGCGCCGCCCGGCTCGAGGCACACGCAGTGGCCGCCGCGGATGTGACCGAGCTTCTTGACGCCGGCCTTCGCGATGAAGAACTCACCGGACTTCTCGTCCTGCTCCGGCTGGTCGAAGGCCGAGTACCAGTTGACGCCGATCACGACCGGTGCCCGGGTGGGCCGGTCTTCCTCGGCCAGCGCGCCGAGCGGATACCTTTCCACGTGCCGCCAGTCGTCCGGAATGAACCGGCCCAGGCGCGGGTCGACCGGGTCGGAACCGAGTGGGCGATAACGCATGACTTCCTCCTCCGTGCAGGTCAAATGCGCGCACGTCGGCCGGCTGGCATGCGCACCCCGAGCTCGAAGGCGGACTGAAACGTTGGCACGACAGGAAAACGACGGCCGAGCGCACCACCCTCCGGCACGCCGGACGCACCGGCGGAACCCCTCGAATCGAGTGTGGCACAGCACCGTCGAATAAGATCCCGATCTCACCCGAACAGCGCACAGAATGGCGGCGAGAAAGTTTCCGCTAACCACACGCGCGCCTATCGGGTCAAAGATTTCCTCGACGAGTAATAATCACCGAATCAGATACATCGATTTCGGCATCGATTCGGTATCGACCGCAGATACCGCCCGTCCGGGCGGCCGAGGGGTCAATTTTTCAACGACGGCCGGTCAGTCCGCCACCCGCCGGAAGCGTGGCACGCGACCGGCGGGCGTCTCGACCGTCTCGGTGAACATCGGTTCCGGGCGCACCCACAGCCCGCGCTCGCCGTAGAGCGCCCGGTACACCACGAGCTCCTCTTCGGTCTCGCTGTGCCGGGCCACGCCGATCACCTCGTACTCGCCGCCCTTGTAGTGGACGTAGCGACCCGGCTCCACGTCAGAACAGCCGGAACTCGTCGGACTCGATGCCGCGGAGCTCGTCGTAGTCCAGGGTCAGGCAGCGGATCCCGCGGTCCTCGGCCAGCGTGCGGGCCTGGGGCTTGATGATCTGGGCCGCGAACACGCCCTGCACCGGGGCCAGGAGCGGGTCGCGGTTGAGCAGCTCCAGGTAGCGCGTGAGCTGCTCCACGCCGTCGATTTCGCCGCGGCGCTTGATCTCGACCGCCACCGAGCGGCCCTCCGCGTCGCGGGCCATGATGTCGACCGGGCCGATCGCCGTCGGGAACTCGCGGCGGACCAGCGTGTAGCCGTCGCCGAGGGTCTTGATGTGCTCGGCCAGCAGTTCCTGCAGGTGCGCTTCGACGCCGTCCTTCTGCAGGCCCGGTTCCGCGCCCAGGGCCTGGGAGTAGTCGTGGAAGACCTCTTCGATCGAGATCACCAGCTTCTCGCCCTGCTTGTTCTCCACGATCCAGAGCTTGCCGTCCTCGATCAGCCAGCACGGCGGGCTCATCCAGTTCAACGGCTTGTACGCACGGTCGTCGGAGTGGACCGACACCGAGCCGTCGGACTTGACGAGCAGCAGGCGGGTGGCCATCGGCAGGTGGGCGGTGAGCCGGCCGGCGTAGTCGACCTGGCACCGCGCGATCACGAGACGCACCCGAGGAGGGTAGGACAGGGTCGGTGATACTGGGCGCGTGGACCCCATTCAGCGTGTCGCGTCCCGCGAGGTGTACCGGAACAACTGGATGACGGTGCGGGAGGACGAGATCCGCCGCCCCGACGGCTCGGCCGGCATCTACGGCGTGATCGACAAACCGACGTACGCGCTGGTCATCGCGCAGGACGGCGACCGGTTCCGGCTGGTCGAACAGTTCCGCTACCCGCTCGGCGAGCGGCGCTGGGAGTTCCCGCAGGGCACCGCGCCGGACCTGGCGGACGTGCCGCCCGCCGAGCTCGCCGTGCGGGAGCTGCGCGAGGAGACCGGGCTGCGGGCCGGCTCGATGGTCGCGCTCGGCAAGCTCGACGTCGCCGCGGGCATGAGCAGCCAGCGCGGCTGGGTGTTCCTCGCCACGGACATCACCGAAGGCGAGCCGGAGCGCGAACACGAGGAACAGGACATGCGCAGCGCGTGGTTCGCCCGCGAGGACATCGAGAAGATGATCCTCGCCGGCGAGATCACCGACGCGCAGTCGATCGCCGCGTGGGCCCAGCTCACGCTGTTCGAGCGGCACCGGCCTTGAGCATCCCGCGGATCACCAGGTGGTGGAACGGCTTGATGATCGCGAAGTAGGCCGGGCCGACGCGGTTGTGGAAGTGCACGAGCGTGCCGAGCCGGAAGCCACGGGGAACCGCCTCGACCGTCAGGTACCCGGTGAGGTGGCTGTCGTCGACGCCCGCGACGAGGTAGCGCTCGGGATCGCCGGCCCGGACCGTGAAGAACGCGACCCGGTCACCGGGCGCGAACCCGACGTCCTCGGGCCGGAGCCGGCCGGACCGCGGCACGGACGCGGTGTCCAGCCGCAGCGCTTTCGCCAGCAGGTACCGGACGCCGAAGAGGGCCTTCACCCACACCGGCGACCAGCCGAACACGCCCGCGACGAACTCGCGCAGGCTGTTCTCGCTCTCGATTTCCTTGAACTCGACGTAGTCCGCGCCTTCGGCGAACGGTTCGGTCATTTCCCTCTCCCCAGTACCAGTTCCAACGCGTTCTTGAGCTCCCGCCCGGACAGCGGCGGCACGACCTGCCCGGCACCGACGACGACCAGGTACAGCGCCTGCGCCAAGCCGGCGTCGCCGCTGACCTCGGTCAGGTAGGCCACCCGGGTCCGGTCGACGCGCTCCTGGACCGCCCTCGCTTCGGCGTCCTGCAGGGCCCAGGCCCGGACGGCGATCTCCAGCCCGAGTCCGGGTCCCGGCGCGAGGACGAGCTTCAGCAGCGCGCCCAGCCTGTCCTCCGGCGCCGCGTCGGCCTGCTCCACGAACCGGGTGGTGCGCTCGGTCTCGAAGTGCTCCAGCAGGGCCGTGCGGAACCCGCCGGTGCCCTTGAAGTGGTGGTAGAAGGAGCCCTTCGACAGGCCGAGCCGCTCGGTCAGCCGCTCGATCGTCACCGCCGGCGCGCCCTGCTCGGCCAGCAACACCAACCCCGCGTCCAGCCAGTCCCGCTTGCTCGCCATGACCATACCGTACCGTATGGTATGGATCGCGGCCACGAAAAAACCCAGCCGGAGCCCAGAGCGCTCAGTCGGGCCAGGAGGGCTTGCGCTTCTCCAGGAACGCCGCCATGCCTTCGCGGGCGCCGGGCAGCTGGGACGCCGCGGCCATGACCTCCAGCGCGATCGCGTATGCGTCGGCCTCGGGCCGGTCGAGCTGGGCGTAGAGCGTCACCTTGCCCATCGACTTGCTGGCCCGGCTGCCGCGCGTCGCCCGCGAGAGCAGGTCCCCGACGGCGTCGTCGAGCTGTTCGTCGGGCACCACCCGGTTGACCAGGCCCCAGTCGAGCGCGGTCGCCGCGTCGATGACGTCGCCCGTCAGCGCCAGTTCCATCAGCCGCTTGCGGCCGATGGAGCGCGCCACCGGCACCGCCGGCGTGTGGCAGAACCAGCCACCCTTGCCGCCCGGCAGCGCGAAGCCCGCCGACTCGGCGGCCACGGCCAGGTCGCACGACGCCACGAGCTGACAGCCCGCCGCGGTGGCCAGGCCGTGCACCCGCGCGATGACCACCTGCGGGATCGACTGCATGGTCTTCATCAGGTCGGTGCACAACGCCAGCAGCTCGCGCACGCCCATCAGGTCGCGCTTGGCCACGTCGCCGAAGTCGTGCCCGGCGGAGAACACCGGTCCTGCGCCGGCCAGCACGACGCCGGTCGCGTCGGACGTCCCCGCCGCGTGGAACGCGGAGAGCAGCTCGGCGAGGTGGTCCGCGGACAGCGAGTTGCGCCGCTCCGGCCGGTTCATCGTGATCGTGACGGTGTCGCCGTCCCGGCTCATCAGCAGGTGCTCGTACATTCCCCGACCGTAGCCCCTCCGGACCGGAATGTGCGCCGGTAACTGTCCGGACCGACCCCGACCTCGGCGTGCATCCGGCGCCGCAGGTTCGCCGCCGTCCCCAGCCCGGACCGTTCGGCGACGCGCTCGACCGGCAGCGACGTCGTCTCCAGCAGCCGT
The DNA here is from genome assembly GCF_053601335.1 of Amycolatopsis sp. NPDC004747. NCBI lineage: Bacteria > Bacillati > Actinomycetota > Actinomycetes > Pseudonocardiales > Pseudonocardiaceae > Amycolatopsis > Amycolatopsis sp. NPDC004747. Next base: position 343,858 of record NZ_JBSGBQ010000005.1, on the reverse strand, counting down.
TGCGCGAGCCGGACCCGCTGCACGCGCAGCCAACGTCCCGGGGTCACGCCGGTAGCGGCGGCGAACTCGCGGTGGAACGTCCGCCCGCTCATCCGCGCGTGCCCGACCAGGTCTTCCACCCCGATCCCGGAGCCGAGCCGGGCCAGTGCCCAGTCCATTGTGGACGTCAGGCCGGGCTGGGCAGCGCTCGGGGGCAACGGGGGGTCGACGTACTGCCGCTGCCCGCCCTCCCGCGCCGGCGGCATCACCAGGCGACGCGCCAGGGCGGCGGCGACGTCCGCGCCGTGGTCGCGGCGGACCAGGTACAGGCAGAGGTCGAGGCCGCCGACGACCCCCGCGGACGTCAGCACGCCGCCGTCGTCGGTGTAGAGGACGTCCCGCTGGAGGTCCGCCCGCGGCGCGACGCGGGTCAGAGCGTCGAAGTCGCGCCAGTGCGTCGTCGCCGGGCGGCCGTCGAGCAGGCCGGCGGCGGCCAGGGTGAACGCGCCGGAACACAGTCCCGCGACCGTGCGCCCGTCCCGGTGGGCCCGGCGCAGCGCCGTCACGGCGGAGGACGACACCGGCGCGAGGGGGTCGTCACGGCCCGGCGCCAGCACGAGGTCACAGCCGTCGAGCCCGGCCAGACCGTGCGTCGCCGCGACGTCACCGAACGGCGACACGGCCGTCCGCACCCGCCCGGGGCTGCACAGCCGGACGGTGAACGGGCCGATCCCGCTGTCGGTGCGATCCTGGCCCCAGACCTCGCCGATCACCGCGAGGTCGAACATCCGGGTGCCCGGCAGCAGCAGAACGCCGATGGTGCGCATGGCAGAAAAGTACCGCATCGCGCGTCTTCTGCCACTCCCCCGACGCGGCGGGAGCCCGCGAAACTCGACGGCATGACCGAAACGGCACTCATCCTGATCGACGTCCAGCGCGGGTTCGACGACCCGGAGTTCTGGGGCCCGCGCAACAACCCGGGCGCCGAAGCGAACATGAAGGCGCTGCTCGACGCGTGGCAGGAACGGCGGCTCCCGGTGGTGCTCGTGCGCCACGACTCCGTCAAGCCGGACTCGCCGTTGCGGCCCGGGCAACCCGGCAACGACTTCAAGCCCGAACTCGACGGCGCGCGGCCGGACCTGGTGTTCGGCAAGAAGGTCAACTCCGCCTTCATCGGCGATGTCGACCTCGACGCATGGCTGCGCAAGCGCGGCATCACCGGGTTCGTGGTGGCCGGCATCCAGACGAACTTCTGCTGCGAAACCACCGCGCGGATGGGCGGGAACCTCGGTTACGACGTCACTTTCGCCCTCGACGCCACGTTCACCTTCGACCTGCCGGGCGTGACCGCGGACGAGCTCTACCGCGTCACGGCGGCGAACCTGGCGAACCAGTTCGCCACCGTGAAGTCCACAAAGGACGTCCTGGCCGAGCTCAGCTGAGGCCGTGCCGCTCGCGGATCAGGCTGACGATGCCGTCCATGATCCCGGTGAGCTCGTAGTCCTTGGGCGTGAACACCCGGGCGATGCCGCGTTCGGCCAGGAGCGCGGCGTCGTGCGGCGGGATGATGCCGCCGACGATCACCGGTACGTCGCCGGCGCCCGCGGCCCGCAGGCCGTCGACGACGTGCGGGACGACCTCGAGGTGCGAGCCGGACAGCACCGACAGCCCGACGACGTGCACGCCTTCCTGCACCGCGGCCGCGACGATCTGCTCGGGCGTCAGCCGGATGCCCTGGTAGACGACCTCGAAGCCGACGTCACGCGCCCGGACGGCGACCTGCTCGGCGCCGTTGGAGTGCCCGTCGAGGCCCGGCTTGCCGACCAGGATCCGCAGCCGTTCGCCCAGCTCCGCCTCGGTTTCCCGGACCCGCGCGCGCACCCGCTCCAGCTCGGGGTCGCCCGTGCCGGCGACCGCGGCGGCGGAAACCCCGGTGGGCGCCCGGTATTCGCCGAACACCTCGCGCAGCGCGCCGGCCCACTCGCCGGTGGTCACCCCGGCCCGCGCGCAGTCCACAGTGGCCTCGAAGAGGTTCTCCGCGGTCTGCGCCCGCTCCTTCAGCGTGGCCAGCGACCGCTCGACGGCGTCGTTGTCCCGCTGCGAGCGCCAGTCCTCGATGGCGGTGACGGCCGCCTTCTCGACGGCAGGATCGATCGTCTCGATCGCCTTCGCGCCTTCGGCCTGCAGCGGCGACGGCTCGGTCGTCCCGAACTTGTTGACCCCGACCAGGACCCGCTCGCCGTTCTCCATCTCGCGGCGGTACTCGGCCAGCGAGGCGACCAGCTGCGACTTCATGTAGCCGCTCTCGACCGCGGCGACCGCCCCGCCCAGGTCCTGCACGCGGGCGATCTCTTCGCGGGCCCCGGCCATGATCTCGTCGACCTTGGCCTGGATGACGTGCGAGCCGTCGAAGATGTCCTCGTACTCCAGCAGGTCCGTCTCGAAGGCGAGCACCTGCTGCATCCGCAGCGCCCACTGCTGGTCCCACGGCCGGGGCAGGCCGAGCGCCTCGTTCCACGCGGGCAGCTGGATCGCGCGGGCGCGGGCGCCGCGGGAGAGCGACACCGCGAGCATTTCCAGCACGATCCGCTGGACGTTGTTCTCCGGCTGCGCTTCGGTCAGGCCGAGCGAGTTGACCTGCACGCCGTACCGCAGCCGGCGGGCCTTGGCGTCGGTCACGCCGTAGCGCTCCCGGGTGAGCTCGTCCCAGAGCGCGGTGAACGCGCGCATCTTGGACATCTCCTCGACGAACCGGACGCCGGCGTTGACGAAGAAGGAGATCCGCGCGACGACCTTCGCCATGTCGGCTTCGTCGACCTGCCCCGAGTCCCGGACCGCGTCGAGCACGGCGATCGCGGTGCACAGCGCGTAGGCGACCTCCTGCGTCGGCGTCGCCCCGGCTTCCTGCAGGTGGTAGCTGCAGATGTTGATCGGGTTCCACTTGGGCACGTGGTGCACGGTCCAGGCGATCACGTCGGTGATCAGCCGCAGGCTCGGCCCCGGCGGGAAGATGTAGGTCCCGCGGGACAGGTACTCCTTGATGATGTCGTTCTGCGTGGTGCCGGCGAGCTTGGCGAGCACCTCGTCCACGTCACGCCCCTCGGCTTCGGCCTGCTCACGCGCCACGGAGACGTACAGCGCGAGCAGCCACATGGCCGGCGCGTTGATCGTCATCGACGTGTTGGCCTCGGCGAGCGGGATGCCGTCGAAGAGCCGTCGCATGTCGCCGATGTGCGACACCGGGACGCCGACCTTCCCGACCTCGCCGCGGGAAAGCTGGTGGTCCGGGTCGTAGCCGGTCTGGGTGGGCAGGTCGAAGGCCACCGAGAGGCCGGTCTGCCCCTTCGCGAGGTTGCGCCGGTAGAGCTCGTTCGACGCCGCCGCGGAGGAGTGGCCGGCGTAGGTGCGCATCACCCACGGGCGGTCTCGCTCGCGGTCCGTTGGGTACGGCACTGGGCACCTCCGGCGGTGGACGTTTCGTCGAGTGTACCGACCGGTAACTTAGCTGGGCAGTGGAATCCGACACGTCCGGGTGATGCCCGGCCTGGTCCCGAGCCTGCCCTGCGCGGGCGCACGAGGACCGGCCCGGCCGAGTGCCCGATCAGGCAGCCGGGCTGTCCGCTTCCGGCGGCACCTGGCGGGCCTTGGCCTCGTCGATCGCCTTGGTGAGCAGGTCGCGGACCCGCTTGGGCTCGCCGACGCCGATCAGCGTCACCGGGCCCGGCCCGAACGCGATGGTCCCGGTGCGGGACGGTCCCGGCTTGAGCACCGGCGCGGGCAGGCCGGCCAGCTCGCTGGAGCGTTCCTTCTGCCGGAACAGACCCGACCGCGCGATGATCCGGCTGTCGGTGACCGCGTAGGTCGTGCGCCCGAGCGCGAGGTACCGCAGGACCGACCGCCCGACCGCACCGTAGAGGCCGAGCACCAGAGCGACGACCGCGGCGGCCGGAGCGAGGCCGCTCGGCGCCTGCGTGAGCAGGTACCAGAGCGCGGCGGCCGCGAGGACGAGCCCGGCAGGGGCGATCACCCCGTCCGCGGCCACGTAGAGCGGACGGTGGACCGGCTCGCCCGCCCAGAGCACGCGCTCACCGGGCCACAGCTCGATTTCCCCTGCTGACATGGCCGAACACTACTCCGGCGGAGGCCCTTCCGCCGAGCCTCACACGCGACCCGGTACCCGCCTGCACCCTCCGTGCGTGGCCGAACGCGCAACGAACCCGGTGACCGAAATCCGCGAGACCCGAGCCCACGCCGTCGATTAGCGTGGATAGCCGTGACGTGGAGTTCGTACGGGAGTTACCTGGTCATCGTGGTCCTGATCGTCCTCGCGCCGGGACCGGACACGATGGTCATGCTCAAGAATGCCCTCTCCGGCGGGTTCCGGGGCGGCCTCCTCGCCTCTCTCGGCATCTTCGTGGGGAACGCCGTCCAAGGCAGTGCCGCGGCGCTCGGGCTCGGTGTCCTCATCGCCCGGTCGCAGCCGGTGTTCCTCGCGCTCAAGTGGGCCGGGGCCGCCTATCTCGTCTTCCTCGGCGTCCAGGCGCTGCGCGGCGCGTTCCGCGGCGACTACCACGCCGTCGAGCAGGCTCAGCGGCGCCGGGGCGGGGGTTTCCGGCGGTTCCGCGAGGGCTTCCTCTCGAACATCACCAACCCGAAGGTGCTGGTGCTGTACCTGTCCGTGCTGCCGCAGTTCCTCGACCCGGTCCGCACGACGACGTGGGACGCGCTCGCGCTGGCCTACACCGTCGCCGTGCTCGGCGTGCTGTGGCTGCTGGTGCTGCTGGTGTTCGTGCACCGCGTGCGGGCCTGGCTGGAACGCCGCCGGGTGCGTCGCACGCTCGACGGCGTCACCGGCACCGCGTTGCTCGGCTTCGGCGCGGCACTGGCCTTGGAGTCCTGATGACCTGGAGCACCTACGCCGGTTTCGCCGGGATGATGGCCTTCCTGGCGATGATGCCGGGCCCGGACACGATGGTCGTGCTGAAGAACGCCCTGACCGGTGGTGCCCGCGGCGGCGCCTGGGCGTGCGCGGGGATCACCGTCGCGAACTTCCTGCAGGGCACCGCGGCCGCCTTCGGCCTGGGCGCGGTGATCACCCGCTACCGCCCGGTGTTCGAGACGGTGAAGTGGCTCGGCGCGGCCTACCTGGTCTTCCTCGGCATCCAGGCCCTCCGCGGCGCCTGGCGCGGGAACTACGAAGCCCTCGAAGACGTCCGGAGGGCCCGCGCGTCCCGCGGCCGGCGGTTCCGCGAGGGGTTCCTGTCCAACATCACCAACCCGAAGGTGATCGTGCTGTACCTGTCGGTGCTGCCGCAGTTCCTGACCCCTGGCGTGACGGACCAGGCCGACGCGCTCCTGCTGGCGTACACCGTCGCGGCGCTGGGCGTGCTGTGGCAGGTGCTGCTGCTGTTCTTCGTGCACCGGGTGCGCGGCTGGCTGCGGCAGCGGAAGGTGCGGCGGGCGATGGACGGCGCGACGGGCGCAGCACTGGTGGGCTTCGGCGCGGCGCTCGCCCTCGAAGGCTAAAGCGTCCGGTCCAGCCAGTCGTAGATCCGGCCCGCCGCCAGGCGCTGGGCTCCGACGTGGCAGTGCGCGTCCGCGCCTTCCTCCGCGGTGAACGTCAGCAGCGTCTTCGGTCCCGTCAGGTGCGCGTACAGCCGCCGAGGCTCGGTTTCCTGCTCCCCGCCGAAGAAGAGGTCGTCCGCCGCTTCGCAGACCAGGACCGGGCACACGATCTTCTCCGCGACGCCGTTTTCGAGCGTGTACTCCAGGTACTTCGCGATGAACTCGCGATCGGTCGCCGCGCCCAGGACGTACCGGCCGTGGTCGCACGCCCAGCGCAGCGTCGGGCTCGCCTGGCGGCCCGCCGCCAGCAGCGCGTCGAACTCCTCGTCGTGCTCCGCGCGGGCCCGGCGCACGATCTCCGCACGCGGCCAGGGCAGCATCGACGTCACCGCGGCACCCGCGTCGTACACGCCGTCCACCGCGACCACCGCCGCCAGGCGCGGCTCGAACGCCGCCGCACGCGGGGCCAGCATGCCGCCCAGGCTCACGCCGAGCAGGGCGATCCGCTCCGGGTCGACCCCGTCGAGCCCCCGTGCGAAGTCCACCACCGGTGTCACCACGTGCTCCCAGTCCGGCCGGAACACGAGCTTCTCGTACCGGATCGCGCTGGGCTGGCCCGGCCCGTCGAAGGTCAGGACGTGGTAGCCGCGTGAAGCGCCCGCCGCCGCGCCCATGAAGTGGCATTCCTCGGCGCTGCCGTCGAAGCCGTTGTGCATGAGCAGCAGCGGCTTCGGGCCGTCGCCCGGCGCGCGGTAGAGGTAGCCGCGCAAAACCGTTCCCTGGTAGGGGATTTCGACCGGCTCGGCCACCTCCGCACGCCGGAAGCACTCGACGCTCCGGTCGTACGCCGCCGCGATGCGCGGGTCGGCCGGGTCGCCGTGCAGGAAGAACTCCGCCGAGAAGTAGTACGTCGAGGCGCGCAGCAGCAGCTCGCGCGCGGTGACGGGCCCCGCCTCGGCCGCTTCGGTGTACAGCCGGTCGGCCAGCGCGCGGTAGGCGTCGTGCCAGCTGTCGTAGTCGCCCGGCGTCACCGCCGAGGCGGCCGCGAGGACCTCGCCGAACTCCGAGCCGCCGTAGGACGTGTGGCCGAACAGGCGCAGGGTCTCGAACCAGAACTGCGCGTCCTCTTCGAACATCAGCTGCTTCACCGGATCTCCTCCTGGACAAAGGTTTCGAACGAACGGGCCGGCCGCCCGGTGACCTGCTCGACGACCGGGGTGACGCGGTCTTCGGTGCCGCGGCGGATGTCCTCGTCGAGGGCGGCGAGCACGCGGGCGAACTCGGCGGGGACCCCGGACGCGGTCACCCGCGCGGCGAACTCGGCCGTGGTGACCGCGCGGTGGCGCACCGGGCGGCCGAGGTGCGCGGCCACGATCGCGGCCGCTTCGGCGTAGCTCACCGCGGCCGGTCCGGTCAGGACGTGGTCGGTGTTGTGCGGCACCGGATCGGTCAACGCGCGGACGGCGACCGCCGCGATGTCGCCGGCGTCGACGAAGGCGACCCGGGCGTCGCCGGTGGCCGTGACGATCTCGCCGTCCCGCACGCCCTGCGCGACCAAGTGCTCCCCGGTGAAGTTCTGCATGAACCAGGACGGCCGCAGCACGGTCCACTCCGGCACCGCGCGCACCAGCCGCGTCAGCTCGCCGAGCCCGGGGGTCTCGTCGGTGACGGCCGACGAACTGAGCAGGACGACCCGCCGGACGCCCGCGGCCAGCGCGTCGTCCAGGAAGGGCGCCACCAGACCGGCGGGAGACGCTTCGCCGATCGGGGCCAGCAGGTACACCGCGCCGGCCCCGCGCAGCGCGTCCGCGTGGGTGGCGCGGTCGGTCCAGTCGAAGCGGACCTGGCCGGCTTCGCCCGGCTTCCGCGTGGCCGCCCGGGCCGTGACGCCGGTTGCGCGCAGGCCCGCGACGACCCGCCGGCCGGTCGTGCCGGTGCCGCCGAGGACCAGGACGTCAGCCACCGAACGCCGCCGTCAGTTCGTCGAGGCCGCCGAGGACCTCGGCCGCGGCCAGCGGGCTCCAGTAGTCGCGGTAGGTGCGGATCTCCCCGTCCTCGACGGTGATCACGGCGATGTAGGACAGCTCGTACGGCTTCTGCGACGCCACCACGAGCCCGGCCACGGTGAGCTCGACGACGACCACCGCCGGATCGGTGGTCTCGTGCACGGTCTTCGCCGTGACCTCCCGGACGTCCAGCAGGTTCGGGTAGTCACGCAGGTACTCGTGGATCGCCTCGCGCCCTTCGACGCGCTTCGGGTAGCCCGGACCGGCGAACGGGAACTCGAGGACGCCGTCCTCGGCCCAGAGCCCGGCGAACCCGGCCATGTCGTGCTTGAGCAGCAGTTCGAGCGCGTGCTCGACGAGGTCTCGCATCGCAGCCTCCTTCGACGTTCGGACGAGACGGTACCGTCCCGACGTAAGTCACCATAGACGGGACGGTACCGTTCCGTCCACCCGCTAGACTGCGCTCCATGGCACGCACCCCGACCGGCGCCGCGGTCCTCCAGCCCGAGGTCACGCAGGCGATCACCGACGCCGTCCTGCGGGAACTGGCCGACCAGGGCTACGGCCGGCTGTCGATGGAGGCGGTGGCCAAACGCGCCGGAGTCGGCAAGAGCGCGCTCTACCGGCGCTGGCGCTCGAAGGACGAGATGATCGCCGCGGTCGTCACCGAATTCAGCGTGACGCGGGCGGCGGAAGCGGACACCGGTTCACTGCGCGGCGACCTGCGGGAGACCATGCAGGCCCTGATCGACTGGCTGACCCACCCGCTGTTCTCGCGGATCCTGCCGGACCTGGTCGCCGAGGACGCGCGGAACCCCGAGCGCAGCCGCCGCACCCGCGAGAGCATCGGCGGGCAGCGGCGCGAGGTCGGCGAAGCGATGCTGCGCCGGGCCATCGCGCGCGGCGAGCTGCCCGCGGACCTGGACATGGAAATGGCGCTCGACGTGCTGGCCGCGCCGATCTACTGGCGTCTGGTGGTCCGGCAGGCCGAAGCCGAGCCGGACTACGTCGACCGGCTCGTGGCGTACGCCCTGCGCGCACTGGGCGCGCAGGGCGGGTGATTCACTTCCGGTCGGGTTCGCCCGCAACGCGCTTGATGTTCGCGCCCAGGCGGTTCAGGTTCTCGACGAAGTGCGGGTACCCGCGGTCGATGTGGAAGACGTCCCAGACCTCGGTGACGCCGTCCGCGCACAGGCCGGCGAGCACCAGCCCGGCGCCGGCGCGGATGTCCGAAGCCCAGACCGGCGCGCTCGAGAGCTTCTCGACGCCGCGGACCACCGCGTGGTGGCCGTCGGTGCGGGCGTCGCCCGACAACCGGATCATCTCCTCGATGAACCGGAAGCGCGCCTCGTAGACGTTCTCCGTGATCATCGACGTGCCTTCGGACACCGCAGACAGTGCCACCGCGAACGGCTGCAGGTCGGTCGCGAAGCCGGGGTACGGCAGCGTCACCCAGTCGACCGCCTTCGGGCGCTCCGGCTGGGCCACGCGGAAACCCTTGTCGCCGAACGTTTCGACGTCCGCGCCGGCCAGCTGCAGCTTGTTCAGCACCAGGTCGAGGTGGTGCGGGTTGACCCCGCGCACGGTGATGTCGCCGCGGGTCATCGAGGCGGCGAACGCCCAGGTCGCGCCCACGATCCGGTCGCCGATCACGCTGTGCGTGGTCGGGTGCAGCTGCTCCACGCCGTGCACGGTCAGCGTCGAGGTCCCGGCGCCTTCGATCTTGGCGCCCATCTCGGTCAGCATCGTGCAGATGTCGACGATCTCCGGCTCGCGCGCGCAGTTGTCGATCACCGTGGTGCCCTCGGCCAGCACGGCCGCCATCAGGATGTTCTCGGTCGCGCCGACGCTCGGGAAGTCCAGCCAGATCTGCGCGCCGACCAGCGTCTCGGCCTTCGCCACGACGCAGCCGTGCTCGATCGTGCTGGTCGCGCCCAGCTTGCGCAGGCCGTTCTGGTGCATGTCCAGCGGCCGCGAACCGATCGCGTCACCGCCCGGCAGCGCCACGACGGCCTGCTTCAGCCGGCCGACCAGCGGCCCCAGCACGCAGACGGACGCGCGCAGCTTGCCCATCGCCGCCGAGTCGGCGCGGTGCGACAGCTCGGCCGGCGTCGTGATGGTCGCCGTGTCGCCCTCGATGACGACCTCGCAGCCGACGCTCCGCAGCACGTCGCCCATCAGCGGGACGTCGAGGATCTGCGGGCAGTTCGTGATGGTCGTGGTCCCCTCCGCGAGGAGGGCGGCGGCCATCAGCTTCAGCACGCTGTTCTTGGCGCCGACCACGTCGACCTCGCCGACCAGCCGGGCTCCGCCATGCACGTCGAAGTGCTCGCTCATGGCCGCCAATCATGCCCTCTCGCCCGGATTCGGCCCGGGCGGGGGCCGCTATGGTGGGTCCATGGTCGTTCGCATCAACCGCGTGTACACGAAGGTCGGCGACGGCGGCACGACCGCGCTCGGCGACGGGTCCCGCGTGCCGAAGACGTCCCCGCGGCTGGGCGCCTACGCGGACACCGACGAGACGAACTCGGTGCTCGGCCTGGCGATCGCGGTCGGCTCGCTGCCGCCGGAAGTGACGGACGTCCTGCGTGCGGTCCAGAACGATCTCTTCGACGTCGGAGCCGACCTCTGCCTGCCGATCTCCGACGACCCGCCGTACCCGCCGCTGCGGATCACCGAGAAGTACGTCGAGCGCCTGGAAGGCTGGTGCGACGAGTTCAACGAGCGCCTGCCGAAGCTGACGTCGTTCATCCTGCCGGGCGGCACCCCGGGGGCGGCGTTCCTGCACCAGGCGCGCACGGTGGCGCGCCGGGCGGAGCGGTCGGCCTGGGCCCTGCACGAGGCGGAACCCGAGGCGACGAACCCGATCGCGGTGAAGTACCTGAACCGCCTGTCGGACCTGCTGTTCATCCTCGCCCGGCTGGCGAACCCCGAGGGTGACGTGCTGTGGCAGCCGGGCGGGCAGCCCTCCTAGATCCCCCAGCTCTCCCGCAGCGCGCCCAGCGCCTGGTGGAAGCCGGGGAACGTCTTCTTCACGCAGTCCGGGTCGTCCAGCGTGATGCCTTCGGTCAGCAAGCCCGTGATGCTGAACGCCATCGCGATCCGGTGGTCGCGGCGGCACGCCACCAGGGTGCCCGTCGGCCGGCCCGGCTGGATCTCGATCCAGTCGCGGCCCGTCTCGACCTCGATGCCCATCGCGCGCAGGTTCTCCTCGCACGCGTCGAGCCGGTCGCACTCCTTGATGCGCGTGTTGTAGACGTCCTCGATGCGCACCGGGCCGGACGCGAACGGCGCGATCGCCGCCAGGGTCGGGACGGTGTCCGAGATGTCGCGCATGTTCACCGTGATCCCGCGCAGGCCGTCCGACGGGCCCGCGACCGTCACCGAGTCCGGTGACAGCTCCACGTGCGCGCCCATCTCGCGCAGCACGTCGGCGAACTTCACGTCCCCCTGGAGGGCGTCCGAACCGAGGCCGGGGATGGTCACCGTGCGGCCGGTGACCGCGGCCGCGGCCAGGAAGTAGCTCGCCGTCGACGCGTCCGGCTCCACCGGGTACTCGCACGCCTGGTACGGCTGCGCCGGCACCACGAACGTCTGCCCCTCGCGGCGGACGTCGACGCCGAAGCGGCGCATCATCTCGAGGGTGATCTCGACGTACGGCACCGACACGAGGTCGGTCACCGTGATCCGCAGCCCCTCCGCGGTCAGCGGCCCGACCAGCAGCAACGCCGTCAGGAACTGCGAGGACAGGCCCGCGTCGAGGGTCAGCTCGCCGCCCTTGATGCCGTTCGCGCGGACCGTCAGCGGGTGGTGCCCCGGCTCGCCGCCGAACTCGAGGTCGACACCCAGCTCCTGGAGGGCGTCGGTCAGCGGCCCGAGCGGGCGGCGGCGCATCTGGCCGGACGCGTCGAAGCGGAACGTCCCGGTGCCGGCCGCGGCCAGCGCGGGCAGGAACCGGGCCGTCGTGGCGCCGTCCCGGCAGAAGACGTCGGCCTCGGTGACCCCCGGACCCGACGGCCTGCCCTCGATGGTCCACGCGTCCGCCTGCCGGTCGACGCGGTAGCCGAGCTTGACCAGGCCCTCGGCGAAGCCCTCGGTGTCGTCCGAGTGCAGCGGACGGCCGAGGGTGGTGGTGCCGTGCGCGGCGGCGGCCAGGAACAGGCCGCGGGCGGTGACGGACTTGGAGCCGGGGATCTCGACGAGGGTCACACCCCGAGTTTAGTGCGGCGAGATTTCGGCCATCGGGCCCCAGTCGGAGGCGTCCTGGACGTTGATGATCTGCGGGTTGTCGCTGATGTAGGCACCCAGGTTCTCGACCGCCCACTTGAAGTGGTCGGAGCCGACGTGCGCGACGGCCGCATCCTGGCCGTCGAAGCCCTCGACCAGCACGTACGTGTTCTTGTCCTCGAGGCTGCGGGACCATTCGAAGAACCGGTTGCCGGCCTCGGCCCGGGTGTTCGCGGTGTAGTCCGCGACGATCTCCGGCCAGTTTTCCGCGTGCTCCGCTTTGACCGGGAACTTGACCACGATGAGAATCATGCGCTCAACCGTAGGCGAAAGCGGCGGCCGCGGCTGTCTCGGAATGAGACAACCTCAGGAGGCGCGAGGCAGGCGTCGCCCGGGAGGGGCGGATTCGAGCCACGAAAGGAAGCCGGTCAGCGCGCCCGGGCCCATGGCGATCTCGATCGCTTCCTGGGTCTCCGACTCGCAGCGCAGCACGGTCGAGCCCTCGGGAACGGCGTAGGCCTCGGTGCCGGACGGGTCGCGGCGGTCGGCGATCTGCATGCTTTCCCGCTGGAAGACGCGGTCGGCGCCGGTGCGCAGGCTCCACACCCGGTACCAGACGAACTCGTCGCCCTCGTACCGGCCCAGCCCCAGGTGCCAGCTGGACCGCGGGTTGTCCGGACGCCACCGCAGCGCCACGCTCACGCCGCCACCGCGGCGCATCCGGATCCACCGCTGGCCGTACCAGGCGGCCAGCACCGCGAGCACGATCAGGAGCCCGACTACGACCACGGTGATCTTCACGGCCCGGCTCCTGCCCGTCTCGCGCTCAGGCCGTCTGGCCCGCTGCGCGGAGCTGGGCCGAGGCCCTCGCCCGCTCGGTCTCGTCGTCCCCGGTCAGGGCCGCCTTCGCCGCCTCGACGTCGATCTCGTCGGAGAGCTCGGCGCTCTCGGCGAGGATGCTCACCCCGGTGCCGGTCACGGAGAGGAAGCCACCGTGCACGGCCGCGCAGACCGTCTCACCGTCGGTGGTCGTCACCTTGACCACGCCACCCTCGACCAGCTGTCCGAGCACGGGCTCGTGACCGGCCATGATGCCGATCTCACCCTCGGTGGTCTGGGCCACCACGAAAGTGGCAGTACCCGACCAGAGACGGCGCTCGACGGCCACCAGCTCCACGGACATCTCAGCCACGTAGCACTCCTTCGCTCGGGGTGTTACCACCGAGTGTAATAGGTCTGACTCGAGTTACGAGAACGGCGGGGGCCCGAGTCCACAGTGGACACTGCCCCCGCCGCGCTCGCGAGCTCACTTCTTGGTGATTTCCTTGTACTTCTTCTCGAGGTCCTCGAGGCCACCGATACCCAGGAACGCCTGCTCCGGGTAGTGGTCGAAGTCACCCTTGGTGATGCGGTCGAACGACTCGATGGTCTCCGACAGCGGCACCGTCGAGCCCGGAATCTGCGTGAACGCCTCGGCGACCAGCATGTTCTGCGACAGGAACCGCTCGATGCGGCGCGCGCGCTGAACGGTCAGCTTGTCCTCTTCCGACAGCTCGTCCATACCGAGGATCGCGATGATGTCCTGCAGCTCCTTGTACTTCTGCAGGATCCGGATGACCTCGGAGGCCACCCGGTAGTGGTCCTCACCGACGATGGCCGGGTCGAGGATCGTCGACGTCGACGCCAGCGGGTCCACCGCCGGGAAGATGCCCTTCTGGAACACCGACCGGGAGAGCTCGGTGGTGGCGTCCAGGTGGGCGAACGTCGCGGCCGGGGCCGGGTCGGTGTAGTCGTCCGCGGGGACGTAGATCGCCTGCATCGAGGTGATCGAACGGCCACGGGTCGAGGTGATCCGCTCCTGCAGCTGCCCCATCTCGTCGGCCAGCGTCGGCTGGTAACCCACGGCCGACGGCATGCGGCCCAGCAGGGTCGACACCTCGGAGCCGGCCTGGGTGAACCGGAAGATGTTGTCGATGAACAGCAGCACGTCCTGGTTCTGAACGTCGCGGAAGTACTCCGCCATGGTCAGCGCCGACAGCGCGACGCGCATACGCGTGCCCGGCGGCTCGTCCATCTGGCCGAAGATGAGGGCGGTGTCGTTGATGACGCCGTCCTCGGACATCTCCAGGAAGAGGTCGTTGCCCTCACGGGTGCGCTCGCCGACCCCGGCGAACACCGACGTACCACCGAAGTTCCGGGCGACGCGGGTGATCATCTCCTTGATGAGCACCGTCTTGCCGACGCCGGCGCCGCCGAACAGGCCGATCTTGCCACCCTGGACGTACGGGGTGAGCAGGTCGACGACCTTGAGGCCGGTCTCCAGCATCTCGGTCTTGCCCTCGAGCTGGTCGAAGGACGGGGCGCTGCGGTGGATGCCCCAGCGCTCGAGGTCCTCGCCGTAGCCGGGCTCGTCGAGGCACTCGCCAAGGGCGTTGTAGACGTGGCCCTTGACCTTGTCGCCCACCGGGACCGTGATCGGGCCGCCGGTGTCGGTGACCTCGGCGCCGCGCACCAGGCCGTCCTGCGGCTGCAGGGAGATGGTGCGGACGAGGTTGTCGCCCAGGTGGCTGGCGACCTCGAGGGTCACCGTCTTGCGCAGCTGCTCGAACTCGATCTCGACCTTGAGCGCGTTGAACTGGTCGGGCACGGAACCGCGCGGGAACTCGACGTCGACGACCGGCCCGGTCACCGAGACGATGCGCCCCTTGGCGCGCGGGGCTTCAGTACTGGTCATCAATCATCACTTCCTGCTGCGGTGAGCGCGTTCGCGCCACCGACGATTTCGGAGATCTCCTGGGTGATCTGCGCCTGGCGGGCCTGGTTCATCTCCCGCGTCAGGTTGCCGACCAGCTCGTTCGCGTTGTCCGACGCTGCCTTCATCGCCGTCCGGCGGGCGGCCAGCTCGGACGCCGCGGACTCGAGGAGGGCCGCGTAGAGCCGCGTGTTGATGTACTTCGGCAGGAGTGCGTCCAGCAGCTTGTCGGCGCTCGGCTCGAACTCGTAGCTGGGGAGCAGCCCGGCGGGCTTCTCCTCTTCTCCCTCGGAGTACTCGACCTCGAGCGGCGCGACGCGCTTGGCCGTCGGCCGCTGGGTCAGCATCGACACGAACTCGGTGTAGACGATGTGGATCTCGTCGACACCCGTGATGCCGTCGGCGTTGCTGTGCTCGTCGTCGACGCCCCGCATGAACGACTCGACCAGGGCGTCGCCGGCCGCGACCGCGTTCGCGTAGCCCGGCTGGTCGGAGAAGCCCGTCCAGCCGTCCACGACCTCGCGGCCCCGGAACCGGTAGTAGTTCAGCCCCTTGTTGCCGGTGACGTAGATCTGCGGCTCCTTGCCCTCCTCGCGGAGGAGGGCAAGCAGTTCTTCGGTCGCGCGCAGCACGTTGGAGTTGTACCCACCGCACTGGCCCTTGTCACTGGTCACGACCAGGACCGCGGCCCGCTTCGGGTTCGGGCGCTCGACCAGCATGGGGTGGTCGAGCGTGGTGGCCGCGCCGGCCAGCGCCGAGAGCACCTTGGTGATCTCGTCCGCGTACGGCCGGGAAGCGGCGACCCGAGCCCGCGCCTTGGTGATGCGCGCGGTGGCGATGAGCTCCATCGCCTTGGTGATCTTGCCGATCGACTTGGTCGCCTTGATGCGCGACCGGAGTTCCCGGAGTTGTGCGGCCATGAGCTACCAGCTCACTTCTTCGGCGCGGGCTTGTTGACCTTGACGGTCTCCTGCCCGACCTTGTCGGCTTCCATGGCGTCCGCGTTCTCCTCGAGCGGCTTGCCCTCGGAGGTGGTGAACTCCTTCTTGAACTCGTTCACCGCGGCCACCAGCTTGTCGGCGGTCTCGTCCTCGAACTTCCCGGAGTCGCGGATCGCGCCCAGGATGTCGTCGTGCTTGCGGCGGAGCGAGTCGAGGAACTCGTGGTTGAAGCGGCGGACGTCCTCGGTCGGGACCGAGTCGTAGTGGCCGTTCGTGCCCAGCCACACCGTGCAGACCTGCTCCTCGACCGGGATCGGTGAGTACTGCGGCTGCTTGAGCACCTCGTACAGGCGGGCGCCGCGCTCGAGCTGCGCCTTCGACGCGTCGTCGAGGTCCGAGGCGAAGGCCGCGAAGGCCTCCAGCTCGCGGTACTGCGACAGGTCGATGCGGAGCGAGCCGGAGACCGACTTCATCGCCTTGACCTGCGCGGCACCACCCACGCGGGACACCGAGATACCCACGTCGATGGCCGGGCGCTGACCGGCGTTGAACAGGTCCGACTGGAAGAAGCACTGGCCGTCGGTGATCGAGATGACGTTGGTCGGGATGTAGGCCGACACGTCGTTCGCCTTGGTCTCGATGATCGGGAGACCGGTCAGCGAGCCGGCGCCCAGCTCGTCCGACAGCTTCGCGCAGCGCTCCAGCAGGCGGGAGTGCAAGTAGAAGACGTCGCCGGGGAACGCCTCGCGGCCCGGCGGGCGGCGCAGCAGCAGCGAGATCGCGCGGTAGGCGTCGGCCTGCTTGGTCAGGTCGTCGAACACGATGAGGACGTGCTTGCCCTCGTACATCCAGTGCTGGCCGATGGCCGAGCCGGTGTACGGCGCGATCCACTTGAAGCCGGCCGAGTCGGACGCGGGGGCCGCGACGATCGTGGTGTACTCCAGCGCGCCGGCGTCCTCGAGGGACTTCTTCACGGCGGCGATCGTGGAGCCCTTCTGGCCGACCGCGACGTAGATGCAGCGGACCTGCTTCTTCGGGTCGCCGGTCTCCCAGTTGGCCTTCTGGTTGATGATCGTGTCCACGGCGACGGCGGTCTTGCCCGTCTTGCGGTCACCGATGATCAGCTGGCGCTGGCCGCGCCCGATCGGCGTCATCGCGTCGATGGCGGTGATGCCGGTCTGCAGCGGCTCCGACACCGGCTGGCGCTCGACCACCGAGGCGGCCTTCAGCTCCAGGGCACGGCGGTCGGTGGTCTCGATGTCGCCGAGGCCGTCGATCGCCTGGCCCAGCGGGTTGACGACGCGGCCGAGGTAGCCGTCGCCGACCGGCACCGACAGGACCTGGCCGGTGCGCTTGACCTGCTGGCCCTCTTCGATGCTTTCGAAGTCACCGAGGATCGCGGCACCGATGGAGCGCGCGTCCAGGTTCAGTGCGACGCCCAGGACGCCGCCGGGGAACTCGAGCAGCTCGTTGGCCATGGCCGAGGGCAGGCCCTCGACGTGGGCGATGCCGTCACCGGCGTCCACCACGGTGCCAACTTCTTCCCGGCTCACGTCCGGGGCGTAACTCGAGACGTAGTTCTCGATCGCGCTACGGATCTCATCCGAGGAGATCGTCAGCTCGGCCATGTCTTTCCCGCTCTCGCTTCGTTCTTGCCAGTATGCAAAGTCTTGTGTGACCTGGGGCTATGCCCGGGCCAGCCGCCTGCGCAACGCCGCGAGCTGCCCCGCCGCGCTCCCGTCGATGACCTCGTCGCCGACGCGGACGACGAGACCGCCGCCGAGCCGGGGGTCGACCTCGACGTGCAGAGCGATCGGCCGCCCGTAGAGGGCGTCGAGCTTCGCGCCCAGCTGGGCGACCTGCTCGTCGGACAGGGCGTTCGCGCTGGTCACGTAGGCGACCGAGCGCTGGCGCCGCTCCGCGGCCAGCTTCACCAGCTTGTCGAGCCCGATGCCGACGCCACGGCCCTTGGCCCGGCGCACGACCTGCTCGACGAGGGTCTCGGTGACCACGTCCACCTTGTCGGCGAACAGCCCGCGCACCAGCGTGCGCTTCGCGTCGGCGGAACCGGTCAGGTCCGACAGCGCCTTCTCGAGCTCGGGGTGGTTGGCCACGACCCGCGCGACCTGGAAGAGCTGGGATTCGACGGTGTCGACGTTCCCGGTCTTCTCCGCCGCGGTGAGCAGGGCCGAGCGACCGAGCGACTCGAGGCCGTCGGTCAGCTCGCGGGGGCTGGACCAGCGGCTGCCCGCCACGGTGTCGAGCACCTTCAGGGCCGGCTCGGACAGCTTGCCGTCGAACAGCCGGCGCACCAGCCCGGTGCGCGCCTCCGCCGTCGCCGACGCGTCGCTCACCGCCCGGCGCAGGCCGATCTCCCGGTCCAGCAGGTCGACGACGGAGAGCAGCTCGTCGCCGACCGTGGCGGCGTCGGCGCCCGCGTCGGCCAGAACCTCGCCGAGGCGTTCCTCGGCGAGGCCGAGCGCTTCACGGCTCGCAGCATGCAGCGTCATCCTGGTCTACTTCCCCGCTCCGTTGGAGGCACCGGCGGTCTCCAGCTCCGCCAGGAACCGGTCGACGGTGCCGCGGCGGCGCGCCTCGTCCTCGAGCGACTCGCCGACGATCCGGCTGGCCAGCTCGACGGCGTTGCGGCCCATGTCGGCCCGCAGCTCCGCGATGATCTGCGCCTTCTGGGCCTGCAGCTGGGCCTGGCCCTGGGCGACGATGCGCTGGGACTCGGCCTCCGCCTCGGCCCGCAGCTCCGCCTTGATCTGCTCGGCTTCGAGCCGGGCGTCGTCGCGGATCTTCGCGGCTTCGGTGCGGGCTTCCTGCAGCTGGGCCTTGTACTTGGCCAGCGCCTCTTCGGCCTCGGCCTGGGCCCGCTCGGCCTTCTCGATGCCTCCCTCGATCTTCTGCGCACGCTCTTCGTACGCGGCCTCGAAGCGAGGGACGACGTACTTCTTGAGGATGAACAGCAGGATCAGGAAGGCGACGATGCCGAGGATCAGCTCCGACCAGTCGGGGATGATCGGGTTGTGCGCCTTACCCTCTGCGGCGAGGACCAAAGCACTGTTCAGCACGGCGTCTCCTTAAGCGAGATGAGCGAGACTCAGCCTGCGGAGGCGATGAAGTAGATGACGATGCCGATCAGGGCGAGCACCTCGGTCAGAACGAAGGTCGAGAAGCCGATGCCCTGCAGCTTGCCCTGCGCCTCCGGCTGGCGGGCGGTGCCGTTGATGACGGCGGCGAAGATCAGACCCACACCGATGCCCGGGCCGATCGCGCCCAGGCCGTAACCGATCGCGGCGAGGCCGGGGTTGAGGTTGACAGCCTGCTCCGCGGCCTGGGCCAGAACGATGTTGCTCACGTGCATTTCCCTTCACTTCGGTCCACGCGCTCGCGTGGATCGGGGGCTTGTGTTCTCAGTGCTCCGACGCCAGCGCGGCGCCGATGTACCCGGCCGACAGCAGGGCGAAGATGTAGGCCTGCAGCACCTGGATGAAGGCCTCGAGGAACGTCATCCCGATGGCGAAGATCCACGCCACCAGGGAAACCGGCTTCAGCGCCCAGCCCGAGGTCTCGGTCAGCAGGAAGGTGCCGCCGAGGGTGAACACCGCCAGGATCAGGTGACCCGCGAACATGGCGGCGAAAACACGGATGGCGAGCGTGAGCGGGTTGAGGAAGAACTTCTCCGCGAACTCGATCAGCGCGAAGAGCGGCAGCACCGGGCCCGGCACGCCCGGCGGCGCGAGTTCCTTCTTGAAGTAGCCCTTGAAGCCGTGCCGCTTGAACCCGACGTAGTGGTACACCGGGTAGACGACGAGGACCGCCAGTGCGGCCGGGAAACCGAACCGCGCCATGGTCGGGAACTGCAGGAACGGGATGATCCCGTAGAGGTTGTTCACCAGAACGAAGGTGAACAACGAGAAAACGAGCGGCACGAACGGCTTGAAATCCTTCGAGCCGATCTGCTCGCGCGCGATGTTGTTGCGGCTGAAGTCGTAGATCGACTCCGCGATGAACTGCCCCTTGCCCGGCACGACCTGTAGCTTGCGGGTCGCCAGCAGGAAGTACGTCGCGATGATGACAACCGAAAGCACGACGAGCAGCATCGGCTTGGTGACTCCGCCGAACAACGCCGGCAACTCGAAGCTTTCGGCGCCGGGCGGCGCGAACGTCGCACCCTCGGCCAATACCAGCGCGCCCACTGGGCTCCTTCCGGTTCTCCCGGCCGGCGTTCACTCCGCCGGGGGAATCGTCACGATCTGGACTTAACGTACCCGATACGTATCGGGACGTCGGAGGCGGCTACCCCACCGTCCGCAGAACACACCTTCACGTTCTGCACACGGGGTTGTCTCGCGTGAACACTGCCCTGCGGTCTACTTCGGACCAGCGGCCGGACGGCGGACTACACGGTCGCCACACTGCTGATCGCGGTTCGTCTCGGGAAGCGCGCGGCCGAGGCCGCCACCCTTGACGCGGACCATACCAGCAGGTCAATCCGTGCCGGACAGCTGTACTCCTAACCAACCGATCAGCCCAGGACTTAGGTCCCGGGTCATCCCGGGACCCAGGTCCGGCGCGGGCCGGGACCCGCTCGGGATCACCGCAGGCGACGGGTCCCGGTCACCGTCCGCAGCGCGCACGAAAGCGCACTGGTGTGGCACCGGTCACACTCAAGCGGCCGCAGGCGAGTGCACGAAGAGTAACGGAAGTCCGCGGCAAAACGGACGGCGTCAGGAGGGGATGATCGTCGGGATCTTGGTCTTGCGGAACGCGGCGAACTCGGCCGCGGCGGCGAGCATGATCGCCACGATCATCGTGATGCCGAGCGACATCGGGTGCAGCGCGGTGACGCCCTTCAGCAGCGTCAGCGCCCCGAAGAGCAGGACGACCTTCACCACGTACCCGCCGAGCGCGATGACCATGACAAACATCGGATCCTGGCCCGCGCTGAACTTCATCATGCCCAGTGTGGACAGCGAAGCCAGCATCGCCAGCACGCCGCCGACCAGCGAACCGAGGAAGCCCGGCAGGCCGTTGAGGATGCTGAACAACGCGATGCAGACCAGCACGGCGGGCGGGGTCACCAGCAGCGAAGCCTTCGTCATCGCGCGGGCGGCCTGCAGCACCACCTTGGCGTGCGGGTTCTCCTGCTCGTGCGTTTCGGCTTCGCTCACACCTGGCTCCCTGCTCGGTTGCCCCCGAGTGTAGAGAACCCCGCGGGTCAGGTCCCCGGCTGGTTGCGCGAGCGCAGCCGCGGGACGATCGAGACGACCACCGCGAACACCAGCCCGGCACCGATGATCCACAGCGCCGCGGCGTCGTTGAACAACGTCACCGAGACCGCGCCGAAGGCGAGGATGCCGGCCCACAAGTAGATCAGCAGGACCGCGCGGCGCTGGGAGTGGCCGATCTCCAGCAGGCGGTGGTGCAGGTGCATCTTGTCCGCGGCGAACGGGCTTTCGCCGCGGCGCGTGCGCCGGACGACGGCCATGATCAGGTCGAGCATCGGCACGAACAGCACCGCCGCCACGACCACGAGCGGCGAGAGCAGCGCGATCGCGTCCTTGCCGCTGAACTGCGGGTACGGCACGCGCCCGGACGCCGACGTCGTCGCGCCGGCGAGCATCAGGCCGATCATCATCGAGCCGGAGTCGCCCATGAAGATCTTCGCCGGCTGGAAGTTGTACGGCAGGAACCCCAGACAGGCACCGGCGAGCGTGGCCGCGATCAGCGCGGGCGGGTAGGTGCCGACGTCGCCGCCGGAGCTGTCGAGCAGGCCGAGCGAAAACGCGCAGGTGGCGGCGGCCGCGATGAAACCGAGGCCGCCGGCCAGCCCGTCGAGGCCGTCGACGAAGTTCATCGCGTTGACCATGACCACGACCATCACGACGGTGAGCAGCGCACCCTGGTTCTTGTCGAGTACCAGCACCGAGCCGAACGAACCGCCGGTGCCGCCCCACGGCACCCAGAACGACACCCACTGCACGCCGAAGATGACCAGGATGCCGGCGCACATGACCTGGCCGGCCAGCTTCGTCCAGGCGTCCAGCTCGAACCGGTCGTCGAGCGCGCCGATCAGCGAGATGACACCGGCGGCGAGCAGCACGCCGACCGAGTCGAACGAGGCGTCGAAGCCGTGCGACAGCGCGGGCAGCTGGTGGGCCAGGCCCATCGCGCCGGCGACGCCGAGGTAGATGCCGACCCCGCCCATCCGCGGGATCGGGGCGACGTGCACGTCACGCGCACGCGGGTTGGCGATCGCGCCGACGCGGATCGCGACCCGGCGCACGACGCCGGTGAGCAGGTAGGTCACGGCCGTCGCGGTCAGCGCGACGAGGATGTATTCCCGGATGGGGAGGAGACCGGATGTGGGCGGCACGGGGACGTCACGCTCGCGGGGTCGGGGTCACCCGCGACACGCTATCGTGCCGCGGATCCGCCCGTGATCCGGCTTCAGGCCAACGATTCCGCGGGCACACCGAGCACCTCCGCGATGGCTTCCTTGCCGACGGCGCCCTCGCGCAGCACGACCGGTTCGGTGCCGGTGAGGTCCACGATGCTCGACGCGACGGCCGCCCCGCTCGACCCGCCGTCGAGGTACACCGCGACCGAATCGCCGAGCTGTTCCTGGGCTTCCTGAGCGGTGCTGGCGGGCGGGCGGCCGGAGACGTTCGCGCTCGAGACGGCCATCGGGCCGACGTCGCGCAGCAGCTCGAGGGCCACGGGGTGCAGCGGCATCCGCAGCATGACGGTGCCGCGGGCGTCGCCGAGGTTCCACTGGAGGCTCGGCGCGTGCGGCAGCACGATGGAGAGATCGCCGGGCCAGAAGGCTTCGATGAGCGCCCGCGCCTGCGGCGGCATGCCGAGCACCAGTCCGTCCACAGTGGACCACGAGCCGACGAGCACGCCGACGGGCATGTCCGGGCCGCGGTTCTTGGCGCGCAGCAGAGCTTGGACGGCCCCGGCGTCGAAGGCGTCGGCCCCGATGCCGTAGACGGTGTCGGTCGGCAGGACGACCAGCCTGCTGGACCGCACCGCCCCGGCCGCGGCGGCCAGCCCGTCGGCCCGGGTCTCGCGCTTGCTGCAGTCGTAGACCACGCTCATGGGGGCCAAGCGTAGTCCCGCCGGTCAGGAGGGCGTTCGCGGCGTCACACCGGCGCGGGCCGCGGGCCTCACCGCGCGGGCTGCGGGGCCGATTCTCCGGGCGGGCCTTGGGGCGCCCCCCGTCTTCCACGCTACCGGTGGGCACCGACGGTTTCCGGCGCTCCCGGCCCCTGCGGCCGGAGTTGTCCACAACGCTCGCCGGGCTGACAACCGGTCAGACTTTCGTCGTGGGGCAAGCGGGTAAACCTCGCCGCGAGGCAGAACCGCGACAGCGGGGCTCAATACGGTCGATCTTCGGGAACCACCACCCCCGTGGGTTCCCAGTGAAGGAGCCGCACATGCGCCCCAGAACCCCGAAAGCGCTCGCCCTGCTCGCCGCCGTCGCCGTCCTGACCGGGCTCGGTACCGGGACCGCCGCCGCCGAGCCGCTCACCCGTGGCTGGCCCGCCCCGATCGATGCCGCCCACTGGGAGAACCAGGACCACATGACCTGGTCCGACTACCGCAAGGTCCCCGGCACGAACTGGGCCGATCCGAACCTGAAGCCGACCCAGCGCACCTTCAAGGGCGCCGTCGTCCTCGCCGACTACCCGGACCAGGACTTCGTCGTCACGAAGCCGGCGAAGTCGACCATCTTCGGCAACCCCGGCCCCGCCGCCGCGAACATCCCCCGCGCCCAGGTCGCGCAGTACTACCAGGACTTCCTCAACAAGCCCGAAGCCCTCAACAACGGCCACACGATCAACGAGTACTGGATGGAGGACTCCGGCGGCCGGTTCGGCGTGCAGCTGACCGCGTTCGGGCCGTACCGGATGCCCGGGAAGTCCTACGAATACGGCATGGAGTTCCAGCCGAGCGCCTGCCCGCCCGGCGCGAACTGCTCCCGCGACATCCGCAAGGACGCCGGCGACGCCTGGCGCGCCGACGTCGGTGACACCGCGAAGCAGTTCGACTTCGTCTTCTACCTCTCCGCCGGCCAGGACGAGAGCTCGACCTGGCAGGAGTTCGGCGAGATGAAGTTCGGAACCAAGGAGAACGTGCCGGACAGCTTCGGGCCGCCGAACCACGACCTGCCCAACTTCGCGGCGACCCGGTACGTGCCGTGGACGTCGTGGGCGTCGGCCGCCAGCATCTGGCCGAACGCCCAGGACGGCAGCTCGGTGCAGGCCGAAAGCTCCGGCCAGTCGACCTACGCCCACGAGTTCAGCCACATCCTGGGCATCGGCGACAACTACAACAACCCGTTCGGCAACCCGCCGTCGCGCAGCTACAGCGGGCCGTGGGACATGCTGTCGCGCGGGACGTTCAACGGGCCGGGCGGACCGCACACGCGCTGGCAGATCCCGGCGACGCAGGGCAGTTCGATGGGGGCCCAGCACCAGCTGCGCAACAAGCTGAAGCTCGGCATCGTCGACCCGGCGGACGTCCTGCAGCTGGACCGGAACGAGCTGGCGTCGACGGGCCCGGTCTCGGCCCGGTTGACCGCCCGCGAGACCGAAGCGCAGCCCGGCGCGTTCACCGGCCTGAACATCAAGCTGACCGGCGGCGACAAGGCGCCGGCGTGCGACCGGTCGAAGGACCCGTTCTGCGACGGCGGCGGCTACGACAACTACACGGTCGAGGTCGTCGACCGGATGGGCGCGGACTCCTTCGCGCCCGACTCCGGCGTGCTGATCACCAAGACGAAGAACAAGGACAACGCGCCCTTCGACTGGGTGATCGACGCGAATCCGCAGGACATCGGCATCACCGACTACACGAAGCCGGACGGCACGCCGGTGAAGATCACCATCGGTGACTACCGCCAGCTCAACGACGCCCTGTTCAAGGCGGGCACCGAGGCCTCGAGCCCGTACGAGTACACCGACCAGGCGAACCGGCTGCGGTTCCTGATCACCGACCTGGCCCGCGACCGCCGGGGAGTCCTGTCGTACACGGTGACAGTGGCCTCGCTGGACGGCGCGGGCAGCCAGGCCCGCGGCGCGGCGCTGACGCCGGCGCTCCCGGCCATCGCCCGCGGCGGCCTGGCGACGTGCGACTTCGGCCTGCTCAACACGGGCTCGGCCCGCGGCGCGCGGGCACCGTACGACACGGACACCTACCGGCTGAGCGTGTCGACGGACGCCCGCGGCTGGGAGGTCCGCCTGCCGAACGAGCTGGCGACGGCGAAGTTCGGCGGCCAGGTGAAGGTGCCGGCGTACGCGAAGCGCGGCCAGGGCGGTGACCTGGCGGCCAGGGTGAAGCTGACGGCGACATCGGTGAGCGACCCGTCGAAGACCGCGACGGCGAGCTGCACGGCCTTCGGCTTCTAGCGAGTGGCCCGGAGGGGTTGTGGACAACTTGGTCCGCGCCCCTCCGGGCCGCCGGAAACTGTCGGTGGCTGCCGGTAGCGTGGAAGACGGGGGGCGCCCCCAAGGCGGCCCCTCAACGCGGCTGACACGGCGGCTCCGCACGGCGGCCCCCAACACGGCCCCGCCCGGCGGCCCCCAACACGGCCCCACGGCGGCTCACACGCAGCCGAGGCGGCCCCCAACACGGCTCACACGCAGCCGAGGTGGCCCCTCGCTCAGCCCAGCCGGCGCGCCGTCACGAATCGTGCTCGTCCGGTCAGGTCCGCGTGGTCCTCGACGCCCGTCAGCACCCGCCGGGCCCGGACCAGCGCCGGGACCGCCGAACCGTGGGTGTCGTCGTGCTCGATCGCCAGGCCGCCTCCCGGGCGCAGCAGGCGGGCTCCCGCCGCGATCGCGTGGCGGATCACCGCCAGGCCGCTCTCCTCCGCGAACACCGCGCGCGGCGGGTCGTGCTCCGCGACCTCCGGGGGCACCGGGGTGCCCTCCGGGACGTACGGCGGGTTGCACAGCACCAGGTCGACCAGGCCGTCGAGCTCGGCGAACATCGTCGGGTCGCCGATGTCGCCCGAGTACAGCCGGATCGGGGTGTTGCCCGCGTCGGCGTGGACGTCCGCGTTGTGGCGGGCCCAGGCCAGCGCCTGCGGGTCGATGTCCACCGCGTAGACCACCGCGTCCGGGCGGGCGTTGGCCACCGCCAGCGCCAGCGCGCCGGAGCCCGTGCACAGGTCCACCACCACCGGGAACTCCCGGCCCTGCAGGAACTTGATCCCCCACTCGAGCAGCAGCTCGGTCTCCGGCCGCGGGACGAACACGCCGGCGCCGACCGCGACCGTGATGTCGCCGAGCGCGGCCCAGCCGGTCAGGTACTGCAGCGGGATGCGCTTGGCGCGCTGCTGGACGAGCTGGCCGATGGCCTCGATGACCGGCGGGTCGACCAGCGGCACCATCGGCAGCCTGCCGCGTTCGACCCCGAGCACGTGCGCGGCGATCACCTCGGCGTCGAACCGCGGGGAGGCGACGCCCGCGCGCTCGAGGATCCGGGTGGCCTCGATGATGGCCAGGCGCAGCGGCTGCCGATTCACTCGTCGTCCTTCACCTCGTCGAGCCTGGCACACCAGGCGGAACTCCCCCGTGAGGACACGCGCCGGTCCTACGCCGTCCAGCGTATCGAGGCACCCCCGCGGCCGGGCCGACAACTACCCCGCCGGCGCGGCCGCGGCGTCCCGGTCCGGCCGTCCGCTCGCGGCGCGGCCCGGCCGGCTGACCGGGCCGCGGAACCCGGCCGGGCCCGATCTTCTAGGATGCAGGGCACCGGGACGGGGATTCGCCTGCTCGACGGCGTCGCCCGAGCCCTTCACACCGAAACTCCGGGGAGCCCAGCAGTGCCCACAGAGCCGATCACCCGCCGGGTGGCGTTCATCTTCCCGATCTACAACGAGGAAGAGAACATCGACCTGCTGCACCGGACCGTGGACGAGGTGACCGCCCCCCTCGCCGGGAAGTACGACTTCAGCTTCCTCTACGTCGACGACGGCAGCCGGGACGGCTCGCTGGCCAAGCTCACCGAGCTCAGCGCCCGCGACGAGCGCGTCACCGTGGTCGAGCTGTCCCGCAACTTCGGGCACCAGATGGCGGTCACCGCCGGGCTGGACCTGGTCGACGCGGACGCCGTCGTGATCATGGACAGCGACATGCAGGACCCGCCGCGGGTGGCGCTCGAGCTGATCGAGAAGTGGGAAGAGGGCTTCGACGTCGTCTACGCGCAGCGCCGCTCGCGCCAGGACTCGGCGTTCAAGAAGCTCACCGCCGGCGGCTTCTACTGGTTCCTGCGGAAGATGGCCGCGGTCGACATCCCGAAGAACACCGGCGACTTCCGGCTGATCGACCGCAAGGTGGTCGACGAGCTGCGCAAGTACCGCGAGCGCGACCGCTTCCTGCGCGGGCTGGTCAGCTACATCGGCTTCAAGCAGACGGCCGTGCTGTTCGACCGCGACAAGCGGCACGCCGGCGTCACGGGCTACCCGCTGCGCAAGATGCTGCGCTTCGCCGCCGACGGCATCCTGGGCTTCTCGGTGACGCCGCTGCGGATGATCACCCGCATGGGCTACCTGATCTCGTTCCTGAGCTTCCTCGGGATCCTCTATGTCGGCGGCGTCAAGCTGTTCGCCCCGGCCACGGCGGTGCCCGGCTGGGCGTTCCTCGGGATCGCGATGTTCTTCCTCGGCGGGATCCAGATCATCATGCTCGGCGTGCTCGGCAGCTACATCGGCCGCACGTACTCGCAGGTGCAGAACCGGCCGCTCTACGGCGTCGCGTCGGTCCGCACCGGCCCCGGGACGCCTGCGGAAGCCCGTGAAAGCGCCGAAGCGGGAAGAAGCGCCCGGTGAAGCTGATCTCGGCGACCCAGCTGCGCTTCGGGATCGTGGGCGTGGCGAACACCCTCGTCGACGCCCTAGGCTACGCGCTGCTGGTGACGCTGGGCGTCCCACTGTTCGTGGCGAACTTCATCTCGACGACCACCGGCATGCTGCTCAGCTTCACGCTGAACCGGAACTTCACGTTCCGCGCCAAGGACGGCGACGTCCGCCGCCAGGCGCTGCTGTTCTTCGCCGTCACCGCGTTCGGGCTGTGGGTCGTGCAGGCGGCGATCATCTTCGCCGTCACCGCGGCGTTCCCCGGGGTGAACGTGCTGATCCCGAAGTTCGCCGGGATCGCGGTCGGCCTGGTCTGGAACTACGTGCTCTACAACAAGGTCGTCTTCCGGCACCGGCCCGCCGTGGTCGAGCCGCCGGTCGCCGAGGCCACGCATGACTAGCACCGCCGTGCCGTCCCGGGTCGCCGAGCAGGTCGAGCCGGAACGCACGGAGGAGGCCCGCGCCGGTCGCTGGGCCTGGGTGAACGGCGACTACGCCCGCGTGTTCGCCGTGGTGCTGGCCTGGAACGTGGTGCTGATCGCGCTCGCGTACCTGTTCGCGCCGTCCAGCCCGGTCGACGAGGGCATCCCGAAGACCGGCATCGGCTCGACCATGAGCCTGCTGGCGCACACCTACCGCTGGGACGCCGGCAACTACGGCGAGATCGCCGTGCACGCCTACACCGGCAGCTACGCCCCGACACGGGCGTTCTACCCGGTGTTCCCGCTCCTGGTGTGGCTGGTGCAGACGGCCAGCTTCGGCACGCTCGGCCTGCTCGCCGCCGGGTTCCTCGTCAACCTGGTGGCCACCTGGCTGGCCGCGGTCGCGCTGCTGAAGATCGGCCGTCACTTCTTCGACGGCGAGCGGGCCCCGTGGCTGGTCGTCGCGGCGTTCCTCACCGCGCCCGCCGCGTTCTTCCTGCACTCCTTCTACAGCGAAGCGGTGTTCTGCGCGCTGGGCTTCTGGGCGTACCTGTTCGCCCTGCGCCGCCAATGGCTCTGGATGGGCCTGACGCTCATCCCGCTGACGGCCTCCCGCATCACCGCGGCGGTGTTCGTCGGCCTGTGCTTCCTGGAGTTCTGGCGGTCGAAGGACTGGAAGCCGCGCGGCCTGCTGTCGTGGCACCTGCTGTGGTTCCCGGCGGCGTTCGCCGGCCTCGGCGCCGTGATGGTCGCCATGAAGATCCAGACCGGGGACTTCTTCGGCAGCTTCAACGCGCTCAAGGGCGTGCGGGAGTGGTCGTACCACAAGTTCAACCCGGACATCTTCGAGACGCTCTGGTTCGAAGCCAAGCTCAGCGGCCACGCGCTGCTCGGGGACACCCCGATGGACGCGTGGACGCTGATGAGCCACGTGCTGCCGATGATCGGCCTGGCGCTGCTGTTCGCGTCCTCGGTGTACGTCCTGGTGGCGCTGCGCGCGAAGGGCGTCCCGCTGGCGCTGTTCGGGTTCGCGTCGATCGTGATGCTGACGATGAACAGCAACGTGGTGTCGGTGCACCGCTACCTGCTGCCGTGCCTGGTGATGTACGTGGCGCTGGTCCTGTTCGGGGAGCGCCGCCCGAAGCTGCGCGGCGCGGTGCACCTCGTGCTCTACACGAACGCGCTGGTCTGCGGAATGATCTACCTCCGCTTCATCACCGGCTTCTGGTCCGGCTGAGGCCCGGGGAGCGGCATCGCCGGCCCCCGGGCGCTCGACGTCAGCCTGACTGGGCCGCCAGGCGCTCTTCGCGGTCCGCGGTGGCCAGCGCGTCCAAAACGCCGTCCAGCTCGCCGTCCAGGACCTGGTCGAGGTTGTACGCCTTGTAGTTCACCCGGTGGTCCGAGATGCGGTTCTCGGGGAAGTTGTACGTCCGGATGCGCTCCGACCGGTCGACCGTGCGGACCTGGGACTTGCGGGCGTCCGACGCCTTCGCCGCCGCCTCCTCCTCCGCGATCGCCTGCAACCGGGCCTGCAGCACCTGCAGGGCGCGGGCCCGGTTCTGGATCTGGGACTTCTCGTTCTGGCAGGACACCACGATGCCCGTCGGCAGGTGGGTGATCCGGACCGCCGAGTCGGTCGTGTTGACGCTCTGGCCGCCCGGGCCCGAGGAGCGGAACACGTCGATGCGCAGGTCGTTCGGGTCGATCTCGACCTCGACCTCCTCCGGCTCCGGGTAGATCAGCACGCCGGACGCCGACGTGTGGATCCGGCCCTGCGACTCGGTCGCCGGCACGCGCTGGACGCGGTGGACGCCGCCCTCGAACTTCAGCCGGGACCACACGCCGTCGACGTCGGCCGTCTTGCTCTTGATCGACAGCGTGACGTCCTTGAAGCCACCCAGGTCGGAGTCGACCGAGTCGAGGACCTCCGCCTTCCAGCCGTGGCGCTCGGCGTAGCGCAGGTACATGCGCAGGAGGTCGCCGGCGAACAGGGCCGACTCCTCGCCGCCTTCGCCGGACTTGATCTCCATCACGACGTCAGAGCCGTCGTACGGGTCGCGCGGGAGCAGCAGCTCGGTGAGCTTCGACTCCAGTTCGGGGATCTTCGCAGCCAGCTCTTCGGCCTCCGCCGCGAACCCGGCGTCTTCGGACGCCAGCTCGCGGGCGGCCGCGAGGTCGTCCCGCGCCGTGTCGAGCTCGTGGACCGCGCGGACGACCGGCGTCAGCTCGGCGTACCGGCGGCCGAGCTTGCGGGCGCGCGCCTGGTCGGCGTGCACCGCGGGGTCCGCCAGCTGCTGCTCCAGCTCCGCGTGTTCGGCGAGCAGCCCCTTGAGCGAGCTCGAATCCACCTCTGCCACCTCTCAGCCCGGGAAGAACCACAAAAAACGACGCCCACCCGCGCGTGCGGGTGGGCGTCGTCGGAAAAGCTACTTGGCGTCGGCGTCCTTCTTCTGCCGCTTGCCGTAGCGAGCCTCGAAGCGCGCGACCCGGCCACCGGTGTCCATGATCTTCTGCTTGCCCGTGTAGAACGGGTGGCAGTTCGAGCAGATCTCGACGTGGATGTTGCCGCTGGTCTTGGTGCTGCGCGTGGTGAAGCTGTTGCCGCAGTCGCAGTTCACGTTCGTGACCACGTACTCAGGGTGAATACCGCTCTTCATGGTGTCCTCTCTCGTTGGCTCCGGGTCCCCAGTCGTTCCACGGGGTGAACCGGCGCCGGACTTCAGCGGGTAATTCTGCCAGACGGGCAGACGCTCACTGGAACGCACCCCGCTGACCAGCTATTCCCACCGCGAAGGGGGCCTCCCCGGCGTACCGGGAAGGCCCCCTTCGAGACGGGACTCAGTCGTCTTCGCCGCCGCCGAGGGCGGTCTTCGAGACCTGCATCAGGAACTCGACGTTGGTCTTCGTCTTCCGCAGGCGCGAGATCAGCAGGTCGATGGCCTGCTGCGAGTCGAGCGCGTGCAGCACCCGGCTCAGCTTCACGGTGACCGCGAGTTCGTCCGGCGAGAGCAGCAGCTCGTCCTTGCGGGTGCCGGACGGGTTGACGTCGACCGCCGGGAACACGCGGCGCTCGGCGATCTTCCGGTCGAGCTTGAGCTCGGCGTTGCCCGTGCCCTTGAACTCCTCGAAGATGACCGTGTCCATCGTCGAGCCGGTCTCGACCATCGCCGTGGCGAAGATGGTCAGCGAGCCGCCGTTCTCGATGTTGCGCGCCGCACCCAGGAACCGCTTCGGCGGGTACAGCGCGGTCGAGTCGACACCACCGGACAGGATCCGGCCGGACGCCGGGGCCGCCAGGTTGTACGCGCGGCCGAGGCGGGTGATCGAGTCGAGCAGCACGACGACGTCGTGGCCCATCTCGACCAGGCGCTTGGCCCGCTCGATCGACAGCTCCGCGACCGAGGTGTGGTCGGACGGCGGCCGGTCGAAGGTCGAGGCGATGACCTCGCCCTTCACCGAGCGCTGCATGTCGGTGACCTCTTCCGGACGCTCGTCGACCAGGACGACCATCAGGTGGCACTCGGGGTTGTTCGTGGAGATCGCGTTCGCGATGTCCTGCATGATCGTGGTCTTGCCGGCCTTCGGCGGCGACACGATCAGGGCGCGCTGCCCCTTGCCGACCGGCATGATCAGGTCGATCACGCGGGTGGTGAGCTTGTGCGACTCGGTCTCCAGGCGCAGGCGCTCGTTCGGGTACAGCGGGGTCAGCTTGGTGAAGTCCGGACGCCGCTTGGCCTCGTCCGGCTCCAGGCCGTTGATCGAGTCGACGCGCACCAGCGGGTTGAACTTCTGCCGCTGCTGCTCGCCGTCACGCGGCTGGCGCACGACACCGGTGATGGCGTCACCGCGGCGCAGGCCGTACTTGCGGACCAGCGACAGCGAGACGTACACGTCGTTCGGGCCGGCGAGGTAGCCGGAGGTGCGGACGAACGCGTAGTTGTCCAGCACGTCCAGGATGCCCGCGACGGGCAGCAGGACGTCGTCCTCGCGGATCTCGGTGTCCGGCGAACCGCCTTCGCCCCGGCCGCCACCGCTGCCCCGGCGACGGCGGTCGCGGAAGCGACGGCCGCGACGGCCGCCTTCCTCGTCGTCGTCCGGCTGCTGGTTGCGGTTGTCACCGCGGTTGCCGTCGCCGCGGTTGCCGTCCTGCTGCTGGTTGCGCTGGCGGTCGCCGCGGTTGCCGTCCTGGCGGTTGTCACCCCGGTTGTCGCCGCGGTTGCCACCGCCCTGGCGCTGCTGGTCGCGGTTGCGGTCGCCCTGCTGGCGGTCGCCCTGCTGACCCTGCTGGCGGTCGCCGCCCTGCTGGCCGTCCGGGGCGCCGGCGGCGCGGTTGGCGCCGCGGCGACGCCGGCTGCGGCCGCCTTCCTCGGGCTGGCCGTCCTGGCCCTGGCCGCCGTCCTGCCGGTCCTGCTGCGGGCGCTCGGCCTGCGGCCGGTCGTCCGACGGCGCGGAGGCGGGCGCCTCGGCCTTGGGCTCCGGCTTGGTCTCCGCCGGGGCAGCGGGCGCTTCGGCCTTCGCCTCGGCCTTGGGGGCCTTCGGCGGCTCGCCGACACCCTCCAGTGGCAGCGTCTCGGCCGCCGCACGCGGCTTGCGGGACTTGCCCTGGCGCTCGCGGATCGCGGCGATCAGGTCGCCCTTGCGCATGCCCGTCGTCTCGCCGACGCCGAGCTCCCCAGCCAGCGAACGCAGCTCCGCGACGGTCTTACCGGTCAGCCCGCCGACCGTCCGCTTGGGAGCGGGGGCGGTGCCGTTCGTCTCGGCCGTGCCGCTCACGTCGCTCAAAAGATCGGTGTTGCTCACACATGTCCTTCCTGACCGATCCACGCCTCCAGGTGGATCAGCGGACTGCCGCTCGCTTCTGATCGCGAACCGGCGTAGTTGCCCCCCGATACGCGAGATGAGCTCTTCGGCCGTGCGAAACACAGCTGGAGCGCCTCCACCACAGGGGTTTGCGTCCTCCAAACGGAGGACGCGGAATTCGGCACCGCCGAGACCGGAAACCCGCCTGCGTCCCTCCGCGTTACCCCGCGTGCCAGGCGGTGCGGATTCGGCGGATCGACGAAGGATGCGATCCGGGGATTCCCCGGGACCGGCATCGGGTGCGGAAACGCACGGTGATCGAACGCCCCCGAGGGTAGACCGCAGCGGTGCCGGGTGCAACAACCACCCCCCGCGTGGCGGCTACCCCGTCGGCCACGTGACCCAGCCTTTACTGAGCCGCAACCTGCACGCCCGTGAGATCCACGGGCAGCTCCAGGACGTCGAAACCGTCAACGCCGGCGTCCGGCGGGAGTATTCCCGCGGTCGTCAGCGCGAGCACCGTGGGACCGGCGCCGGAGATCGCGGCGGCCACTCCCCGTGCACGGAGCGTCGCCACCAGCTCCGCGCTCGCCGGGTACGCGGGCGCGCGGTAGTGCTGGTGCAGCCGGTCCTCGGTGGCCGTGAGCAGCAGCTCCGGCTTCGCCGTCAGCGCGTGGACGGCGAGCGCGGCGCGCCCGGCGTTGTGCGCGGCGTCGGCGTGCGGCACGGTCGAGGGCAGCAGGCCGCGCGTGGTCGCGGTGGCCGAGCGCACCGACGGCACGGCCACGACCGGCCGGATCGACGGGTGCGGCGTGAACCGCTCGGCGTGGAAGCGGTCGCCTTCGCACCAGGCCAGCACCAGCCCGCCCAGCAGGCTCGCGGCGGCGTTGTCGGCGTGGCCTTCGAAGCCGGCGGCCAGCTGCAGCGCGTCGAACGCGTCGATCTCCCGGCCGGCCAGCGCGTACCCGGCGGCCACGCCGGACACCACCGCGGCCGCGGACGAGCCGAGGCCGCGGGCGTGCGGGATCGCGTTGAAGCAGCGCAGGTGCAGGCCGGGCGGCTCGAAGCCGAGGTGCGCGCAGGTCTTGCGGATCGCGCGCACCAGCAGGTGCGTCTCGTCGGTCGGGACGTCCTCGACGCCACCGGCGCCGGCGTCGATGACCTCGACCTTGAGCCCGGTGTCGGTGACCCGCACCTCGACGACGTCGTACAGGCTCAGCGCCATGCCGAAGGCGTCGAAGCCCGGCCCCAGGTTCGCCGTCGACGCCGGGACGGTGACCTTGAAGGCCTTCACCGCAGGTCCAGCGCCGCCGCGACGGCCGAGGGGTCCACGGCGAGGGGTTCGACCTCGACGTTGCCCGCCAGGGCCGTCTGCGGGTCCTTCAGGCCGTGCCCGGTGACCGTGCAGACGACCCGCGACCCGCGCGGGAGCCGTCCGTCGGCCGCCGTGGCCAGCAGGCCCGCCACGCTGGTGGCCGACGCCGGCTCGACGAACACGCCTTCGCGGCCCGCGAGCAGCCGGTACGCCTCGAGGATCTTCTCGTCGGTGACGGCTTCGAAGAGCCCCTCCGACTCGTCCTTCGCCTTCACCGCGGCCGTCCACGACGCCGGGCTGCCGATCCGGATCGCGGTCGCGACCGTCTCCGGGTCCGCCACCGGCTCGCCGTGCACCAGCGGCGCCGCGCCGGCCGCCTGGAAGCCGAACATCCGCGGGGTGTTCTTCACCACACCGTCGGCCGCGTACTCCGCGTACCCCGCCCAGTAGGCGGTGATGTTGCCGGCGTTGCCGACCGGCAGGCAGTGGATGTCCGGCGCCGCGCCGAGCACGTCGCAGATCTCGAAGGCCGCGGTCTTCTGGCCCGCGATGCGCACCGGGTTCACCGAGTTGACCAGCGTGACCGGGTAGTCGGCCGCGGTCTTGCGGGCCAGCTCGAGGCAGTCGTCGAAGTTGCCGTCGACCTGCAGGATCCGCGCGCCGTGCAGCACGGCCTGGGCGAGCTTGCCCATCGCGATCTTGCCCTGCGGCACCAGCACCGCGCAGGTGAGCCCGGCGCGGGCGGCGTAGGCGGCGGCCGAGGCGGAGGTGTTGCCGGTCGACGCGCAGATCACCGCCTTGAGGCCGCTGGCCAGCGCGTGCGTGATGGCCACGGTCATCCCGCGGTCCTTGAACGAGCCGGTCGGGTTGGCCCCCTCGACCTTGAGGTAGACCTCGCAGCCGGTCAGCTCGGACAGGTGGTGGGCGGGCAGCAGCGGCGTGTTGCCCTCCCCGAGCGTGACGACCCGCGCGCCCTCCGGGACCGGGATGCGGTCCCGATAAGCCTCGATGATCCCCGGCCAGGCCTGGCTGCTCATGCGATCGCCTCGCTCCGCGAGACAGTGTCTGATTCTTTTCGGCGCATGATGTCCATGGTTCGCTCGCAAGCGTCGCTCACTGGTCTTCGCCTTCCACCCGCATCACGCTGACAACTTCGTGCACGACGTCGAGCCGCGCGATCTCGTCCACAGTGGACTGCAGGGCGGCGTCCGGCGCCTGGTGCGTCACCACGACCAGGCTCGCGCGGTCGCCGACGTCGCTCTGCCGCACCGCCGCGATGCTGACGCCGTGGTCGGCGAACGCCTGCGCCACCTGCGCGAGCACACCGGCGCGGTCGGCGACGGAAAGGCTGACGTGGTACCGGGTCGGCGTCTGGCCCATCGGCCGCACCGGCAGGGCCGCGTGCGCGGATTCGCGCGGGCCGCGGCCGCCGGCCACCCGGTTGCGGGCCACCGCGACGAGGTCGCCGAGCACCGCGCTCGCGGTCGGCGCCCCGCCGGCGCCCTGGCCGTAGAACATCAGCTCGCCCGCGGCGTCGGCCTCGACGTAGACGGCGTTGAACGCGCCGCCGACGCCGGCCAGCTGGTGGCGGCGCGGGATCATCACCGGGTGCACGCGGGCGGAAACCGACTCGACGCCGTCGTCGTCGGTGACTCGCTCACAGATGGCCAGCAGCTTCACCGTGCGGCCCAGCATCCGGGCCGCCGCCAGGTCCGCGGCGGTCACGTCGGCGATGCCCTCGCGGTGCACGTCCGACGCCGTCACGCGGGTGTGGAAGGCGAGGGAGGCGAGGATCGCGGCCTTCGACGCGGCGTCGTAGCCGTCGACGTCGGCGGTCGGGTCGGCCTCGGCGTACCCGAGCCGGCTGGCTTCGTCGAGCGTCTCGGCGTAGCCGGCGCCGGTGGAGTCCATCGCCGACAGGATGTAGTTCGTGGTGCCGTTGACGATGCCCATCACGCGGGTGATCCGGTCGCCGGCCAGTGATTCCCGCAGCGGGCGCAGCAGCGGGATGGCCCCGGCCACCGCGGCCTCGAAGTACAGGTCGGCGCCCGCGGCGTCGGCCGCCTCGAACAGGTCCGCGGAGTGCTCGGCCAGCAGCGCCTTGTTCGCCGTGACGACCGACTTCCCGGCCTTCAGCGCGGCGAGCAGCCAGCCGCGCACCGGCTCGATCCCGCCGACCAGCTCGACGACGACGTCGACGTCTTCGCTGGTCACGAGCTTCTCGGCGTCGGCGGTCAGCAGCTCCGGCGGCAGCTCGGGGTGCTTGTCCGGGCGGCGGACGGCGATGCCGGCCAGCTCGACCGGCGCGCCCGCCCGCGCGGCCAGCTCCTCCGCCTGCTCGGTGAGCAGCCGGGCGACCTCGCCGCCGACGGTCCCGCAGCCGAGCAGGGCGACCCTGATCGCACCTCGTTCTGGGGCAGACACGGTGTTTCAGACCTCCAGGCGCAGCATGTCGTCGGTCGTCTCCCGCCGCAGCAGCAGCCGGGAGCTGCCGTTGCGCACGGCGACCACGGCCGGGCGGGGCATCCGGTTGTACGTGCTCGCCATCGAATAGCAGTACGCGCCGGTCGCCGCGACCGCCAGCAGGTCGCCGGGAGCCAGCGTGTCGGGCAGCCAGCAGTCTCGTACGACGATGTCGCCGGACTCACAGTGTTTTCCCACGACCCGGGACAACACGGCCGGTACCGGCTGATCGTTGTCGCCCGCGGAACGGGAAACCAGCCGGACGTCGTACACGGCGTCGTAGAGCGCGGTGCGGATGTTGTCGCTCATCCCGCCGTCGACGCTGACGTACCGCCGCGCCGACTCGTCGCCGAGCGAAACGTCCTTGATGGTGCCGACCTCGTAGAGCGTGATCGTGCCGGGACCGGCGATCGCGCGGCCCGGCTCGCCGGCGATCCGCGGCACCGGCAGGCCCGCGTACGCGCACTCCTTGCGGACGATCTCGCGGATCTGCGTGATCATCTGCGCGGGCGGCGGCGGGTTGTCCTTTTCCGTGTAGGCGATGCCGAAGCCGCCGCCGAGGTCGACCAGGCTCAGCTGGTCGAGCAGCTCGGTGCCGTGCTCCTTGGCCAGGTCGGCGAGCAGGCCGACCACGCGGCGGGCGGCGACCTCGAAGCCGTCGGCGTCGAAGATCTGCGAGCCGATGTGGCTGTGCAGGCCGACGAGCTTGAGCGACCGCGCGTTGAGCACCCGGCGGACCGCCTCGGCGGCGTCGCCGCTGGCCAGCGAGAACCCGAACTTCTGGTCCTCGTGGGCGGTCGCGATGAACTCGTGCGTGTGCGCCTCGACGCCGACGGTGACCCGGATCAGCACCGGCTGCACGACCTCGTGGCGCGCCGCGATGTCGGCCAGCCGGGCGATCTCGAAGTAGGAGTCGAGCACGACCGTGCCGACCCCGGCGACGACCGCGGCCTCCAGCTCGGCGGGCGACTTGTTGTTGCCGTGGAAGGTGATCCGCTCGGCCGGGAAGTCCGCGCGCTGGGCCACGGCCAGCTCGCCGCCGCTACAGACGTCCAGGCTCAGCCCCTGCTCGGCCACCCAGCGGGCGACCTCGATGGAGAGGAACGCCTTGGACGCGTAGTGCACGAGCGACGGGTCGTCGAACGCCTCGGCGTAGTCCGCGCAGCGCGACTTGAAGTCGGCTTCGTCGACCACGAACAACGGCGTGCCGTGCTGCTCGGCGAGCTCTCGGACGTCGACGCCGGCGATCCGGACGACGCCGTCGGCCGCGCGGAAGGTGTTGCGCGGCCACACTTTCGCGGGCAGCTTGTCGAGCTCCTCGACCCCCGACGGCTGCAGCCCGGAGGTGTCGGCGTGGGGGTAGACGTCGGCGTGCCTTGGGCCCGCGGGGTGCGCCATCTGTTACATCCGTTCCGGAGCGGAGACACCGAGGAGGGCGAGGCCGTTCGCCAGCACCTGGCGGGCGGCTTCGCACAGCGCGAGCCGGGCGAACGTCAGAGGGGTCGCCTCTTCGTCGCCCATGGGCAGCACGCGGCCGACGGTGTAGAACTTGTGGTAGGCGCCCGCGAGTTCTTCGAGGTAGCGCGCGATCCGGTGCGGCTCCCGCATTTCGGCGGCGCGGCGCACGGTTTCCGGGAACTCGCCGATGGTGCGGATCAGGTCGCCCTCGGCGGGCAGCGTGAGCAGTCCGAAATCGACGTCCGAAGTGGACTTGAGGCCGAGATCGGCCGCGTTGCGCTGCAGGGACGCCAGCCGCGCGTGGGCGTACTGGACGTAGTAGACCGGGTTGTCGTTGGAGTGCTTGCGCAGCAGGTCAAGGTCGACGTCCAAAGTGGAGTCCACCGAGTACCGGATCAGCTCGTAGCGGGCCGGGTCGACGC
This sequence comes from Amycolatopsis sp. NPDC004747, assembly GCF_053601335.1. Classification (NCBI taxonomy): domain Bacteria; kingdom Bacillati; phylum Actinomycetota; class Actinomycetes; order Pseudonocardiales; family Pseudonocardiaceae; genus Amycolatopsis; species Amycolatopsis sp. NPDC004747. The sequence goes on along the minus strand of NZ_JBSGBQ010000005.1, from coordinate 305,633 downwards.
CGACGGCCTCGACGAGGTCCTCCATGGTGATCACGGTGCCCGCGCGCTTGGACATCCGCACCGGCTTGCCCTCGCTGACCAGGTTGACCATCTGGCCGATCAGCACCTCGACGGTCGCCGGGTCGTCGCCGAACGCCGCGGCCGCGGCCTTGAGGCGGGCGATGTAGCCGTGGTGGTCCGCGCCGAGCATGTAGATGCACAGGTCGAAGCCGCGGTTGCGCTTGTCCTTGAAGTAGGCCAGGTCGCCGGCGATGTAGGCCGGGTTGCCGTCCTGCTTGATGACGACGCGGTCCTTGTCGTCGCCGTACTCCGACGACTTCAGCCACCAGGCGCCTTCGTCGAAGTACAGGTTCCCGGAGTCCTTCAGCTGCTGGACGGCGGCGTCGACCGCGCCGGACTCGTGCAGCGAGTTCTCGTGGAAGTAGACGTCGAAGTCGGTGCCGAACTCGTGCAGGCTCTGCTTGATCTCGGAGAACATCAGCTCGATGCCGATCCGGCGGAACGTCTCGTGCCGCTCGGCCTCGGGCAGCGACAGCGCGCTCGGCTCCGCCTTGATGACCTCGGCGGCGATGTCGTTGATGTAGCCACCCGCGTAGCCGTCCTCCGGCGCGGGCTCGCCCTTCGCGGCGGCGATCAGCGACCGGACGAACCGGTCGATCTGCGCGCCGGCGTCGTTGAAGTAGTACTCGCGGGTGACGTCGCCGCCCTGCGCGGCCAGCACGCGGCCCAGCGCGTCGCCGACCGCCGCCCAGCGGGTGCCGCCGAGGTGGATCGGGCCGGTCGGGTTCGCCGAGACGAACTCGAGGTTGATCTTCGTGCCGGTCAGCGCGTCGCCGCGGCCGTAGGAGGCGCCGGCGTCGAGGACCTGGCGCACGATGTCGCCCTGCGCGGCGGCGGCGAGCCGGAAGTTGAGGAAGCCGGGGCCTGCCACCTCGGCCGAGGCGACGCCGTCGTCCGCCGAGACCGCCTCGGCGAGCGCTTCGGCGAAGTCACGCGGCTTGAGGCCGGCCTTCTTGGCCACCTGCAGGGCCAGGTTCGTCGCGTAGTCGCCGTGTTCGGGGTTGCGCGGGCGTTCGATGGTCACCTGCTCCGGCAGCACGGCGTCGTCGATGCCGCGTGCGGCGAGCACCTGCACGGCGGAGCTGCGGACCAGGTCGGCGAGAGCGGCGGGAGTCACTTGCCGAATTCTAGGTGTGCCCAGGTCGGGCGCTTGCATCGGTCTCGGTCACGTCACGACGGGTGGGTCAAGTGGGCTTTTCGGGGGCTCCAGGTGGCGGAGCCCCCGGCCCGAGGCGGAGCCTCGGTCGGGCACTGCGAGGTGTTAACCGTGACCAGACGGGTGGCCCCTAGACTGGCCCCGGCGGGAATCCGTCCGCAGCCACCAGAGGGAGAACGCGGAAGCCATGGCGAACGGGACAACTCGGAAAAAGGGGTCGGCGGTGAAGGCGGCCCGCGGTTCCGTGGTGAGCAAGAAGGGCACGCCGTGGGGGACGATCATCGCCGTCGTCGCCATCGTGGCGCTGGCCGCTTCGGTGATCATCTACTACATGGTGCAGTCCGCGCCGAAGCGCGCGCAGGCCGACCGCGAGGCCGCGGCCGCGTCGTTCGCGCCGTCCGCGCAGGACCCGGACCCCTCGAAGCGCATCCCCGGCGTGGTGACCGCGACCTACACGGGCAGCGTCCACGTGCTCCCGACCGAGCGCGTCGCCTACGACAAGACCCCGCCGTTCGGCGGCCCGCACGACCAGACGTGGGCCACCTGCACCGGCACCGTCTACCCGACCGCCGTCCGCACCGAGAACATGGTGCACGCGCTCGAGCACGGCGCCGTCTGGATCGCCTACAACCCGCAGCAGGTCTCGGGTGACGCGCTCAACCTGCTGAGCGTCCGCGCCAAGGGCAAGCCGTACACGATGCTGTCGCCGTACCCGGGCCTGGACAAGCCGATCTCGCTGCAGTCGTGGGGCCACCAGCTGAAGCTGGACGACGCCAACGACCCGCGGATCGACGAGTTCATCGCGGCGCTGCGCAGCAACCCGAACGGCGTGTACCCCGAGGTCGGCGCGTCCTGCGACGCGGTGCCGGGCCAGTTCGACCCGGACAACCCGCCGCCGTTCGACCCGGCGAAGCCCGGCCCCGACGCGAAGCCGATGGACTACAAGGGCAGCACCGCCGCCCAGGGCGAGAACGGCATGCCGGCGCCCTCCGCCCCGGCGTCCTCGGCCCCGGCCTCCGCCCCCGCCTCCCCCACGCCGACCAAGTGATGTCCGAAGCCGACCTCGATCCCGAAGAAGTCACCGAGCAGCCGACCTGGTCGCGCTGGGTGATCATCGGCGGGACACTGCTCGCGGTCCTGCTGATCGGCGCGACGGCGGGGATGTTCCTCACCCGCGCCGTCGACGACGAGCCGGCCGCCGCTCCGGCGGCAGGCTCGGTCGAGGTCGGCTTCGCCCAGGACATGTCGACGCACCACCTCCAGGCGGTGACGATGGCGGGCATCGCCCGCGACCGCACGACCGACCCGGAGATCAAGCAGCTGTCGTTCGACATCGAGCGCACGCAGCTCGAGCAGGTCGGCCGCATGAAGGGCTGGCTCATGCTGTGGGACCGGCCCGAGCAGCCGATCGGCGCGCCGATGCAGTGGATGACGGAACCGATGCCGGGCCACGGTGACATGCCGGGGATGTCGATGGCCCCGTCTTCGGTCAACCCCGCCGGCGGCCCGCTGATGCCGGGCATGGCGACGGACGAGGACCTCAAGAAGCTGCGTTCGCTGTCGGGCCGCGAATTCGACGTGTTCTTCCTGCAGCTGATGCTCCGCCACCACCAGGGCGGGACGTCGATGGCCCAGTACGCGGCGGCGCATTCGACGCTGCCGGCGTTGAAGGCGCTGGTGAACAGCATCCTGACGTCCCAGGGCGCGGAGATGGACCAGATCAAGCTGATGCTTTCGGGCCGGGGCGCCCAGCCGCTGCCCGCTTAGGGCCTCACCAGGACAGCTCCTGGCAGCGGCGGGCGCACTGCGGCGCCTCCACCTGCAGCGTCGCGTGTTCGATCGCGTACCGCGAAGAGAGCAGGTTCTGCGCCTCCGTCAGCACGTCCGACTGCTTCGCCGGCGGTGCCAGCGTCAGGTGCGCCGAAGCCACCTCCATGCCCGAGGTCAACGTCCAGACGTGCAGGTCGTGCACGTCCGCCACGCCCGGCAGCGCCGAGAGCTCCGCGTTGATCGCGCCGACGTCGACGCCCTGGGGCGCGTGCTGGAACAGGATGCGCAGCGCCCGGCGCGCCAGCGTCCACGTGCGGGGCAGCACCCACAGCCCGATCGCGACACCGATGATCGGGTCGGCGTAGCGCCAGCCCGTCAGCAGCGTCACCGCGCCGCTGACCAGGACGCCGACCGAGCCGATCAGGTCGGCCAGTACCTCGAGGTACGCGCCGCGGACGTTGAGGCTCTCCTTCGCGCCCGCGCGCAGCACCGCGAACGACACCAGGTTGGCCACCAGGCCGGCCGCCGCGGCCAGCAGCACCGGCAGGCCCGGCACCGTCGGCGGGTCGCCGATGCGGCCGATGGCCTCGATCAGGACGTACCCCGCGACGCCGAACAGCAGCACCGCGTTGGCCAGCGCGGCCAGCACCTCCGCGCGGTAGAGCCCGAACGTGCGGCCGACGGTCGGGCCGCTGCGCCGCGCCAGGATGATCGCGGTCAGGGCCATGCCGACACCGAGGACGTCGGTGAACATGTGCGCCGCGTCCGACATCAGGGCCAGTGAGCCGGTCGCCAGGCTGACGACGAACTCGAGCACCATGAAGCCGGCGCCGACGCCCAGGGCGATGGCCAGACCCCGCACATGGCGCCCCGACGCGCTCGCCGGCGCGATCGCGTGCCCGTGGCCGTGTCCCTGACCCATTCCGCCTCCGTTCCCGGTTCACCGTCGGGTCAAACATATAGTCGGATGCGCATATGTACAACAGAGGGCAGCCCAAGATCACTCACCGGCAAGCTACCGCGCGCGGCAGAGCCACCCAATCCACCAGGCGGGGTTTCCCGCCGGGCGGACTCGTCACGCTTCGGCGTCGACCATGCGCCCGAGCAGGTCACGCAGCCGGACGCGCTCCTCCGGCGCCAGCGCGGCCAGCGGCTCGGCCGCGAACCCCAGCGCCTGGCGGAAGTTGCGCGCCAGCTCGGCACCCGCGGGCGTGGCCACGATGTTCTTGATCCGCCGGTCGCGTTCACCCGGACGGCGCTCCACCAGGCCGCGGGCTTCGAGCCGGTCGATGATCCCGGTCACGTTGGACCGCTCGGACTTCAGCTTCTCGGCGATCCGGTGCATGGGCAGCGGTTCGTCGAGGGCGGCGAGCACCTTCGCCTGCACCGTGGTCAGCCCCTGCGCCGCCGCCGCGGACTCGTACGACCCGACGAACCGGTCGACGATCCGCGCCAGCAGGGCGACGACGTCTTCGGTGACCGGGTCAGCGCTCATGCGCCGAGTGTATGCCGATAGTTGACTGCATGAACCATCCATGCCTATAGTCATTTTAGTTCACTACATTAACCATCACACTGCTGAACAGATCGAGGTTCCCGATGAGCAACGACCGCGTCGCCCTGATCACCGGCACGTCCACCGGGATCGGCCTGGCCACGGCGGTGCTGGCGGCCCGGCGGGGCTTCCGCGCGGTCGCCACGCTGCGCGACCCCGGCCGGGCGGACCGCCTGCGCAAGGCCGCCGCCGACGCCGGGGTCGAGCTGGACGTCCGCCCGCTCGACGTCACCGACGCCCGCTCGGTCGGCGCGGCGGTCGAAGGCGTCCTCGCCGACCACGGCCGGCTCGACGTCCTGGTCAACAACGCCGGCGCCGGTCACCTCGGCACGCTCGAGCAGGAGCCGCTCTCGGCGGTCCGCGAGACCATGGAGGTCAACTTCTTCGGCGTGGCCGAGACGACCAGGGCCGCACTGCCGGCCCTGCGCGCGAGCGGCGGCCGCGTGATCACGGTGACCAGCGTCGGCGGCGTCGTCGGGCAGCCCTTCAACGAGGCTTACTGCGCGGCGAAGTTCGCCGTCGAGGGCATGATGGAGTCGCTGGCGCCGGTCGCCGCGGCCCAGGGCGTCACGGTGTGCGTGGTCGAGCCGGGCGCGGTCGCGACGGAGTTCGTCAACAACGTCGGGGTCGACGAGCGGCTCTTCGCCTCGGCGGGCCCGTACGCGGAGTCGCTGAACAAGTACATCGCCAACGTCACGAAGTCGTTCCGGGGCGCGCAGACGGCCGACGAGGTCGCCGAAGTGATCCTGGCCGCGATGACCACGGAGACGCCGGCCTTCCGGATCCAGACGTCGAAGTGGGCCGAGGACTTCACCGCCGCCAAGCTCGCCGACCGCGACGGCTCGGCCGTGCAGCGGATGACCAGTGGCTGGCTCGCCTAGCGCACCAGCCGGAAGAACCCGCGCACCTGCTCGACGAACAGCTCCGGCTGCTCCAGCGCGGCGAAGTGCCCGCCGGCGGGCAGCTCCTCGAACCAGCGCAGATCGGTGTAGCGCTGCTCGGCCTGCCGCCGCGACGGCCGCACGATCTCCTTCGGGAACACCGAAACACCGGCCGGGACCTCCACAGTGGACAGATCGCGGTCGTTGTTCTCCCAGTACATCCGCGCGGAAGAGGCCGCGGTCGCGGTGAACCAGTAGACGGAGATCGCGTCCAGGATCCGCCGCCGGTCGACGGCGTCCTCCAGGTTCCCCTTGTGGTCGGTCCAGGCCCAGAGCTTCTCGGCGATCCAGGCGGCCTGGGCGGCGGGCGAGTCGGTGAGGCCGTAGCCGAGCGTCTGCGGCCGGGTGCCCTGCTGGGCGGCGTACCCGCTGCCGCTGCGCCGGAACTCCTCGAGATCGGCCAGTGCCCGCCGCTCCCCGGGCGTCGGATCGGCGGTGTCCATCCGCACGGGCGCGAAGTTGACGTGCACCCCGGCAACGTGTCCGGACCGCGCCAGGGCGTTCGCGACGGCGGCGCCCCAGTCACCGCCCTGGGCGCCGTAGCGGTCGTAGCCGAGCGACGTCATGAGCTGGTCCCACAGTTCGGCAACCCGCCGGATCTTGAGGGCGGGCTTGTCACTCCACCCGAACCCGGGCAGCGACGGCACGACGACGTGGAAGGCATCGGCGGGATCACCCCCGTGCCCGGCGGGATCGGTGAGCGGCCCGAGGACGTCGAGGAATTCGAAAACGGACCCGGGCCACCCGTGGGTGAGAACGAGCGGAAGAGCATCCGCCTCGGGCGACCGGACGTGCAGGAAGTGCAGGCCCACGCCGTCGACGGTGGCCCGGAACTGCGGAAAGGCATTGAGCCGGCGGGCGAACCCGAAGTCGTACTCCTCGCCCCAGTCACGGCAGAGTTCGCGCACGTAGGCGAGCGGCACCCCCTGCGACCAGTCATCGACGGTCTCGGCCTCCGGCCACCGCGTCCGCCGCAACCGCTCCCGCAGATCGGCGACATCACCCTCGTCGAGAGCTACCAGGAACGGCTCGGCCATCTCGGCTCCTTCGGGTGGGCTTCCCACGCTAGCGACGTCCGCCCGAATCGATCAACTTCCCCGCCCTGACCAGGGCGGTTGGGTGTTGGACCACCTGCGGGAGGGGGGTTGCGGGGCATGCGCTAAGCTTTCGGAGTCGCCCAGCGATGGGCCCTCGTAGCTCAGGGGATAGAGCACTGCCCTCCGGAGGCAGGTGTCGCAGGTTCGAATCCTGCCGAGGGCACTCTCTTTGAACACGCAAAACCGGCCCCTACCAGCGAGAACGCGGTAGGGGCCGATTCACGTCTTACCCGGCCAACCCCGGCGGACCACGGCCGGATCCGGGCGTCTGTGTGCGATGCGTGTGCGCGCTCACCGCGGCGGACTGCCGAGCGCACGCTCGATCTGCCGCTTGGCAGCCTCCTCCCCGCCGTCGAGGAAGCTGGCGTAGACCTCCAGCAGCACGGCGATCGACTGGCCGGCCCACTCGGCGACCGTTGCGGCCGGCACCCCGGCAGCCAGCCAGGTGCTCACCGCGGCGTGGCGGAGGTCGTACGGTCGGCGCGCCAGCGGACCCCGCGCTACTTCGGCCGTAAACGTCGCCTCCCGGGCCGCACGGAACACCTTGGTGTAGGTGACCTTCGAGACCGGTCCCCCGCGCTCACCGACGAACAGGCGGCCATCCGGACCGTAGCCGAATTGCTCGATGTGGCGCCACAGGATCGCGGTCAGCTCGGGTGCGCAGGGCACCGGCCGCACCTCCCCCGCGGACCGCGACTTCAGCGGCCGGTCCTCCCCCACCGTGCCGCCGTCCGTCCACAGAGCATCGATGTACGGCCTTGCCGTTTCGAGGTGCAGCGTCCCCCAGTCGTACTCAAGCTCCCCGTTGTCGGGGTTCTTTTGAGGGGCGGGCAGCGTCAGCTGCTCCTTGCGGAGGTTCGTCGCCTCTTCCGGGCGGAGCGCAGCGAAGTACATGAGCGCGAAAAAGGCTTCGAGGTGCGGCCCGCTGCGCGCGGTCTCTCCCAGGATCCGCAACAGGGTGCGGGCCTGGACTGGGTTGGGAACGGCACGCCGATCGACCTTGCGCTTGCCCTTCGGCATGTTCGTCCATTTCGTGCCTGGCAAAGGGTTGCTATCAAGCACCTTGAGTTCCTTCGCGGCGTAGTCGAGCGTGTTGGACAGCACCGAACGGGTTCGACGGGCGACCGTGGGCGCGTAAGGCTCGCCGTCGAGCCTTTTCGTGACGGCCCGCTGCAAGCTGCGCAGCGTCTCGGCCTCTGCGGCCGTCGAGACTGCCGCGGTGTGGCGAGAAAGCCAGTCGAGGACTCGCGCCGCGTCGGCGGGCAGCGCGCCCGACGCGCGCCGTGGCGTGTTGTACCCCCATTGGCGAACCGCCGACCGAATGGTCTCCGGGTCGGGCCGCCCCGGCTTGTCTGGCACGAAGACCGGCAGCACTCGAATCAGCGCCTCAGCAGTGGTTTGGCGTGCTGTGGCGGCAAGATCCGGCCACTTCATGTCCAGGTACTTGCACGTCATCACGAACCACGACATGCGCTCAACCGGCTTGCTGTGTTCCACCGGCAGGCCGGTGCTCAGGTCGAACGGAGTACCGGCCCGCTGTGCCAAGATCAGCTCCGAACGGAAGCTGTCCGCCTGTGCGGCAACCTTGAATGTCTTCCAGAAACGGGACTTCTCCACCTGCCACCGCACCGCGTGTGCCGTGAACTTGCCCTGTCGGTTCTTGCGCGGCGTGATGCCGAAAACCCGCACCTGATAGCTCGTGTTCACGCTGCCTCCAAACAGGACTCAAGCCAGACGTCGACGTCGGCACGTCGGATGCGCAATTGGCGGTTGGGGAGCTTCAGGCAGCGCGGCGCGCGTCCCTTGGCACGCCAGTCATCAAAGGTCGACCGGGCGATATCGAACTCTTCGCAGAACTCGTCAACGGTGAGGTGTTCACGTGCAGCCATGTCAGTGTCTCCAGAGCTAGGCGGGCAGACGGCGACGCGACGAACATGGGGACTCCTCTCGGTGGGTGTCACACCTGGTGTCACACCTGTTTGCGCTGGTCAGGGTGGGTTGAGTGACGGAGTGACAGGTGTGACACCGGTGGGGTGGTCGCTGGTGTCACACCTGCCGGGGACGTGACAATGTGCAGGTCAGGCCGCTACGGAAGTCCGCGGCGCTTCTGCTCGGCCCGGATCTCGTCGTAGGTCTGTGATGAGATGAGCGGGTCCCGCAAAGCTTGCGCGAGGTCATCGGCGTTGGCGTTACCGATGCCGGCGGCCTGCACGCGGTCCTTTGCGCCGGGGTCGCGTGGGCGCTCGATGGCGATGTAGTGCTGGGGTTCCCCGCTGTAGTGCACTGCGGCGTCGTGATGCTCTTGCTTCAACGCCTTGCGGTTGTCCTCCATTGTGAGGTGAACGTTGGGGTTCGCGCGGGCCATTTCGCGCAGGGCGCGGCTCACTTCGTCGTGGTCGACGTTCCCGAGCATCTTGCGGAGTTCCACGAAACCGACCCAGCCGCCTTCCTCCCGAGCCAGCTTGGCGACGGCGTCGCGGATGCGGTCCTCGGTCGGCGCGTTGGTCGGTTCCGGCTTGCTGGGGCGGGGTTTCTCGGGTTTCGGCATGGGCTTCTCCGGCGTGATCGGTTCGGGTGTGGTGGGCAGCTGTCCGGCGAACGCACCAGCCTCGGGCGGGGGCGGCGGGGTGCCGGCGACGGCGGTGTACTTGGTTTCGGCGGCGGCGATCCGGTCCGGGTCGCCGGTGATGCGGGCGGCTTCGAGGTTGGTGCGGGCGCGGCAGCGGGCCTGCCGGGCGCGGGCGCCGGCTGCTCCGCAGCTGCGTCCGTTGCACCGGCGACCACCTTCAACGGCTGAGCGGCACATCCGGGTCTCCTCTCGGTGCGGTGAGCTGGTAGTTGTCACATCCCCACCTGGTGGGCGGGGTCGGACGCGGCGTGACGGCGGGGTGTGACAGGTCCTCCGGGTGTCACTCCTGCTGTCACACCTGTTTGCGCTGGTCAGGTGACGTCGAGAGACAGCGGTGACAGGTGTGACACCTCGGGGGTGTCCCCCTAGTCCCTGGAGCCCGGGGCGCTGTAGATGCCGGCGGGTGTCTTGTGCAGCTGTCCCGCGTCGGCCATGCGCGAGCAGGTCTTGCGGACGTTGTCCGGAGCAATGTCGAGCGCTTCGGCGATCCGTGCGGGCTTGAGCGGCCCGTGTTCGCGCAGCAGGCGCAGGATCTCGGCGCGGGTGTCGGCGACCAAGTGGTCGGAGGCGGGGCCGTCGAGCTTGGTCCAGGCGCCGGCGGTCGCGTCGAAGGTCATCGCGTAGTCGGTTTCTTCGACGTCGCGGCCGGTCATGTGCAGCACGCCATCGGCTTGCCCGCGGGCGCGTTCGAGCACGAGAGTGGCGTCCATGGCGCCGGTGAGCCCGGCGGTGCCGGAAACCATGTTCTGCCAGTCGTCAGCGTCCTGCTTGCGGACGTGGTGGATCAGCAGGAACGGCACGCCGTAGTGGTCAGCGATCTCCTTGAACCGGGCGCCCGCGGCGTAGTCGGAGGCGTAGGCGGACGCCCCGGGCAGGACCGGGCCGCGGATCTTCTGCAGTGTGTCGATGATGACCAGCCGCGCTGTTGGGTTCTCCTCCAGCCACTCCCGGAGCACCTCGTCCCCACCGGCGTTCATGGTGGGGCACGAGGTTTCCAGGGTCAGCAGCGGCGACGGGCGCCCGCCCGCGGCGATCTGCTGCCGCCGCCGGCGCTGCAACCGGCGGCCGGTGTCCTCCAGCGCGCAGTAGAGGACCGGGCCGCGCTCCACGTCGATCGAGCCGAGCGCGGGTTCCCCGTTCGCGATGGACGCGGCGAGCCCGAGGGACATCCACGACTTCCCCAGCTTGGGCGCGCCAGCCAGCAGGTTGACCCCTTCGGCGAGCAGGCCGGGAACGGCCCACTTGACCGGCGGGAACTCCTCTCGCATCAGCTCCGCATCCGTCCACCGGGTGCGGCGGGCGGGCGGTGTTGGCACGGCGGCCAGCGGACGGGGCGTGGTCATGGCGTGGACCTCCAGGGACGTGACAACGTGCAGGTCAGGCGACCTGGCGGGGGCGCTTCGCTCCGGCCCGCAGACCGGACGTGATCGTGGCTTCGGCCTCGCGGGCGGTGAAGTGCCGCGTCCCGATGTGCCGGCCAGCCGCGGTCATCAGCGCGGCGCGCACTTCCTCTTCGGTGAGCGCGTCACCTTCGACCAGTTGCCCGAGGGCGATCGCAGCGGCGTAGAGGGTGGCGTTGCGGTTGGTTTTGGCGTCGGCGACCTTCCCAGCCTCTGCCCGTATCGCGGCGATGAGGTAGCGGGAGCGCCGGTCACCGGCCGGCCGGATCGGTCGCACCGGCGCGGCCGGCAACGGGGCGGGGGTGAGCCGGTCGACCAGCCAGCCGGGCAGCTCCGCCACCGACCCGTCCCACACGTAGCCGTAGCGGCCGGTGCCGCTGAGCGTGCCGGGGCCGACGACGTATCCGCCCCACGCTCGGGTGTCGACCTTCCATCCGAGCCCCTGACCGCGGTCCCCGCTGGTGTTCCGGAGTGTCGTGTCCCCCGGAACCCGGTAGTACAGGTGCAGCCCACCGGAGGGCGTCCGGACCGTGAGCGTGTCCCCGGGCAGCTCCTGCCCGGCTTCGGCGGCGAGGACGGCGAGCACGTCTTCCCCGCACCGGGCGCCGGCCGCTGCCCACCGCTGGGGCACGGCTTCGCCGGGCTTGAGCGTGTCGAGGTCGATCACGCACAGTCCGGACGGGCCGGTGGCGATCCCGATCCCGTACGGCGCGTGGGTCCACGCGGCGCGGATCTTGCCGGGGTCGGTGGTGGCGCGCTGCTCCCAGGTGCGGTGTCCGCCGGCGCACCGGCCGGTGCCGGGACACCGGTCCTCGGCGTGCCCGGCCGGGCGCTTGCTGCCCGGTCGGAGCGGGAAGACGTGCCAGCCGCGGCGGGCCGCGTCGAGTGCGGCGTCCACTGTGGTCGTATCCATCTCGGGCTCCTCTTTCAGTACAGCGACGTGGTCACGGGGACGGCGCCGGGCGTGCCGGCCGGGACGGGCTCGTAGATCACGTCCCCGTCGGGGATGCCGGGTACCGGGTTGCGTGCCCACCAGCAGTCGAGGTGCTCGGGGGCGAGGGCGTTGGGCCCGTGGCTGTCCTCGAGGTAGGCGGCGTGGTCGCGCATCAGGGCGAGCGCGTGTTCGCGGGTGCACGGGCCGACGACGTGGTAGTTGCCGTCTTCGTCGGTGAACACCTCGATGGCGGCGGGGGCGGTGGTCATCAGGCGTCCTTTCGGGTCAGGGTGGAGGCGGCGTCGGCGAGGATGTCGGCGTGGTCGAAGGCGATCGCGTCGCGGTTGCGCAGCAGCCAGGGCACCGGCAGCCACGCCGCGGCCGCGGCGTCGTCGCCGGCGGTGGGCCGGACCGGGGCGGGCAGGACGGCGAAGAATGCGACGGTGACGTACCGGCCGCGGGGGTCGCGGTTCGGCTGGTCGTAGATGCCGAGCTGGCGCAGGTCGGTCAGGTGCAGCCCGGTTTCTTCGGTCAGCTCCCGGGCGGCGGCGGCGCGGAAGGTCTCGCCGGGGTCGACGTGCCCGCCGGGGAACGCCCACTGGCCGCAGAAGGGGTCCCAGCGGCGCTGGATCATCAGGATGTGCCAGACGCCGCGGAAGCGGGCGAAGGTGAGCACGTCGGCGGTGAGCCGGACCGTTTCGTGGGTGTCGTGGGTGTGGTCCATCGCGCGGTGTCCTTTCCGGACGGTGGTGTGGGGTGTCGTGTCCCTGCTGTGAACTGGGGTTTGGCTGGGTGCTCAGGTGTTGTCGCGGCGGTGGACGGTGCCGACCTGGAACGCGACACGTTCGCCCGCGCCGGCGGTGTTGGTGCCGGGACCGGGTTCGGTGATGTCGTCGCTGTGGTGGGCGGTGTAGCGGCCGGCGGCCATGGCGGACTGCACCCGCCCGTGCAGGTTGCGCACCTGGTCCGGCATGCCGGCGGGGGCCGGGCCGCCGCCCATGACGACGGTGGCTCCGGTGACGGTGTGGGCCTGCAGGCCCACGGTCGCGCCGGGAGCGGCGTAGTTGGTGAACGTGGTGCTGTTAAGTCCGATGTGGCTGGTGGTCTGGGCTGTCGTGTCCCTGTGGTGAGCTGCGGTTTCGTTGTGGGCCGCGTCGGTAGCTGAGCCGGTGTCGGCGGTGGTGTCCTCGGGCGTGGCCGGGGCCTCGCCGGTGTCGTGTCCCTGGGGCTGACCTGCGGCGGGGGTGTGGGGGTGGGCGGCGCGGGTGTCGTCGAGGTGTTGCTGTGCGGCGGTGAGCTTGGCTTCGGCCGCGTTCACGGCGGCCGGGTCGCCGGTGGCGCGGGCCTGGTTGAGGGTGTGGCGGGCGCGTTCGACGGCTTTGCGGGCGGTGCCGAGTGCGCGGGCGCGGGCCTTGCTGCTGCCGGTGCAGCGGCGGCCGCCGTCCGATGTGGAGCGACACATAGCGATTCCTTCCCGTCGTGGCGGTGTCGTGTCCCCGTGCCGACCAGCGCGGTTACTTGGCTTCCTGGGCGGCCTGCACGGCGGCGCAGCCGGGGCAGGTCTTGATGAAGATCGGGAACCACGGGGATTTGGCCTCGCCGGGCGGGATGATCAGGCCGCAGAGGGTCTTGACGTTGCCGGACCACCAGGACTTTTTGCCGATGTGCGCGTACTGCGTCGCCATCTCGATGCCTTTCGGTCGGTGACGGTGTGTGCCTGTTTTTGGGTAGGAGGTGCCGGCGCGAGCACCCTGGGGCGGTGTCGCGTGGCGGTGAAGTCGGCGGGTTAGGTCGCGAATTTCGGGTTAGGTTTCTAACCCGGCGGGTTAGCTGGGCCGCGTGGCGCCTGGCCTGCGGAAAGTGAGCCAGGTTAGGTCGGTTAGCCGGTCGGTCGGCGCCGGGTTTCCGGTCGGATTCGGTGGTGCGTGGGAGTCGGCGAGCGGCTAACCGGGCTAGTTGTCGTCGTCGAGGTCGGCGGTGGCCTGCCCGGCCAGAGCTTCACGGATCGTGACCGGGTCGACCGGGTAGCGGTTCTGTGAGCTGGGGACCTTGACCCCGATGGCGGCGAGGTCGGCGCACAGCTGCTTACCGGTCAGTCCGCTGTAGTCGGTCGCGAGCGCGATCAGCAGCGGCGCGGCTTTCGCGGCCGGCACCGGCTCATCGCCGAGGACCTCGCAGAGGTCTTCGAGCAGGTTCCGCGGCGCCGCCGGCGCCTCCGATCCGTTGTTGTCCCTGGTGGTCCAGGGGACGCGACCACGCTTGGCGATCGCGGCGAGGCCGCGTTCGATGATCGGGGTGACCTGGTCGTGGTCCTTGGAGACGTCGAGGAAGTAGACCTGCACGATCTCCGAGCGTTCCCCGGAGAAGCCCTTGACCACCGCGGTTCCCTTGTCGGTGCCGGGAATCAGCTCCGTGGCGCGGTGCCCGGCGGAGTAAGCACCCTGCCCGAGCAACGCGTCATTGGCGACGTGGTCCCCGACGGCGAACGCGATCCCGTTGGAGCAGTTGCGGGTCACGTCCCGGGGCATGGAGTCCTTGGTCGGGGCCTGGGTGGAGACGATCAGGTGGATGGCGCGCTTGCGTCCCAGGCGGACGATGTCCACCAGCAGTTGACCGATGTCCTCGCCGTACTTCTTGTGCTGGATCGCCACGTGCGCTTCCTCCAGCAGGCCGAAGATCGGGTGCAACCCGACGTTCTTCGACGCCAGTTCCCGCGTGACTGCTGGGATTTCGTGCTTGACCAGCAGGTCACCGCGGCGCTGCACCTCCGCGTGCAGCTCCCGCAGGTCCGCGAGAATCTGCGCGATCTTCTCGTCTTCGGCGCCCATCACGTAGCGGGAGCAGCGCGGCGCGAACACCTCGAAATCGAAGTTCGCATCCGGGACCCAAATCCGCAGCTCAGCCGTGGGATCCAGGGCAGCGCCGGCCATGATGACCCGGGCCGCGGAGGACTTGCCCTGACCGGGCATGCCCCCGCAGATGGTGTTGCGCTCCAGCAGCGGCGCCATCATCGGCTCCCCGCGCAGCGTCCGTCCGAACGGGACACCCTTGAACACGTCCACCGCGCCGTCTTCCAACAGCGGGTAGTCCCCGGCGCCTTCGGACAGGGCGCCCTTGTCGGCCACCCACAGGTCCAGGATCCCGGCTTCGCTGCCGGTGGTCGGCCACACCTCTTTGGACAGCCGGTGCAGGCCGGTGGCCAGGTCCGCGCGGCGGCGGGCGACCTTCTCGGCGGTGACCCCCGCGGGCAGGCGCACTACGGCGTGGGTGCCGCGGCCGTCCCGGCGCGCCGGGGTCAGGTACTGCATCGGCAGACCTTCCTTCAGGTAGTTGGTGATCTGCGGAATCCGCAGTGCGGCAAGGGCTTGCGCGATCGTCGTCTCGTCGATCGCCACGTCGGAGTCCTGCGTGGACGTGGCGAGCCAACCGGGGACCTTGCCCCGCTGCCGGCCCTCACGCCACGCCGCGAGCACCACACCCACGCTGACCACGTAGGGCGCGACCAGCGCCAACGGCGTCCACGCCCACGCGATGGCGGTGAAGACGAACCGCAGGGCGTCCATCACCCCGCCCACCACGCGGGTGAACTCGCCGGCGCCGGACAGCTGCACCAACAGCCCGATCAGCAGCACGATCACCACCAGCGCCGCCAGCCCGATCACGCCGGCTTTGACCAGGCCGACCAGCAGTTTCGGCAGGTCCATCAGCCGGCGGTGCCGGGCGTCCTGCACCCGGGCCTTGCGCTCCAGCCATTCCGCGACCAAAGCCTGATCGCCCATCGCTTCGGCGGCCTTGATCTGGCGCCGGTAGACGCCCATCGTGCTCGCGTCCCACATCCGGCCGCGCCACGAGTCCAGGCCCTGAATCACCGTCAGGCCGTGGTTGAGCACCGTCTTGGTGGTCTCGTGCGTCGCGGCCTTCTTCGCGACGGTGGCGGCCAGCACGACATCCCGCCGGTAGCCCTCATAGCGGGCCAGAGCGCGGGCCTTCTGCGACGTGCGCGCCGCGTACTCCTCCGCGGTCAGGATCTCGTCCGGCTCGATCGCCTCCCCCTGCTCCGGGATGGGCAGGTGGTGGACGGTGGCCAGCTCCCCGGTGTCCGGGGTGGTGTCGGTGCTCATGGTGGTGTCCTCCCGGGTCACTGGTTCGGGTTCTTGTGCTCGTTGCGCAGCTGACGCGCGGACTTGATCGCGCAGCGCAGCGTCTTGCGGATCGACTCCGCCGACGTCGGGTCGATCGGCACGTCGGGGTCGGCGATCGCCGCCGCGAACTCGGCGCGCAACTGGTCGAGCGTGCGCGTCTTCGGCGCGGGGATCGTGCCCCGGGTCGGGGTCGACTTCCGCTGGTCGGCGGGGTGGTCGAGGGTCAACACCGGCGCGTCGACGATCGGCCCGTCGCCGTCGGTCGGGGCGGTGCCGGCGTGGGTGGTCAGGTAGGCGGCCACCTCATCGGCCAGGATGTCCCCGGCGTGCCGGTCCGGCTCCACCACCGCGGCCAGCCGGCGCCCGTCGAGGGTGTAGCGGCCCGGGGTGAACACCAGCCGGGCGGTGCCGTCGGCGGCCAGTTCCGCGACCGCGGTGCGGACGGCGGCCCGCTGCACCCGGGCGACCTTGCGCAGCGTCGTGCGCTCGATCCGGGCCGCGGCCCGCTCCGCCGCCGACCGCGGCGGGGACGCCACGGCGAGCTGGTGGGCGATGACGCCGGCGACGGACACGATGCCCATCACCACCGCCGCGTCCCACCCACGCCCGAGGCCGTGCAGCACGTTCAGCGCGAACCCCACCGCGGCGAACACCCACACCCCGAGCTGCAGCGCCCACACCGGCCGCTGCGGGTGGCGGTGCCGGGACACCTCCACCGCGAAGGCGAACGCCCACATCCCCAGCTCCGACAGTGCCGGCAGCGCCGCGCCGGTCGCGTCCCCGTAGACACCCACGCCGTAGCCGGCCATGGCGGGGACGGCCATGCCCGCCGACACGAGCGCGAGCAGGTAGATCGGCAGCCGGACCCGGTTCGCCGACAACCACCCGGCGACCCGGGCGAGGGTGGCGGCCCGGCGCGCCTGGCGGGCCTTGCGCTGCTGCTCGGCCAGCTTGGCGGCGGCCGCGGTGTCAGCGCGGCGCTGCTCGGCCACGGCGCTCCGCGCCCGCAGCTTGCGGTCCAACGCGGCGGCGGCGTCCTGGCGGCGCTGCTCCGCGGTAGCCGCGTGGTTGGCGCGGCGCTCTTCGGCCCACGTGCTCATCGGGTCACCTCCCGGCCCTGGTGGTCGGTCGTCTCGTCGTCGGTCGCGGCCGGGGTCGCCGGCAGCTGCTTGCGGTCGGTGGTGCCGGCGCGCAGCTGGGCCTGTTCGCGGTGGTCGCGCACCTCGTGCACCGCCCACCTGGCCGCCACGACCGCGGATACCAGGGCGAACCAGGGGGTGAACATCCACGCCAGGACCAGCGGCCCGAGGACGCCGGCCAGCTCACCGAAGTGCCACACCACCCACTCCATCGCCAGCTCCAGCCGGGTCCGCTGCTCACGCTGCGGGTTCATCGGGGCACCTCCTGCCCAGCGGGGAAGTCGAGGGGGAAGAACTGGTTCACTCGCCGCGGCGGGCGCGACGCCTGCCGGGTCGCGGCCTGGTCCAGCCGGACCAGCACCCCGGCCAGCACGCGTTCGCCGACGACCAGCGGGATCCGCAGCAGGTGCAAGACCAGGAACAACAACACCGTCCCGACGAACCGGATCAGCGCGAGGGTTCCACGCTGCTGCAATACCTCGAACGTGTTCACGTGCGCTCACGCCCCTTCGCCGCGTTGAAGTCGGCGGCCCACCGCTCACACCACGCCGTGAGCTGCTCGAACGGCGCGGACCAGGTGATCGCCGGGTCTGCCTCGAACGCGCGGGCCGAGGCAACAGCGACGGCCTGGCTGGGGGTACTCAGCGGCAGGACGGTGACCGGCCCGCTGTGGCCGAAGTTCATCGCGGTCCACACGTCCAGGCGAATGCGGATGCCGTTGCCATCAGCGGACAGGCCCGGGATAACCGCAAGGTTCGGGCCGATCTGGACAAACGGCCGCGTAATCGACACCCGGGTGCCATTGACGTCGAGGTCGCAGTTCACCGCGGCAAGGCCGGAGCCGTCGAACACGTAGGTGTCGAGCTTGAGGTAGCTGGTCATCGGTTCCCCTCCTTGGCCGCGACCTCACGGCGCGCCTTGTCGATGGCTTCCTGTTGGCGCTGCAGCTCCGCGTGCCAGGCGCCGGAATCGTTCTGGCTCACGCGGCCACCTCCACCCGGTCAGCCTGCTCACCCTCGAAGCAGCCCCAGCACTGACGGGTGCTGGTCGGCACGCAGTACTCCTGGATCTCGCCGCAGTCGACGCAGGTGCGGCGGGCCTCCATCGCGTGGTCCAGCTGCCCCGGCACGGCGTCGCGCTTGGCCGCGGCCCGCTCCACGGAGAACAGCTCCGCCACGGTCTCCCGGGCGTAGGGGCGGTGGTGGCGGAACACCAGCAGCGCCAACGGGTCCTGCCCGTTGGGCCGCAACCCGGCCTCCCTCAGCTGCGAGCGAGTGAGCAGCGTCGAGGGGGCCTCGCCCCACCCGAACACCGGCAGCCCGTCCCGCTCGCCGCGGCACAGCGCCACGTGGTGGGTGCGGCCGTCGAACACCGTGGTCACCGCCTGCCGGCGGTTGCGCGGGTTCACAGCGCCTCTCCGCACCACGAGCAGGCGATCCCGGCCGTCTCCAGCTCGAACGCCGCGACCGCGCGCAGCTGAGAGGCCACGTCCCGGTACGTCTGCGCCCGCACCGCGAACGCGCCGACGTAGGTCCCGGCCAAGACCAGCCGGGTGAACAGGTCGCCCACGATGTCGGCGTTGGTGGTCAGCGTGTCGGCGACCTCGCGCAGGCGGCCGGCGATCTCGCGGGAGATCAGGCGGTTCAGCTCGGCCGGGGTGTAGGCCACGGCGGCGATCTCGCGCACCGGGGCGGTGGTGTCTACCATCTGGGTTTCCTCCGTACGGTTTCGCGACTGCTCGGTGGAACCCGGCGCGGTCGGCACGTTCTTGCCGGAAGGGGCCGCCGCGTCGGGGCTGAAGAACACACGGGCCGCCATCACGCGGCCTCGCCGTCGGATGCCCAGGTCGCCGGCACCCGAGCCGGCAGCGCCCGCAGGGCCTCGCGACCGGCACGGCGACGCGCCCGGCTCACCCGACGCTGGTCGTTGAAGTCGAAGCGGTAGGCCGCCTTCGCGGCGCTCTCGTCCGCGGCCAGCTCGCCGTAGACGTCCTGCAACATCGCATCGATCGCTGCTTCGGTCAGCCCGTCCGGGTAGACCGCCTCGCCGGCGAACTCATCGGCGGTCGACACGGTGGCGTCGATACGGCGGCGGTAGATGTTGGTGTCCATTGCGAAGTCCCTTCAGAGAAAGTTGCTGGTCAGGTGCGCTCAGAACGAGCGAAAGAAGGTCACGAGGCTCTGCACGATGTGCCGAACAAGCGCGGCCGTTTCCACCGGCGACGACACGACGAACACCAGCACCACGACCGCCACGACCAGGCCAAAGAGCTTCCGGCCGAACCCCGAACCGGTCTTCAAGACCGGGAATCCCTGTTGCTTCGCCATGAGGTCTTCTCCCTGTTCGATCGGCGGGCGATCGCCTCGCCCGGTCGGTGTGACCCCGACCACCAAGAAGCTAACAGTTGAATGGAATACTGGTCAACTGTTAGGCATCAAGTTCTTCAAAACTCCCCCCTGACCTGCGTAAACAGACCAGTCAGATGATCGCCATCTGATAGGCATCTGGTATGGTGCCGATCAGATGACCCGATCGGGCCGCATGGCCCGGCTAGGAGTACCGATGAGTCGTCCGCGCTCGGGTGTGGCCCGGCAAGAACCGCTGCACCAGCAGGTGGCCAGGCACATTCGCAACGACATCGCAGCGGGGCGCCTACGCCACGGGCAGCGCCTGCCGTCGTCGCGCGACCTAGCGAAGGAGTGGGACGTCAGCGTCTTCACGATCAACGAAGCGATGGACTTGCTGATCAAGGAGGGACTCGTGACCAGCAAGCCGCGAGCAGCGCGGACCGTGAACGCCCCCGACCAGGAAGCGCACCACCAGCTGCGTTCGACTACCCCCCAAGTGATCATGATCGGGGGATACGCCGGCAGCGGAAAGACCGAGCTAGGCCGGATCATCGCCCGCGAAACCGGATGGCCGATGCTCGACAAGGACACGTTGACGCGGTACGTCGTCGAAGCCGCCCTTGAGCTACAGGGAATTTCGCGAAACGACCGCGAATCAGACGTCTACATGAAAAAGATTCGCCCTGGCGAATACGCCTCACTACTAGAGGCAATGTCCGAAAACGTGCAATGCGGGAACAGTACGGTTGTGACCGCGCCGTTCATACGCGAGTTCTCCGATGAGGCATGGCTCACCAAGATTCAGGCGACCTGCAGGAACCTGGGCGCCAATCTCACCGTCGTGTGGGTGTACTGCGATGCGGACACCATGCACTCGTACGTGCGCCATCGAGACGCGGCGCGCGACAGCGTAAAGCTGGCCAACTGGAACGAGTACATGCAAAATGTGGATGTCAATTTCCGACCTAGCGCCCCTCACGTCGTTGTCGACAACTCCGCAAGCGGTGGCCTACTGACCGAGCAAGCAAGGAGTCTGCTTACCCGCATTACCGAAGCCGAAAGCAGCAAGTGACAGGGGGATCTGCGATGCGCATTCTAATAAGCAACGAACAGGACGACAGGCAATCTCGGGAGTTACTGGAGACCCTGCCTGGCGTGAACGTCTCATTCTATGACCCGAACTCGGATTCATTGCCTGAAGAGCTGCGCGCAGCAGAAATTCTGATTCCTCCGTATCGGGGAACACATCGCGGACTTCCCCTCATTTCGCAGCTTCCCAACCTCAAGATGGTCCAGCTACCATCCGCGGGCGTCGACGAGTGGATTGCCGAAGTCCCATCGGATGTCGTATTGGCGAGTGCTCGGGGTGCACACGCGCGCCCTGTCTCCGAGTGGGTTCTTTCAGCGATTTTGACGCAGCTGCGTCACTGGCCAACCTTGGTGCGTTTCCAGGATGCGCACACCTGGGCACACCGCAGGTTCGATCCAGACACTCTCTTCGGAATGCGCGCCCTGATTATCGGCGCCGGGGCGATCGGCAAAGCCGTTGCACGCAGGCTGGAGCCGTTCGACGTCACAACGACGCTTGTGGCCGCGAACGCGCGTCCGGGCGTTCATGCGGCCAGCGAAATACCAGACCTGATCTCGGGCCATGAGTTGGTGATCATCACTGCGCCTATCAACAACAAGACGTGTGGTCTTGTCGATAAGGATTTCCTTGCCGCAATGGACGATGGCGCCCTTCTCGTAAACGCCGGTCGCGGGCAAATCGTGGTCACGGACGCACTTGTGGCAGAGCTGCAGTCGGGACGCCTACGTGCCGCTTTGGATGTCACAGACCCCGAGCCTCTCCCGGATGACCATCCACTGTGGAACTGCACGAACGTGATCATCAGCCCGCATGCCGCACGGACGGTGCCGGGAACCAACACCTTGGTACACCAGGTCCAGGTCGACCAGATCGGCGCGTTTATCCGTGGCGAGACGCCATCGAACGCGGTTCTGGCGACAGGAAGCCGCGCGTAGCGGCAAGCGCTTACCGAACACCTTCAAGCCGTTACCGGCGCAGTGAGCGCCAGTAACGGCCCAAATTTTGCCCCCTGAGGCGGCCATACGCGCCCGAACGCGGGTGCGCTGGTGCCTTCACCCAGCCGACTCGCACACCGGCCCTCAGGGCATGTTTTTTGGGCGGTGCCCTGGCTGCTCGCCCGTCGAGGTGCGACACCTGCGGGGTGTCGAGGGTGTCACACCTGTCACTCCGTCACTCAACCCCGCCTGACCTGGGGTTTTGGGTGTGACAAGAGAGTGACAGCGGTCGTCGGCACGATCTTCCCACTCTAATTCTGTGTCTCCCCTGCCACCGAAAAGCGGCTGAAACAGGGGGCCCTCGCGGAACCGCGATCCTGTTCCAGCCGCTTTCCCTTGCGCCGGAGCGCAAGCGGTATGCCCCTCAGGCGCTGCCCACAGATGGCCCACGGATGGCCGCACACGGCTGCATACCGCCGCACACGGCTGCACACGCGGAGAAGCCCCGTGCCCGGCATACGCCGTGGTCACGGGGCTTCTCCACTGGTGTGGCGGGTGAGGGATTCGAACCCCCGTAGGCAATGCCAACTGGTTTACAGCCCGTCCTCGGACGATGCATGCATCGGGAACTCCCGCTTTGAGATCTCGTTCAAGCCAGGCGGCGGTGGTTAGGTGGGTTTGCGGACGAGGCCCGTGTAAGCGGCGATGGCGAGGGTGGCCAGGCCCCAGAGGAGGGCTTGGAGCACCCAGAGGGTGGCGGTGAAGGTTTGGCCCCAGCCGGTGGTGGTGTCGAGGTCGCAGTGGGTGCGGATGCCGGTGGCGCCGAGGGGGAGTCCGCGGTCGATGCCGAGGCCGATGAGTTCGACGGGTGAGCAGGGTGTGCCGGGGTCGGTGGGTTTGGCGGTGGCGGGTGGGACGCGTTCGGCGGCGTGATGGCCGGGGTGGGTGGTGACGTGTCCGGCGAGCAGGCTGAGGGTGGCGGCGAGGGTGAGGACGGCGGCGAGGGCGGTGACGAGGCGGTGGGCTCGGTAGCCATAGCGGCCGAGCCAGCCCCACAGCGCATGTCGCCCGCGTGCCAGCCGATTACCCAGAGCCTCAGGGGTGCGCCGACGAAGTTCGTGTTGTTGGGTGATCAGGACTTCGCGGGCGTTGTTGTCGTGGCCGGCGGCGCGCTCAGTCGCGGCGAGTTGCTGGAAGGGTTGGGGCCGATAGCGGGGGGTGTGGTGGACCAGCAGGTGTAACCATTGACGCCACAAGATCGCGTTCAGGGTGGGATAGATCAGTCCGTCGGTTGTGATGGTGCGCTCGCTGTCTGGGCAGCCATGGCGGTTTGGCCTCTCTCGGCCGTCCGGGCACACCACCTTCGCCGGGAACAGCAAAGCCCCGGTGATCTGCGCCTCAGACATCACCAGGAGCGGACCTGAGTTGTTGTCCAGCCTGGACAATTGCAAGTCAGTTTGGCTGCCGATGTGGGCACTGTGCAGTCGGATCGCGCCGAGTTCTCCGGCGCCGGCGATAGTGGCCATTTGCATGAACAGGCTGCTGTCGGCGTGGAGGCCGTCGGCATTCAGTGCGGGGCCGGCGGTGTTGGTGATAGTGGCTCGTACGAGTTCGAGTTGGCCGCCGATGTGGGCACTGTGTAGTCGGATCGCGCCGTGTTCTGTTGTGCCGGTGATGGTGGCGTCTTGCGCGAACAGGTGGCTTTGGGTGTGGAGACTGTTGGCGTTCAGTGCGGTACCGGTGGCATTGGTGATGGTGGCTCGGTTGAGGCTGAGTTGGCCGCCGATGTGGGCAGTGTGCAGTCGGATCGCGCCGTGTTCTGTTGTGCCGGTGATGGTGGCGTCCCGCATGTACAGGTTGCCGTCGGTGTGGAGGCCGTCGGCATTCAGTGCGGGGCCGGCGGTGTTGGTGATAGTGGCTCGATCGAAGCTGAGTTGGCCGCCGATGTGGGCGCCGTCCAGCCGAATCGCGCCGTGTTTTGCTGTGCCGGTGATGGTGGCGTCTTGCATGTGCAGGTTGCCGTCGATGCGGAGGCCCTCGGCGTTCAGAGCGGTGAGCAGGCTGCCAGTCAGTTGTAGGTGGCGAAGGCGCGCGTGGCGGCAAACGATGTCGTCCGGCAACGCGCATCGGAACAAGCGCAGACCGGTGACGGCGGTGACGTGATCGAGGTCGAGTTGTCCGACGACCCGCGCACCCACGATCTGGATCCCGCGGGGGTCGAGGTCACCGTGCAGGCCGCGTAGCAGATCGCGGAGCAGATCGGCCCGTACCCGCAGGTCGGGGTCGTCGGTGACCGCCAGCTCCTCCACCGTCATCGTGGTGGCGGTTTTTGCGACTTCCCCGCAAAGGGAGGTGTCGACCACCTGCCGCTCGAACTTGGTCAGGCCGGTCAGCACGGGTAAGGGCTGCGTCTCGTCCACACCACCATAGTCGATGACACGCTACGCAATGTGACAGCTGATAGCGCGGCTCAACTGGAATGTGACAGTTATGGCATGTCGAGGCTGTCACACCTGTCACTCAACATCTTCTGAACTGCGGCTTTGGGTGTGACAGGTGGGTGACACCTTCGGGGACAGTACTTTGCCCCCTCTATTTCTATGTCTCTGTAGTCACGGGGAGACCGAAAGCGGCTGAAACATCGGTGATGTGTCCACCAGCGCGTGTTTCAGCCGCTTGTGCCCCCGCGTGCCCCACGCGTGCCCGTTGCGCGAGGGATGGGCGGGGAACCACGGGGAATCTCGGTTTGAAAACGCCCCTGACCAGGCGGTACAGGTTCCGCAGGTCGGCGGCGAAACTGGTTCGCACCTTTGCAAGGCGGTGGTCATCGCGATGAGCTGCGGTGATCAGGTTCAGCTCACAGGAGAGCTTGCTGGGTAGCCGACGTAGTTGTCGCCGTCGCGGTAGATCAGGGCAATGCCCGCGCTAGCGATGAGCTCTTCGAGGTCGTCGAGGGGCTTGCTGGGGAGCAGGATCGAGACGGTGGGGTTCGATGGCGTCACGTGGCGACGGTAGTCCAGAAGTTGGCCGATGGCTTCGCGTACAGCCTTACGGGAAGCGCTGCCTTTGGCCTCGTGGAGGACGTGCGCGGTCTGATCGTAGATGTCGGTGAGCAGCGTGGTCGTCGTGCCCTTGATGTTGATCTGGAACCGGCCGAACGCGTGACCGCGCTTCGCGAGGAAGGCCTGGTAGTGGTCGGTGAGTTCGGCTTCCCGGCGCTCAGCTGTGGTGACCGCTGAGCCGGAGCGTTTGCTCGACTTCGTCTTGGCGCGTTCGGTCGGGACGATTGAGCTGGTGGTTACGTCGGCCGGGACCAACACGGCGGTGGTTGTGGGGGCTGGCGGGATCCGGTCGTTAGCGTTAGGGGGGCGGCCGTCGGCTGCCCGCATGCGGAAGACGATGACTTTGCGCTGGTTGCCGGCCTCGTCCCGGGATTGCCGGACGTAGTACGGCCGGTCGTCGTCGAGGGCCATCTCGCCGACGTACCGGTGCATCTTCCTGACAGTGTTTGGCACCTTGCCCACGGCTTTGAAAAGGTGCAGGGCGCGGCCCGTAGCAGCGTGGTTGAGAACGGCTTTGTTCATGGCGCCTTCCCCGCCGGCGAAGGTCTGATCGCCGTGTCGGCCGGCGCCGGTGTACTCGAAGATCGCGCCGTTTGCGTCTTCTTCGTCGAGCCATCCGTCGAGGTAGCCGTATCTCTTGCCGACCTCATCGTCGGAGTAGATCAGGATGGTGTTCGAGCGGTTAGCAGTGACGATGCCACCCATGCCAGACCCGCCCATCAGGATCTGGACCATGGCGCGGGTGTAGATCTCATCCGGCTTAAGCTCGGTCAAGTTGGTCAGCACGGGCTGCGTCTCGTCCACAGCACCATAGTCGATCACACGCTATGAAATGTGACATCTGACCCCACCTCGCCCCCGCCGCGTCCGTCCCCGAGGGCACGCGAGGAGCCCGTTGCGGCTCGGTGTGACACCTGCGGGGTGTCGAGACTGTCACACCTGTCACTCTGTCGCTCCACCTAGCCTGACCTGCACATTTAGGTGTGACAGCGGAGTGACACCTCCGGCGACAGCTTCTCTCCCACACTAATTCTCTGTCTCAGTAGTCACAGAGCAGGAAAAGAGGCTGGAACAGCGGAAAGTGGAGGCCCTCTCCACCTAAATGCTGCTTCAGCCTCTTTGACCACGGGTGTGCAATGCGTGTGCAAGTCGACGACTCGACCACCGCAGGGACGTGACAACGCGCAGGTCAGAGCGATGCCGCAGCCTGTCCTGCCCCATCCCTCCGGAGGCAGGTGTCGCAGGTTCGAATCCTGCCGAGGGCACCGCAAGGATGGGAACGGGAGAGATGTCGGACATGACATCCTCCCCTTTCTTGTTTTCACGGCTGCGTCGTTCGAGCCGCCTGTCCCGGTTGAACGGCAAGATGGCGGCTTCGTGAGCAGCCTGGCGCGCTGCCGGGACGGTCGGCCCGAGCAGGGTGACCGTGCACTTGATCTGGTTGGTGCTCTTGTTGTAGCGGAGTTCAAGCCGGAGGGCTTCGAACAGCCGCCGGGCGACATCCTCCGGTAGCTCCTCCACTCGGACCTCTCCCACCGGCAGGGCGTCAAGCAGGTCGGGGTTGGCCGTCTGCTGATTCTCCTCTTCGACTTCGGCGAGCTGGGCTTCGAGCTGGACTTTGCGTTTGTGAAGACCGCCTCGTTCCTCGTTGACTTCGTCGACGAGGTCCTTGGTCGGCCTGTCGAACAGTGCCAAGCTGCGGACGAGGTTCTTGATCATGCGCGTGGTGTCGTCGATCTCGCGGTGCAAGGCGTCGATGCGCTGTTGCCGTTCCTGCTTCGCGGCGGCACCGAGTTCTCGGGCGGTGTCGCCCATCAGACTGCGACGGTAGCTCCCGAAGATGTGAGCCGACAGGAACTCGTTGAGCTTGGCGACGATCGCGTCTTCGCGGATCCAGAAGCTGCCGGCGGCGGGATGCCCCTCCGGGACGTAGCCCTTCTTCGGCGCGCACACGTAGTAGGCGTGCCCCCGACGAGTCTTGCCGTTCATCCGTCGGCCGCAGCCGCCGCAGAACAGGTAGGTGCGCAACAGGTAGCTGCGTTTAGTCTGGGGGTGCTTGACGTTGGTATTG
The DNA here is from genome assembly GCF_053601335.1 of Amycolatopsis sp. NPDC004747. Taxonomy (NCBI): domain Bacteria; kingdom Bacillati; phylum Actinomycetota; class Actinomycetes; order Pseudonocardiales; family Pseudonocardiaceae; genus Amycolatopsis; species Amycolatopsis sp. NPDC004747. Next base: position 279,304 of record NZ_JBSGBQ010000005.1, on the reverse strand, counting down.
CTGGTGCTGCGCGACCCGAAGCGGTGTCGGCTGATTTCCTGGGCCTGCAGCCAATCCTCCAACGTGACGAGAGGTTCGTGAACCGGCTGCGCGGACCAGATCCACTCCTCGACGGGATTGAACTGATTGCCGCGGGACTTGCGGCCGCGCACGTTCCACACCATGTGCCCGGTGTACTTCGGATTGGTGAGGACGTCGCGCACGTTCGAGGAAGTCCAGTGGCCGACGGCGCGCTTCGGGTCGACCGGGACCGGCGGAGGGTAGGTGGCGAGGTCGCGGTTGAGCCGGTCGGCGATCGCCTGGTAGCCGAGGCGTTCGGTGATCCGCCAGTGGTATGCCTTCCGCACCGCAGGCGCCTGCGCGGAGTTGACTTCTAGAAACGTCTTCTTAGCGCCCTTGGCCCGCTTGGCAGGGACCGGGTGCGGGACGTGCCTGGCGCGGTAGCCGTAGCACGGCTTGCCGATGTTGTAGCCGGCCTCAGTATGGACGGCGTAGCCGTCCCACGACTTCTCCAGCATGTCGACGACGTAGAACTCGGACAGAGTCTGCTTCACGCGCCGCGTGAGCAGTTGGGTGGCCCGCTTGGGTTTACGTCCGTCCACCAACCCGAGCTGGAACGGTTCGTCCGAGGCAAGCAGGCGCACGCCGGCTTGTTCCAGGCGGTGCTCGATGGTGGTGCCGTAGTACATGTGCCGGGCGGTGCGCTCGATCGACTCGCAGATGACGTAGTCGAACCGCCGATCCGGCCGCTGAGCCTCGGCGAGCAGGTCCTGGATGCCACCGTCACGCGGGACCGGGATGTCGAACTGCTCATGTGCGCGTCCGCTCCCGCGGGCGTCGAGGTCCATACGACCGGACTCGACGTCGTAAAAGTGCGCGACGATCAAGCCGTCCTCGGGCAAGGCGCGCTGCGAGTTCCCCAGCTGACGCGGCAAGGACAGGGTCGGGTCCTGCATGTCCTTCGTGGACACGCGCCCGAGCCATGCGAAGCGAAGGAACGACGGCCGCGCCGCGACACCGACCGATGCGCCGCCCGCCGCTTCGCTGTAGGCGCTTCGCGCGCGTCCTACGCTGCGCTGTCCGGCCCACGCACGGACTTGGTCCGGGCCTGCCACTGCGTCACCTCCCAGAGCGCCCGTGCTTGCTCGGCAGCCAGCCGCTGAGCCGCGTTTCCTTCTACGGTCTTGATTTCAACAACCAGTTCCGGTGGCTCGTCAGCAGCCAGCCGTCCAGTGACGTCGTCCCGGCGGCCGCTCACTGCCGACTTCGACGATCTTGGCCAGCTGTACCAGCTGAAGCAGCTGCGCGACAAGGTGAACCTTCAGGCGCGCGCGAGCTGATCTCCCAGCGGGTCCGGCGAACGCCGTCGACCCCGTGCGCCTGGCGCGGGCGGGACGTCGTCGTCCATCCCGACCGTGGCCGAAGGTCCGCCACGGGAATCAATCCCGCGGCGCGCAGGCTCGCACCGCTTTCGCCCGCCTGCGTGTAGGTGACGAGACGCAAGTAGCCCATGGCTCGCGCCGCGCGCCAGACCGCGCCATAGAGCTTCGAGTTCGCGTTGGGTTCGCCGGTAGTGCAGCTGCGGGTGACCTCGAGCGTGACGCCATCGTCGAGACACCTGGCGACCGGACGACCGGCTGTCGCCACGCCGACCAGTTCCTCCCCGCGCGCGACGCCGATCGCAAACTTCATGCCGCGGGGCGGACGGTGGTGCCGGTGGTGCGCGTCGATGAACTCGCAGGCCTGCCGGAAGGTCAGGGGAACGATCATCAAGCGCACCGCGGCTCCTCACCCGTCCAGGGCTGAGCGCGCCGGAACACGCGCTCGTCGACCAGCGGCTCGTGGACCATCGGCGCCGAGGTCACCCACTGCTCGGCAGGAGCAGGACGGCCGGCCGCCGTGCGAGCCCAGATCTGGCGCCCCGTGTACTTGACGTTGGTGACGATCCGCTGGACAGCTTTCGCCGTCCACCGCTCGCTCGGCGCGGGGTACTGGCGAAGGTCGGCGTCCAGACGTGCCGCAATGGCGGCGAACGTCAAGCCGTCGTCGGCTCGCCACAGGAAGATCTGCTTCACGACCGCGGCGGTCTGCCAGTCAGGGACCAGAACCGCCCGCAGCTTGCTGCGTCCGCTGGGATCGGTGACGCGGATGCGCAGCGCGCGGTAGCCGTAGGGCGGAGGCCCGATCTGGTAACCGGCGCGGACGATTTCGATCATCGCCTCGCGGGCGCGGCGGGTTGCTTCGGCATGGTGCCGAACGAGCACGTTCCGGCCCTCTTCGGCGATGCCAGATCGTTTTTTCCACAGGCTTGTCCACAGCCGAGACCAGCGCTGTGGACGGGTCTCGGTCACCGATGTGCCAGTGCGTTCACCGACGGAACGGCGAGTCGTCATGCGGCTCGCCCCCATCCAGCGCGGACGGCGCCAGCAGTGTCCAGCCGAGGCGACCGCGGAACGCCGCTTGCCGCCGCGGCGGCAAGCTCGACGTCGTGGGCAAGTCCGAAGACGAGTACCTCGTGGTGCGCCGGGAGTGCGGTCGGCGCGCCGGCGGCGCGGGCTCGGGCAGCAGCCCGGCGGGTAGGGAGCGAGGCGCGGGTGACCAGCCGGCTGCCGCGCAGTCCGGCGGTCAGGGCCACGCACCGCTCGACCGGCGCCAGCCCGGCCGTGGTCGCGGCGGCGATGAGCGGTGTGGCCAGGTCGGCCAACGTGCTGTCCTGGCGCCGGCGCGGTCTTGCGACGATGACGAAGTGGCCGCCGGAGCGCAGCAGCGATTCGCCGTAGAACATCGTCGCGGCGACGTCAGCGAGCATGGACTCGACCGGGTCGCAGTCTGGACTGTTCGCTGACCCCGGCTCCATTCGCAGGGCGGTCAGCACGAGTCCGACTCGCCCGATCAAGCCGGCGGCTCGGGCAGTCGCGAGGACCTTCGGACGGGCATCGAGGACCGAGCCGTCGCGCCACGCGCCCGCGGTCTTGGCGGCGGTGACGTTGGCGCGGGCAACGGACCACCACCGGGTGCGACCGGTCAAGCCGAACGCGTCCCGGCCGGCGCCCAGCGCCGCGGTCAGTACGGTCCCCGCACCGCAATCAGGATCGAGAACGAGGTCGCCGGGCCGGCTGTAGACGGCGATCGCGTGCGCGGCGACGGCAGGAGGAACCCGCTCGTCGTCGATCTCGGTGCCGGGCACACACCCGGCGTCGCGCAGCTGCTCAAGCGGGCTCCGCTGCCCGGTTGACCAGACCGAAAGAGGCAGCCCGTCGACCGACGACCCAAGTGATTTCAGCCGGTCATTCATCGGAGGTCTTCTCCCCTGCAACGGCGGCCTTGGAGACCGGCTTGCGGGCGAATACCAAGAGGTCGTCGTGCACGCGGGCGTGCCGCGCCGGCGGCACAGCGGGCTGCGCGGGCGGTGCCACAGTAGCGAGCACCCCGTTGCGAACCGGCGCGCGCAGCAGGGCGATGCGATCGAGATAACGCAGGCCGGCGTCCTGCGCGGCGCGCACGAGCGAGCCTGCGGGGTCGATGAGCCGACCCTCCACTCGATCACCATGCGTGATCACGGCAAGCATGCCGGTCGGGTTGAGCACATCGGCCCAATCGGCCGGTCGGAACCAGTCGCCGGGCCGCGGTCCGGACGCGGTGATGATGAGGTCGTAGCAGTCTGGACCGACCACGGTCGCGGTCGTGTCCGGCCCGGACCGATCGCGCGCAGGCGGCACGCCGACCCCGACGTCGGTCGGACCGCCCGAGCCGGGTTGGGGTCCGGACCCGGACTTTGCCAACGCCTCGCCGTGGTGTTCGCCGATCGGGTCCTGGGGCGCGACGGCGGTCTGGGTTTGGACGCGACGGCCGAGTCGGACCACTGTCCAGCTGGCTTCGCGCAGCCCGTCGTACGGACCGGGCCGCGACCGGTGTCGATCGCCGATTGGCGACGACGAACTGGAGGGCCCGAGGTAGGGCGCAGGCGCGAGCAGGAGCACCCGCTGGCCCGGCTGCGTGTAGGCGGTGACGATCTTCACGACCGCAGCCAGCAGCCAGCTCTCGAGCAGCCCGGTGCCTCCGAGGAGCTCGTCTTGCGCGCACGGCCAGACGGTGCTTGGCCGGACCGTTCGCGAACGACGCACGGTGCGCGGACGCCGCGCTCGCCGACGCTGCGGAAGCAGGATCGGGACGGTCGGCGGGTCGGCGGGAGCGTGCCGCGGCGAGCCATCCTCTGGACGTTCGTTGTCGTATGCCGGGGTCATCGTGGATCTCCTCCGACGGAAGGGTGCTGCGTGTTCTGACACCCCTTAACTCCGACTGGAGGTCCGATTTTGGACACACTCTCGAGAAAACGCCGGACACCTCAATGAGGACACCGCGCCGTCTACTAGTGGACTACTACGAACACAGCTCGGGCATGATTTTCAACCTCACCTAGTCGATCTTCAGTTCGAGCGATCGCTTGGCCAAATAGTAGGCCTCTAGCAGCGCAAAGGCAGCTACTAGTCGACCCCAAGCAATAGCACGGTATTTCCGTGGTACCGGTCGTTGATTCATGGCGTCGTTGTTGTTCACATCGACGCTGTGGGAGTCACGACATGGCAACTCAATCCGCTTTTCGTCGCCGTCACGACGAGGCCACTCCGAACTCTCTGGACATCGCCCGGAACACGTTCACCTGGCTGGTGACGGGACCGCATCCGGTGTCGCTGAACGGCCGGCTCTTCGCCGGTCTCCCGGACCGGCACGTCCCGCTCGACGAGGTTCGCGATCGCCTGCTGGCACGCAGGTGCCCGCAGGCGACGCGCGACGCGGTGTGGGCGCATCTGGTGTTGCGCTCGCGAACTGAAGGAGCGACCTGGACGGTCGCCGCCGTGGGTGTGGCGCTGCCCGCGCTGACGTCGGCGGCAGCCACCTTGTCTCATCGGTTCGCCGGCGATCCGGCTGACGTTCACGCCGAGGTGCTGCGCGGCTTCCTGACCGCGTTGTCGACGATCGACCTCCGGCCGCCGCGGATCATGCTGCGGCTGCGGTGGGCCGCCTACCGGGCCGGCTATGACGCACTGACCGAGGCGTTGGCCGGTCCGACTCCGGTCGCACCGGGCTTCCGATCCACCCCGCCGCACGCGCCGTGGGGACACCCGGATCTCGTCCTCGCGCGCGCCGTCGCGGACGGAGTCGTGACCCGGACCGAGGCCGCGCTCATCGGCGCGACCCGGCTGGAAGACATGCCGGTGACGGACTGGGCCGCGCAGCACCAGACCGGTGAGTGGGCCGCCTACAAGACGCGCAAGCGCGCCGAACGCCGGCTTGCCGAATACCTGCGCGAGGGCGCTGCCACGGCCGATCCAGCCGACCCGCTGATCGACCAGGTGGCCGCCGCGGTGGCCCTGGCACGCCCCGTCACACCCGCTCGCGAGACGCCACGGTCGTCACCTTCCGTGTCCGACACCAACGGCGACGCGAAGCGGAAAGTTCGGCGCCGCGTGTCCAAAACGGACGCGGATTCCGGAGTTCAGGGCTGCGGGACGGACCCGCGCTCAGCCCGAACTTCGGAGGTGACCCAATGCGCGTGATCGATGCCGAGAGCGGGCCGCGTAGTGATCGTCTCGACGGCGACCCGCAGCCGCCGGACCAGAGCGCCGATGCGAGTTCGACGCCGTCCAATGCTCCGATCATTAAGTCAGGCGACACGATTCCGGCTCGCCGCCGCCAGTGGTCGCACGTGGTGCTGGTGGTCGAGCTGTCGGCCATCGCGTTGCTGGCCTCGGCGTCGGCGGGACACGCCGACACGATGGTCGTCGCCCTCGCCGGCTCGGTCACCGACGTCCTGAACAACGTCCGCAACTGGATCATGGGCATCCTGGCCGGCCTCGCCACGGTGTTCCTGTCCATCGGTGGCGTCCGCTACGTGATGGGCGGCGGCGACCCCGGCGAGGTCGAGAAGGCCAAGACGGCTTTCAAGTCCGCGGGGTGGGGCTACGGCTTGGCGGCGCTCGCGCCCCTGGTCGTGGAGATCCTCAAAGGGATCGTGGGGGCCTGACCGATGGCCGTCAGCACCCCGCCCACGGTTCGCTCGTACCGCCGGTCCGGCAGCCAGCCCGAGACCGCTGCCGCGGCGGATCGACCGATGATCGCCCCCGTCCGGCAGGTCTCCATCCGACGGCGGCGCCGGCGAGCGGGCTGGCTACTGGTGCTGACCGTCGTGCTGCTGGCCGGCATCCTCGCCGTCAACGCGTGGGCCTCGTCGGCCGCGCCTCGACAGCCGCCGGCGGACCCGCCGCTGCCTCCTCCGACCGCGCTGCCGACGCCCACGACGTGCAGCTTCCCCGGCCAGCTCGGCTGCACCTCCTCCACGCCAACCACGACTCCGAGCAAGCCGTGCACGGGCGAGGACTGCATTCCGCAGCCGACTCCGCCGGCGCCGAGCACGAACCCGCAGCAGCCGGGTACCGGCAGCGGCGACAGCGACTCGGACTGCGGCATCACCGACGTCGGGGCGTGCATCACCGACGCCATCAACTCGGCGTTCCGCAGTGTCGTCGACGACGCGCTGGATCCGATCCTCGAGCTGATCGGCCACACCGCGCTGTCCACGCCGACGATCAGCGACCTGCCCGGCATCGGCGAGTTGTGGAACAGCTCCTGGGAGATTGTGGTCGCCGCCTACGGATTGCTCATCCTGCTCGGCGGCATCCTGCTGATGGGCCACGAGACCGTCCAGACCCGGTACTCGATCAAGGAGATCGGGCCGCGCATCCCGATCGCGTTCATCGCGTCGGCGCTCTCGCTCTTCTTCGCCGACAAGCTCATCCGGCTGGCCAACGGCCTGACCCTGGGTGTCCTCGGAGACGGAGTCAACGCGCCTTCGCTGGGCAACACCTTGCAGGAGGCCGTCCAAGGCATCCAGACCGGCGGGCTCTTCATCATCTTGGTCGCGCTCGTGCTGGTGGTGCTCGGCCTCGGTCTCTTGGTCGTCTACGTCGTCCGGATCGTCATCACCCTCGTTCTGATCATCAGCGCGCCGTTCTTCCTGATGTGCCACGGGCTGCCCCACACCGAGCCGCTGGCGCACTGGTGGTGGAAGGCGATCACCGTGACGACAGGGGTTCAATTCGCCCAGGCGCTGGTGCTGATCACCGCGGTACGCACGTTCCTGTCCGGCGGCGTGCACCTGTTCGGCTCGACGCTGTCCGCACTCGGCACGCTGATCGCCGCGATCGCTCTGTTCTTCGTCCTGTTCAAGATCCCGTTCTGGATGCTGAAGGCCGTCAAGGTCGGCTCCGGCCGCTCCTTCCTCGGCGGGTTGGCTCGCGCGTACATCGCGGCGAAAACCTTCGGCATGGTCGCCGGCAAGACCGGTGCGTTCGGCAAGGCCGGCGCCGTCGGCGCAACGAAGAACGCCGGTCGCGGCGGCGTCGCGGCGGCCGATCCGCCGTGGCCAGCACAGCCGCGTTCTGCGCCCAACCCCGAAGCGGTCAACCGGCGGCTCAAGGCGGCCCACGACGCCGAGCGTGCCTGCGCAGCTCAGCGGCCGTCGCTGCCCTCGCAAGCGCCGCAGTTCCTGCAGCCCTCGCCCCAAGACAGCACCCACGACCCCGCCGTGATCCCGGCGAACCAGGGACCGACCATGCCCGAATTCAGTTCCGCGCCGACGCCTGTCTCGCCCACGCCACAACGAAGGCCACGGTTGGCAACTCCGCATTTTCAGGCCGCCGGCGGCCCACGTCGACGTGGCGCCACATCGCCATCGGCTCGCCCGATCCGCACGGCATCGGTGCCGCCGCAGTTGCAGTTCCGTCCGGCGACGCCGCCCGCACCACAACCGCTCCCAGCCAAACCGACCTCCGCACCTGCCGCGCCGGCGTTCCGCCAGGCGGCGCCGGACCTCCGCATCGGTGATGCCCATCGCCGTACCCAGTCTGTTCCGCCGCCGATGTTCCGCGCACCGAAGCCAGCTCCCGGAGGTGAAGCGAAATGAGCCAGCCCGTCCGGATTCCCGCCGACGTCGACCGCGAAGACCGGGTCATCGGTCCGCTCACCGCGCGACAGCTGCTCATCCTGACCGTTACGGGGATTGTGCTGTACGGGACGTACACGATCACCCGCGCATTCGTCCCGCTGGCGGTGTTCCTGGTCATCGCCATCCCGATCGGCGTGACCGCCGCGTTCCTCGCGCTGGGTCAGCGCGACGGCATCTCCCTCGACCGGCTCGTGCTGGCGGCGCTGCGCCAGCGGATGAGCCCGCAGCACCGGGTTGCCGCGCCGGAAGGCGTCCGGCCCGCACCCGAGTGGATCGGGCAGACCGCGAGCACAACCAGTTTTTCGGCGTCGACGGTCTCACCGGCCGCGCTGCGACTGCCCGCCGAAGGGATCACCGACACCGGCGTTATCGATCTCGGCAAGGACGGCGCCGCCGTGGTCGCGGTCTGCTCCACGATCAACTTCGGGCTACGCACGCCTGCCGAGCAGGAGGCGCTCGTCACCTCCTTCGGCCGATACCTGCACTCGCTGACCGCGCCGGTCCAAGTGCTCGTCCGGGCGGAACGGCTGGACCTGTCGGGCCAGATCGCGGAACTTCGCGAACAGGCCGGTGGACTGCCGCACCCCGCGCTGGAACGGGCGGCACGCGAGCACGCCGAGTACCTCGACCAGCTCGGCCGCGCGACCGACCTGCTGAGGCGCCAGGTCCTGCTGATCCTGCGAGAGCCGCTGCGAACCAGCGGCCCGACCGACGGACTGGGTGGTGCCTCGCCGCTGGCCGCGTTGTCGGCGCGACGCAGGGCTGCGAGGCAGGCCGCGTCGATCGACGACGCCGCCCGACGCGCCGCCGAAGCACGTTTGGTGCGCCGGCTGGGCGAGGCAGTGGAACTGCTCTCGCCGTCCGGGATCGTGGTCACCCCGCTGGATGCCGGCCAAGCCACCGCCGTCCTCGCCGCGGCGTGCAACCCCGACAGCTTGATCCCACCGAACTCCGATCTCGCCGGCGCTGACGAGGTCATCACCACCGCCCCGGACGAGAGCTGGAACGACGCCGCGTTCGGCCGCACCGCGTTCGCCACCGAAGACGCGTTCGGCGCTGCCGAGCCCGGGTGGGAGGACGAGGAAGACCCCGACGACTACGACGACGTCGCAAGGAGGGACCGCCGATGAAGAGGACCAGGCACCGCGACGCCGCAAGCAGGCCGGCGCCCGTCGGGCAGGCCGGCGCGTTCACCCCGGACGCCATCTCTGTGCGTCCCCGAGCGCTCGAAGTCGGAGGCGAATGGGTCGCGTCATTCGCCATCACCGGCTACCCGCGCGAAGTTCATCCCGGCTGGCTGCAACCTCTGCTCACCTATCCCGGACGAGTCGACGTCTCGCTGCACATCGAGCCGATCGACCCTGTCACCGCAGCCAACCGGCTGAAGAGGCAGCTGTCCAAACTGGAGTCCGGCCGCCGCCACACCAGCGACAAGGGACGGCTGATCGACCCCCAGGTCGAGGCAGCCACCGAGGACGCCTACGACCTGTCCGCGCGAGTCGCCCGCGGCGAGGGCAAGCTCTACCGGCTCGGGCTCTACCTCACCGTGCACGCCGCGACCGAGGAGGCGCTCGGCGACGAGGTAGCCGCGATCCGGTCGCTGGCGGCATCGCTCCTGCTGGACTGCAAGCCCACCACCTACCGGAGCCTGCAGGGGTGGATCACCAGCCTCCCGATGGGCCTCGACCTGGTCGGGATGCGCCGCACCTTCGACACCAGCGCGCTGTCGGCGGCGTTCCCATTCACGTCACCGGACCTGCCGCCGCCGGACCCGACCTCGGTCGGTGCCCCGAGCGGCGTGCTCTACGGCTTCAACGTCGGCAGCCAAGGTCTCGTCCACCACGACCGATTCGCCCTCGACAACCACAACAGCGTGATCCTCGGCCGGTCCGGCGCCGGCAAGTCGTACCTGGTGAAGCTGGAGCTCCTGCGCAGCCTGTACCGCGGGGTCGAGATCCACGTCATCGACCCGGAGGACGAATACGCCCGGCTGGCCGCCGCGGTCGGCGGCACCTACGTCCACCTCGGCGCCGAGCAAGTCCGGCTGAACCCGATGGACTTGCCGATCCACACCCGGCCGGACGGACGCCGGACAGCTCCCCGCGACGCGCTCATCCGGCGCAGCCTGTTCCTGCACACCGTCATCTCGGTGCTGCTGGGCAACGAGCTCGCCGCGGCCGAGCGGGCCGCACTGGACCGGGCGATCACCACGACCTACCAGCGCGCCGGCATCACGTCAGATCCGCGAACCTGGACCCGGCCCGCGCCGCTGCTGGGCGACCTCGCGGCGGTCTTGGCTGAGGAAGAGGGAGCGGACCTCGCGGCGCGGCTACAGCCGTTCACCACGGGCGCGTTCTCCGGGCTGTTCTCGGGTCCGACCACGACACGGCCCGAGGGCCACCTCGTCGTGTTCTCGCTGCGCGACCTCCCCGGCGAGCTGAAGGCAATCGGCACGCTTCTGGCGCTCGATGCGGTGTGGCGCCAAGTGTCCAATCCCGCCATCCGCAAACCCCGGCAGGTCGTCGTCGACGAAGCCTGGTTGCTGATGAAGGATCCGGCCGGCGGCGAGTTCCTCCTCCGGATGTCCAAGGGCTCCCGCAAGTGGTGGGGCGGCGTCACGGTGGCGACCCAGGACGCCCCCGACGTGACGAGCACCGACCTGGGCAAGGCGATCATCGCGAACGCGGCAACGCAGATCCTGCTGCGCCAGGCACCGCAGGCGATCGACGAGATCTGCCGGATCTTCGACCTTTCGCAGGGCGAACGGCAGTTCCTCCTCACCGCCGACCGCGGCCAAGGACTGCTCAGCACCGGCACGCAACGAGTGGCGTTCCAGTCCATCGCGTCGCCGGTCGAGCACCAGCTCGTCACGTCGAACCCCGCCGAGCTGGCCGAGTACTCCGACGCCTCCCCGGAGACCGAGACCTCCTTTGTCGACCTCGACGCTGCCTGATCTTCCGTACCTTCAAACACACCAGGGGATAACCATGTCTTCGTCGCCCGCTGTTGGTCGGCCCGCTCGATTACTGACGCAGAACAGGGAAATGCGCCAGATCGGCGTCTGGAACTGGTCACTGCCGGCCTGGGCCGGGCGGCTGGCTGACGGCCGCACCTACAACACGTGCCCGAGCGCCGGGATCTGTGCGCAAGCGTGCTACGCCCGGCACGGCACGTACACCTGGCCCGTCGTCCGTGCCAAGCACCAGGCAAACCTTATGTACGTCCTCGACGACCTGGCCGGCTGGCGAACCGCGATGGCCGACGAACTCGGCGCAGCCAGGTTCCGTGGTAGCTGGATCAGGATCCACGACAGCGGCGACTTCTTCTCCGACGACTACCTGCTGGCCTGGCTCGACATCTGCAGCACTCACCCGGACACGAACTTCTACGCGTACACAAAAGAGGTCTCCCGGTTCCGGTCCCTCGTCGAGCCTGATCCGCCGCCGAACTTCCTGTGGGTCTACTCGTACGGCGGCAAGCAGGACGCCGCGCTGAACCCGGCCGTGGACCGCGTCGCCGACGTGTTCCCGGACGAAGCGGCGATCGTCGAGGCGGGGTGGGCGTCGCAGGAAGCCAGTGACCTCCTCGCGGTCCTCGGCCCGCAGCTGGTCGGTGTGCCGGCAAACCGGATTCCGAGCTACCTCAAGCGCCTGGCTGGCCGCCGGTTCTCCGAATGGCAGGCGGAAGTCGACGCCGCACGTTCCGCTCGCCGCACGCGCCTGCGGCTGGTCGTCGACAACACCCGTTCCGAGGCGCGGCCTGAGCGAGGCGGCGAGCCGCGAGCTGCGTGATCCAGCGCTCCAACTCACGTTCGGAGGTCTTGATGTCCTGGCCGTTCGCCCTGTCCGCCTCTCTCGCCTCACCTGCCGGCGACTACCTGCGCGACCCGCTCGGTGCGTTCCAGACCGTGCTGGCGCACCTTCGCGATCTCGTCTTCACCTGGGGTCCGATCGCCGGGCCGGTGCTGGTGGTCGCGACGACCGCCGCGGTGATCGCTCGACGCCGCTGGCGCCGCCGCTACCACGCGAGCCTGATCACCGACGCCCGGTTGGTCACCGTGCTGGCGCCGCCGACCGTCGACCCATCCGGCGCGATCACCGTGTGGTCCAACCTGGTCGGCCTGCTGCGACCAGGCTGGCGGCGGCGCTTCGGCGGACAACCTCACCTGGCTTTCGAGTTGACGTTCACCGACGACGGCGTGCAGATCCGCTTGTGGGTGCCCGGCGTGGTGCCGCCGGGGATGGTCGAGCGCGCCATCGAGGCAGCTTGGCCCGGCGCGCACACCCGCACGACGCCGGCCAAGCCCCCGATCCCCACCGCCTCCGCAGCGGGCCGGCGAATCGAAGCGGTCGGCGGCGAGCTGCGGCTGGCTCGCTCGGAAGCACTCCCGATCCGAACCGAGCACCCCGCCGACCCGATGCGGGCCCTGCTCGGCGCCCCGGTCGGGCTCGGCCCCCACGAGCGGGCCTGCGTGCAGATCCTCGCCCGCCCCGTCGCCGGGCACCGCGTGACCAAGGCACGGCGCGCGGCGAAGCGGGTGCACGCGGGCAGCTCGGTCAGCCTGATCGGCCGGCTGCTGGACATCGTCACGCCAGGCAAGACTGCGAAGCCGTCGTCCAGTGCGCGAACGCCGGGGCTGGATCGGCAGACCAGCCTGGAGTTTGCCGCGCAGGACCGTGCTGTCGTGGAAAAGCTGCGGCAGAACCAGTTCGAGACCCGCATCCGATACGCGGTCGCCACCACGGTCCCCGAGCACGCGACGACCGCCGAGGTCCAAGCGGTCCGGGAGGTGCTGCGGGGACGCGGCCACGCGATCGCCTCGGCGTTCGCCGCCTTCTCCGAGCACAACTACTTCCGCCGGATCCGGCTTCGCCGGTCTCCAGTCCAGGTGCTGGCCGAACGCCGTTTCGGCAAGGGCGATCTGTTCTCGATCCCGGAGCTGGCCGCGCTCGCGCACCTGCCGATCGACGAAGCCACGCCCGGCCTCCAACGCGCCGGCGCGAAAGCCGTACCGCCGCCGCCTGGCATTCCCACGACCGGCGACTTGATCAAGCCGCTCGGCTTGTCGGACTCGGGGCACTCCCGGCCCGTCGGCCTGCACGTCGCCGACGCGCGTCACCACCTGCACATCCTCGGCGCGACCGGCTCCGGCAAGTCGGAGCTGATGGCCCGCCTGATCCTGAACGACGCCGAGGCCGGCCGCGGAGTAGTGGTCGTCGACCCGAAGGGCGACCTCGTGTCGGACCTGCTGATGCGCATCCCCGAGGAGCTCGGCGAGAAGGTCGTGCTCTTCGACGCCGACTCCCGCAGCCGGCCACCAGTGCTCAACCCGCTGGAGGGCGTGGACAAGGCCCGCGCGGTCGACAACCTCGTCAGCATCTTCTCCCGGATCTACGCCTCCTCATGGGGTCCGCGCACCGACGACATCCTGCGCGCCGGCCTGCTCACCCTGACCGCGATGCCCGGCACGCCGACGCTAGTCGACCTGCCGAAGCTCCTCACGGTCCCGGCGTTCCGGCAACGGGCCTGCGACCAGATCGACGATGACGTGCTGCGCGGGTTCTGGTCCTGGTACGACGCCCTATCCGAAGCGAGCCGGGCGCAGGTCATCGCGCCGTTGATGAACAAGGTCCGCGGCTTCCTGCTGCGCCCGTTCGTCCGCGCCGCGATCGCCGGCGGGAAGTCCACGGTGGACATGGACGAGGTGCTCAACACCGGCGGTATCTGCCTGGTTCGCATCGCCCGCGACGCGCTGGGGATGGAGACGGCGCGGCTGGTCGGCTCGATCGTCGTCGCCCGCACCTGGCAAGCCGCGACACGTCGTGCCCGCGTTCCCCAGCGTCAGCGGCGGGATTGCGGACTGTACGTCGACGAGTGCCACAACTTCTTGAACCTGGCGTACCCGCTGGAAGACATGCTCGCCGAGGCTCGTGGATATCGCCTGTCGATGACCTTGGCCCACCAGTACCTCGGCCAGCTCCCGAAGGAACTCGAAGAGGGCATCAGCACGAACGCCCGGTCGAAGATCTTCTTCAACGCCTCCCCGGAGGACGCGAAGCGGCTGGCACGCCACACCATGCCGCGGCTGAGTGAGCACGACCTGTCCAACCTGGGCGCCTTCCACGTCGCCGCCCGCCTGGTCCTCGGCGGCGAGGAAGCACCGCCGTTCACCGCGGTGACCGAAAAGCTTCCGCCCGCGGTCCCCGGCCGTGCCAAAGCGATCCGTAAAGCAGCCCGCATCAACACCCGGCCACCAGCCGCCGAGGTCGAGCCCATCACGCGCGGAGCCGCAGCGCCCACCGCCGATCCCCGCCGCGCCGCCTGAAACCGGAGGTACTCCGATGATTTCGAACCCCACTCCTCAGCGGGCGTTGCGCGGGCACATGCCCCAGCGCCCCACGCCGCGAGCGGCCACCAGCGGTGAGCACCACGCCCAGCTCGCCGGACGACTGACCCACCGCGACCGGTGGCTCGCCCGAATGCTCTACGAGCACAAGGTCTTCACAACCCAGCAGATCGTCGAGCTCTGCTACCCGAGCATGCGCGCGGCCAACCACCGGCTGCTCGACCTGTTCAAGTGGCGGGTCGTCGACCGGTTCCAGCCGTTCGTCACGACCGGCACCGCCCCAATGCACTACGTGCTCGACATCGCCGGCGCGGTCGCCCTCGCCTACGAAGACGGGCTCGATCCGAAGTCGATCGGCTACCGGCACGAAGACGCGATCGGGATCGCGCACTCCCTGCGCCTGGCCCATACCGTCGGCGTCAACGGCTTCTTCACCGCCCTGGTCGCGCTGGGCCGAGGTCCCGGTGCTCGAAGGTCGCTGACCGCGTGGTGGTCCGAGCTGCGGTGCGGACGCCTGTTCGGCGACATGGTGCGTCCCGACGCCTACGGCCGGTGGCGCGAAGACGACCATCAGCTCGAGTTCTTCCTCGAGTTCGACTTCGGCACCGAGGACCTCGGCAAGCTCAGCCGCAAGCTCTACGGCTACGAGAAGCTCGCCGCTGCGACCGGCATCACCACCCCGGTCCTCATCTGGTTGCCCACCCATCGGCGCGAGACGTCCGCGCGCCGAGCGCTCGCCGACTGCCTGTCCCAGCTCGACCGGCCCAAGCTCGTGCCGCTAGCCACCACCGCCGCGGACGCAGCCGGCGACCCCGCCGCCGCCCGATGGCTGCCGATCGCCGGGTCGGCAACGCGTCACCCCGGCCGGTTGCGGCTCGTCGAGCTCGCTCAGCTCTGGCCGCAACCGGATCTGCCCGGCGACGTACCGGCGTCAGGCTCGGTCCCGGCTCAGCAGGGCCCAGCAGCTCTGACCGCTCCGGATCCGTTCCCACCCGCCTCGCCCGCCAGCCGCTTCCGGAGGCGCCCATGAAGGTCGCCTACACCGCGGTCGTGGTCGTCATCATCCTCATCGGCGGCATCGGGCAAGGCGTCGTGAAGGCCGTGTTCGGCAGCAGCGGCACCGAGCCGAGCCAGGAGGCCATCGCCGACATCCCCGGCGACTACCTCGCCCTCTACCAAGCGGCAGCTGCCGCATGTCCCGGGCTGGACTGGTCGATCCTCGCGGCGATCGGCAAGGTCGAGAGCGACCACGGCCGCAGCAGACTGGTCGGCGTAGCCGAGGGGACGGAGAATCCGTTCGGCGCCCGCGGGCCGATGCAGTTCCTCCAGTCCACGTTCGACGGAGTCGTCGCCCGCCATCCGCTACCGCCGGGCGGCAAGACCCCGCCGTCACCGTGGGACAAGCACGACGCGATCTACGCGGCGGGGTACTACCTGTGCGAGTCCGGCGCGCCCAGCGACATCCGCAAGGCGCTGTTCGCCTACAACCACGCGGATTGGTACGTCAACGAAGTCCTCGACCAAGCCGAGAGGTACAGCCAGGCTGCAGTCGGCACCGGCCGATGCGACAACATCCAGGCACCGAACCCTGCCACCGCAACGGCGATCAACTTCGCCTGCGGCCAGCTCGGGCTGCCGTATCTGTGGGGCGGCAACGGACCGTTGAACGGCGACAGCGGCTTCGACTGCTCGGGCCTCACCAAGGCGGCATACGCGGCGGCCGGCGTCGCCCTGCCGCGGACGGCCCGGACCCAGTACGCCGCTGGCCCGCTGGTGCCGGACGACCAGCCACTGCTCCCCGGCGACCTGGTCTTCTACGGCACGCGCGGCAACGTCCACCACGTCGGCCTGTACATCGGGGCGGGGAAGATGGTGCACGCCCCGACCTTCGGCGAGCCGGTCCAGGTCAGCTCGTACCGCTGGAAGGGCGACGACTACCTGACGGCTTCGCGGCCAGCCAACTAGCGCTTACCGCATCCGACACCGTCTTCGCACCGGTTAGGGGACGTTCCTTTCACCTCAGCGCCGACTGAGGTATTTCGCTAATCTGTACCGCGACGTGCCGAGGTTTACGAGGCGCCGACGGTGCTCAAGCAGTGAACCAGGAGACATGATGCAGGACCCGAGAAGTGCCGGTGCGATGGGGACGGAGTTTCCCTACACCCTCAAGACGATGTGCTACATCGAAGTGGCTGCAGACGGCAGCGTCCACTGGGGCAGCGACGCCGGAACCTTGGAACGCGCGAAAACCGGCAAATCTAAGTTGTACGCCGTTTGGCCCGGGCAGTGGTCGAGTCACCTTTTCGTCATCGACGACCTCGACCAATACGCTCGCGCTTTCGGAATCATCCATGACGAGACGCGGACCGGACTGGCCGATCACGACCACGAAGCCCGCTGGTCAATCAGTAAATACGAGGAAAAGCCTAACGGCTCGTACATCAGTATCAATGTCTGGCTAGACTGTGGCTGCAAGATCCACGACCTCAAGTCTTTCGCCTCACAGATGCGAAAGCAAAAAGGCTGGGACATCTCCACGAGCGGCGGCTGGGGACACAGTACAAGCGGCAACGAGACCATCTACTCCATGCGAGCACGCCGCAAAAGCCTCACGACATAGGCCTAACATCCAAAGCGCCTTGCCGGGCCAGGCGCCCAAAGGTTCGTGATCACAGCCAGCCTAGCAAGGCGAGCATCGCCCGATCGCGCTTCAGGTCACCGGCAAGTCGGCGGAGTTCCTCCCGTTGAGCTAGCGCGAGCGTCTCCCACCCCGGCTCCAGCGAGTCGCCCGCGTGGAAGACGATGTCGGTTCCGAGGTTCCAGATCATGCTGTTCACGGTGGCGCAGGCCACGGCGAGCGAGTCGACGTCGCACCCGATCCAGCGGATGGTGCGCGGGTCTCGACCCCGCTCGCGCATGACTTCCGCGGCCGCGCGGAACATGCCGGCGGTCCCCATCATCGGGTCGGTGACGTTGCTGTGCTCCTGGATGTCGGACATGCCGGCGAGCAGCTTCGCGACAGAGCCGGGCGTGTAGAACTGACCACGAGCCTTGAGTGCCGACTTCGGCCGGAGAACGGTCAGCACGGTGCCGAGCAGGTCGACGTCGAACCGCCATTCCGTGCCAGTGAGGTGCGGCTGCCCCGCTCGCAGCGCGGCCTGCGCGACGGCCAGTGCGTGGCCACGCACGTCGCGGTCAGGATCATCGAAAATCCACGCGATCATCGGATGAAGGAGGTGCGTGATTTCGGTGCGGTGCCGGATGACCGATGACCACGTGTGCCGCGCGAAGTCGTGGAAGGTGTCGGCGTCCCAGCTGAGCACCGATTTGCTGACGTTGTGTCCGCACGAATCTTTCTCCGACAAGGCGGCGAGCGTGGCAACGACTGAAACCGGAATATCAAGCCGCCCGGTTCCATAGGTTCGGTGCCAAGCGGACTCGACCGCCGTGGCGATCTTATGTGCAAATTGCCCAGCATCGACAGAAGTGGAAATTACACGACGGGATGAAGACACGGGAGTTCCTCCAGCTATCAGAGGCACGGCACGGCGCCACACCGCAGGTACGAGCCGTGCGCTAGACTGCTGGCTCGCGCACCCTTCTGGGGTGTGCGGTGTTGGAGCCCGGCGGGTGGTTGCCGCGCCTCTCCGGAGGTGTTCACCCGCCGGGCGCTACTAACAAATTTGGAATCGGATTTCAGCGGTCCCAGCTGCGCCGCTCAAGATGCGTCACATCTGTCTTTGCCGCTGCGGCAATAGCGTCGGGCCAGCGAAGCCCGTTTGCTTCGTGATGCTGCACCGCGTCGGCCAAGGCTTCGGCCCGCGGAGTGAGTCGCCAGCCGAGCGACCGGAACAGCGTGACCGCCCGGGTTTCCCGCGTGCAGGTCGCGGTGACGGCGTCCACCCGCAGATCTGCGGCGACGTGACCGAACAGCGTCGCCGGGTATCCGTCGAGGAACAGCGGTGTGTCGGGCGGCGACCACCCGGGCAACGGCGTCATCTCGGGTGGGTGCTGACGCCCGACGTGGCGGGCCACGGCTAGCAAGGCCACGTCGCCGAGCGCCTGGTCGTCCCCGGCGTTGTCGATCTGGTGCGCCAGTCTGGCCGCGGCTCGGATGGCGTCACCCCACGTCCAGGACGCTTCGAACTCCTCCGAGAGCCGCGCCAGGCGAGCTGCCTTCTCGGTGAGCCGGAATCCAAACGCCGGGTAGCCGGTCGAGGCTCCGGTGAAGCCGTCGAGGTATTCGGGGGTAGCCCCAAGGCCCTGCAGGACGTGGCCGTGCAAGCCGAGCGGGTCGTGGTCGTCGAAGGCGGATGCGGTTGACGTGCCGGCGGGCGGATGGGTTCGCCGTTGCGCCCCGGCGTGGTTGGTGACGTAGCGAAGGCGGCCGTAGAGCTCGGCGCAGCCCAGGATTGAAGGAGTCATCGCGCGCCCCGGCCGATTCACGCGACCGCGGGAACGCCGTGCGAAGCGGCCAGATCCTCGAGAGTCGCCCCGGGTGAAGCTGCCGCGTGGCCAAGCCGGTCCAGGATCCGATCTGCAACGCGGAGCACGCACTCCGCCGAAGTGCGTGCCGTCTCGCGATCGGCCGCCCAACCGGCGACGTAGGGCACGGAGTACGCAAGCGTGTCCATGCCGCAGACCGCGGCGACGATGCACGCCACCGACTCGGCCTCGACCTCCAGCACATGCCGTGGCGTGGTGGCCAGACGGGTTTCGTGGTCGCACAGGATGTGCGCCAGCTCGTGCGTCAGCGTCTTCGCGGCCTGTGCGGGTTCGACGTCGTCGCGCACGGTCACGCGTCGCTCGGAGAAGACGGTTCGGCCGAAGGCGCCGCCGCAGTCTCCACGCTCGACCGTGAAGCCGCATGCGCCGATCTGGGCGGCGACCCCGTCCCACAGGCCGCGTGGCGCGTCACCGCACAGCGCAATCGGTTCCGGCGGGGACGGCTGCGCCGCAAGCGGATCGCCCTGCAGCTGGGAGACGTCGACGACGGGTACGAGCATGAATCCCGACAGCGCGGGCGCCTTGTCCGGGTCCGGCTCGGCACCTTCGCTCGGTTTGGTGTTCTCGTCGTCGGTCGTCCTGCGGAAGCACGGCTTCCAGATCTTGATCTTGTGCGTGCCCTTGCGCATGAAGCCGTAGCCTTCGCGCTTCCACTCCGAGAGCGGCCGAACGTCGGTGGCTTCCGGGCACTGCTGCAGGATCATGATCAAGTTGTTGAGGCTGTAGCGGCGCAGCCACGCCCGGGAGGTGATCAGTTGCTGCCAGCCGTCGGCGGTCATCAGCTTGTCCACGCCCTCCAGCAGCTGCTCGCGGGCAGCTTCGAGGCGCTCGGCGCGTTCTTCGGGCGTAACCGTGCGCCGGGCCTTCGTTGCGGCCGTGGACGGTCGACGGGGTGTGCGTGTCATGACGGATCCCTTCGGATGGGTGTGGTGCGGTGTTGGTGGTTCGGTGGTGCGCCGGGGTTGCCGTCCCGGAACACCACGGCTATGGGTGTTCTCGCTGTCCGCGAGCTGTCAGCATTCGGCGTGCTCCCACTCGAAATTGGCGCCGATCGCGTACCGGCCGTCCGCCTCCCGGACGACTTGCGTCGACACGTATCCGTCCTGGGTCGCGGCGAGCGAGTCAAGGAGCATGATCGTGTTGTCCTCCCAGTACGCCACCGTGGCGCCCGGGTACTGCCGCCCACAGGCGTTGAGCCAGGCGACTACGACGACCGCGACGTCGGGGCGGAAGCGCGGGGTCCCGGACCGGCTCCAGCCGGACACGGGGTCCACCTGGGCCGGGAAGCCGGGATCGCTGCCGGTGGCATTGATCTTGACCAGGACTTCGCCCGCCTCGGGTTCGAGCCGGTGAGCACCGGCGAGCAATGCTTGCTCGGCGGCGACGTCGGCGGCTGGTGTGGTCAGTTCCCATTCCCACGTACCGGCGCCGATCGGGTAGCGGCCATCCGCGCCCGGTTCGATGCGTTCCGCGCGACCGGCCGCGGTTTCGGTGATGGCGACTGCCTCGCCGTCGAATGTGGCGGCGCTGGCACCGTGGCAGTCGGTTAGCCAGGCCACCACGGCTTCAGCCGCCGCGCGGCTGAAGCGCGGCCGAGCGAACCCGTTCCAACGCTTGTCCTCGATCACGGCCGGGAAGGCGGCGCCGGAGTCGGCCACGGTCACGTAGACCTCGCCCGGCTGGGCGCGGTCGCCTGCTGGTGCGGTGTTCATCGGGAACCTCCGTAGGCGTTCAGGCGGCGGGAGGAACTGAGCGCAGACGTCGAGTCGGCGCGTAGGTGCCGACGATGTGGGTTCCTTCGTGCAGCACTGTCAAGGCGGCGTGCGGCATCGGTTCTCCGGCGTACGGGGTGTGCATGATCAGCCGTCCGGCGAGGTCGCCTTCGGCGTCGTCGGGCACGCGCCGGATGGTGAAGGTGAAGGCGCCGCGCGGGTCACCGACCGAAATGGACACCGTGACCGAGTCTTCGGATTCGTCGGTGTGGACGGCCGCGCTGTTGCACCAGGACAGCGGGATCCGTTCGGGATCGTGCGGTCCCTCGCCGTAGTCCGGGTCGGTGTCGGCCGCCGGCTCGAAGTCGGCACACGCGGTGTCGCCGGACGTCGATTCGTAGCCGTCCGGAGTCTCGGCCAGTTCCTCCCCGCACGCTCGGCACCGATAGGTGGGAGCCGAGTCCGTGTCGAACTGCAGGGTGATCGATTCGGCGACGTCGTCGGACGGCCCGATCGGGGTTCCGTCCACGGAGAGCACAGCGAACATTGCAGCCTCACAGGGAAGTAGAGGTGAGCGCACGGCTCACGAAGACGCGGGATCGCCCGCGCAACGGCGAAAGATCAGAAGATGGAGAAGCCGACGCGACCGGTAGCGCATGCCGGGCACGCGACGGTGCCGGATTCGTCGTCGACGTCGGCGGCGTCGTCGAAGTCCCAGGCGTCGGCGTCGCAGTCGTCGGGCCGGAAGTGCCACGATCCCGACTCCGCCGACCAGCGCATCCCGCACGATCCGCACCTGGCAAGACAGGTTGACGCGCCGAACCCTTCGATTTCGAACAGGGAGCACAGCAAGTCGTCGCTGTCCCCTGAGATGCCGGCGACGCCGACCAGGGTCGCCGTGAAGTCGCCCGTCTCGCCGACCAGGTACCACCCGGCCGGGACGGTGTAGGCGCGTTCGGTGATCTCCCACCGGTCGGCGTACGCGTGCCCGTACCGGATCGCTCGGCTGTTGGCTTCCCGGGAAAAGTGGTAGTCGACGCCGACCAGCGCGAAGGGCCGGACGACGTGCACGGCCGTCACTGTGCGTCCCTCGGATAGGTAGGTCTGGCCCGCGTCTTCCTGCAGCACGTCGCGCGTGTCGACGTACCCGGCCGCCTGCAGCTCACTCAACACGCCGGACACGGACCGGTCGGCGACGTCGGGATACTTGGGCGCGTCCGGCCGGAAGTCCGCAACTTCGACACGCGCGTACGGCTCAACGGCGTAGACGCACTCCGCGTACGTGGCGAACTTCAGCGCATCGTGGAGCCGTCGCCCCCAAGGGTGGTCGGAGCTGCCCACCAGGGCTTGAATGGTGTCCGCCGCGTCGACGGTAAGAGAAAATTGGGATACGCACGCCTCAAGCATGGTCATCACTGAGCCTTCATCCAGGTGAGCGGTGTTGGTTGGCGAACCGGAGAGTTTGGGGTTGCCGTCCCGTTCTCTCCTACAATCCATTCTAGGTCCGAGTCGGAGAAAATCAAGACCCCCAACGGGTTATTTCCCGACAATTATGCGCTCGCCACCGACTCGTGGGGTCAGGCCAAGAGGTCAATAGATGGAGGCAAACACGCAGGTCAGCGCCGCCGAAACATAGACGAGCGAATACACGAATAACAAAGAGCAAGACAAATAGAGTACGAGAGGCGAAGACGAGAAGATGAGCGAAAAGGAGATTGTTTGAATGAATTCGGTTACACGTCAACGAAGCTGTCGGCAGCGCGCCCTACCGACTGTTCACATGCCTGCCGGCATCCGAGTCGGGCGTCACATCGGTAGGCACCATAAGCGTGTCGACCTGGCGATTCATATGCTGGCGGGGGCTACCGCTCTAACAGGAATCGCGAGAAGACCGTCGCAAGGACCTTGCGGAGGTAGCTCCCTCCGCCGGTCAACTGGCTGCCGCACTGCCCGCGGCATCGTTCCACCGCGCGCCGCCTCGACGCTGGAGGAAATCCGCGAGATTGAGGGTCTCGGTGCTCACCTGCTGGTCGATCTCGGCGAGCGTCGTGGTCAGGAGCGCGACGGTCCGCGGAATGGCCGCGTACTGGCCCAACCGTGCCTGCATACGGATGATATCGCGGTAGACGCCTTCGTTGTACTGGTCGAACTTGCGAGCTCGTTCGAGCAGAACCAGCGCGGTCTCCGGGGAAATGTCGCCGTCGGCGCGGATCAGCGCGCCGAGCGCGTCCAAGACGTCTCGGCGGACGGATTCCCGGAAGGGTTCGATCCATTGGGCGAGCAGATCCTCGGCGAGGTCGCCGCGGTACAGCTCGACCGCGTCGCGTAGGCCGGCATTGCCGTGCTCGTCCGGTGGGCGCTGCGCCTGCAGAACGCGCTCCAGCTGCCAGAAGTCGACGTCGAGAAGGTCGTCGCTGAGCCGGTAGCGGCCGTCCTCGTTGAGGATGAGGTTGCCCGTCTGGCCCCCGGTGGCGTCGGCAAGCGCGCGGCGCAACGTCGAGAGGGTGTTGTGGAACGAGTTGTACGGCCTCGGTGGACGGCTGTCGGGCCAGACGGCCTCGTTGAGTACCTCGCGCCGGACTCCCTGGGGATGCAGCGCGAGGAAGACGAGGACTTCGCGCTGCCTGGGCGTGAATGCACCGCTCAGCTCGCGATCACCCGCTTCATCCCTTACGACGAGTTGGACTCGGCCCAGCGCGTGTAGGAACAGCCGGGGTAGCTTGGCATTGACCGGTGGTTCCTCGCGGCCGGTCGGCTGGTTGTCGTCGGCATGCTGCTCCTCCTGCTCGAGCGAGCTGCTCGCCTCGACCTCCGTCGATCGCCGATCGGGAACCGGTTCCCGAGTCTGTTCAGCGGCGCTCTCTGCAGCTCGGAGCACTTCGAGGAGAGAGGTGGCGTCGGCGGCCGGAACGTTGAACAGGCGCGTACCGGTGAGGAGGTCGTCGATCCCAGGACTGGTCGCGCTGACGGTGCCGTCCTGGCGGACGAGCAGAGTCGCCCCGGGACGCCACTGGCCGAGGAGCACGCCGGCCAGGCCGAGCGCCGAGCCGTTGTCGAGGACGGCTTGCAGGCGACGATTAGCGTGGGATGCCGGCCTGGCGAGCAGTACGAGCGAAGGTACAGCGGGCCGAACTCCGGTCTCCTCGATCGCGTGGCGAGTACGAGTCAACAGGGCCGCCTCCATCTCGTCGAGCGCGGCATCGAGCGTCGCGACGACCTGAACGCTCCTCGGCAGGTCCTCAACGGCGATGCCGTCGAAAACCAGACGCAAGTCGTCAACGGGCACGATCACGCCGACACCGTGGCCAGACTGCTGCTCGGCGAGCAGGTGCAGGAGCAGCCCGCGAGCGGCCGCGGTTGCTCCGGCGCCGGCGAGGCCAAGCCCGCGGGTGCTGGCGAGGTTCAGGGCCAGTTCGCGACGTTCTCGAACGCCGATCTTCGCGGGTACCTGGGCCAGCTCGCCGCTAGGTTCCGGCTCCCCCGGTGATGCCAGGTCGACGAGCTCGGCAACTTCAGCACGACGCAGGTCGCCGTCGTCGTGCGCGGCGCAGAGGGCACGGACCACGGGGGCGATCGGGCGCTGGAGGTCAGCACGGTCGCCGCTTCCGATCCGATAGCGCCGCCGGCGCCACATCCTGGTCGACACCACGGCCGCGGCGATCGCTCCGGCGAGGCCGAGGCTGACGAACACGCCCCTCACCAGGTCCACGGCAGATTCGGGACGGTCTTCGCGGTGCTCCCCGGCCGCGGTTGGTTCCGGAACGGGCTGGGTAGGCGCCGTGGTCGTGGGAGGTGGTGGTTGTCGGGGCGGCACTGGCGGGTGCTCCTGGTTGGGCGCCGGGATGTACGCGGTGATCTTCCAGCCGGGCCGCACTAGGTTGGGGTTCGTCAGCGCGCGTCCGTCGGGCTGCTCCACGCCGCGGTTGAGCTGGAAGAGCTCGGGCCAGCGGCTGCCGCCGCCAGGACCGTAGAGGCGCTCGGCGACGCGCCACAGGCTGTCGTAGACCCCGTCGCGTGGGAGCCGGACTTCCTCGGTTACCTGGACTATGCCGGCCGGAGCCGGCGCGGTGGGATCGATCACCGCGCTGGTCGCCTGTGGTGCCGGACCTAGAGGTAGCGATGCGACAGCGGCGACCGGCCGGAGGCCGACGCTGGGCGACGCGGTGCCCGCAGGCGGCGCCGAGTACGAGCTTCGGCTGCCGAGCAGGGTCAGCACGATGGTCCCGACGAGGACCGCGGCGACCCCGCGCAGTGGGCCGGGACGGCGACTCGGCCACGTCATTCCGCGCACCGCGTCGACGGAGCAGCGAAGGACATCCAGAACGAAGAAGAACCAGACGATCCAGCAGACCACCGCCAAGGTGTTCAGCAGGAAGCGGACGCTCATCGGGTTGAGCAGGGTCGCCTGGATCTCGTCCCAGGTCGGCAGCTGGTCCGGCAGCGGCCAGCCCACGAAGTGCACCAGAGCCCAGGGCAGGCCCGCCACGAGGCCAAGCAGGGCGCCGGACGCGAGCAGTCCACGGGCGCACCGGAGTGCTGCGACGAACACCCGCGTCCGGCGAAAGAGGGCCGGCACGGTCACGGCACTGGTACGGGAGCCCGGGTGGACACATCAGCAGCCGACGTCCGCGGTCCGACGAGCGTCGGCGGCACGCTCGAACTGATCTTCGGAGCAGGCGTGCTCGCGGTCTGCCGCTTGCGCCTGGCCCGGGTCATCTTGCGGCCGTCGCGCCACTGGGCGAGGTCAGCGGCCGGGACATCGGTGAACTTGGCCAGCTCGTCGACGCCGATGACGTCGCTCGCTCCGACGAGGACGTCCCCGAGCTTCCGGTCGATCTCGCCGAGCTTCTCGGCCACTTCAGTCCGCTGCTGCACGAGCTCGCCGACGCGCCGCGCGGCCTCGGTCCTCTTCGCGCTGCGAGCCGCGTCCGCTTCCTCGACGCGGCGTTCGATCTCCTCTGTAGTCGCCATTCTCTTGTCCTCTCATGGAAGTACGCCGGAGACTCCGCGCTGTGGTTCAGCTTGTCCGTCTCCGGTTACGGTGATCGAGGCGATGCTGACGAGCCCGAGCAACTGGGTGGGCTGGTCGATGGTGACGGTTACGGCGACCTTGTTTCCGGTGACCGACACGCTGCCGGTGTGCCCCGCGGCGGCGAGGTGACTCCGGGCCGCGGCGCCCGCCCGCTGCGGGACCAGGCGCAGCGAGCCGTCGGCGCGGTATGCAGCCAGGTCGATCTCCTGGGCGCCGGCCCGCGCGGCTTCCTGCGCCTCGCCGATCGCGCGGACCTTCGCGGCCAGTGCAAGTCCGCCATCGAGCACGAGGCCGGCAAAGAGGAGGGCCGCGAGCGCGATGGTGACGACGAAGGCGGTTACCCGTCCTTCTTCATCGTCGCGCAGCCGACGTAGCACTCCGATCGAGTTCATGCTGTACCTCCAGAGGTGCCGCGCCAGACGTCGACCGGTGAGGAGAAGGTGGACTCGAACGTCCGGCTGCCGGGCACGCCGAGCGCGGTCAGGTCTCCGAGTCCGACGCTGCACGACACGGTCACGGTCACCGTCGACCCAGGCTTGAGCCCCTGAGTGTCGGCGGAAACCGACAGCGACTGGCAGGCGATCCCGGCCGAGCGCAGGGCCGCACTGGCGGTGGCCTGGGCGTTGGCGGTGGCTTGCGATGGACTGCGGGCCAGAGTGGCGGCGCGGGCGGCCTGGTGGGCGACGTCGTTGACCCGCAACTTGGTGTCGGCCAGCCGACCGCAGAAGACGACGAACAGCAAGAGCAGGATCAACACCGGGGTCAGGAGAGTGAGCTCGGCCGCGGCGGATCCCCGGTCATCTCGCCGTAGCGCAAGGAGGCTGCGGGCCGCAGTCATGGTGTCACCGCCCTGACTCCGCCCGGCGGGGTGAATTTCTCCACTGGCCCAACGGCTTCTGCGTGGACCGCGAGGGTTGCGAACGGGATCAGGCTGGTTACGTTTCCGGTGACCGTCACGGATACCTGGGCAGCTCCACGCTGGACGTTCACCGAGGTCTCCCGCAACGGTCCGTTGCCCAGTTGCGTAAGGACTCGTTGTCCCTCGGTGTCACCCGTGGCTGAGCTACCGCCGGAGATTCGTGCCACGGACAGCGCCTGGGACGCAGCGGCTTGAGCAATGTGGACGGCGTGCATGTACAGCGCGAATTGAGCGATGAGCAGAACCAGCAGCAACAGCAGCGGGGTCGCGATGACGAGCTCGGCCGTGCCGGCGCCGCGCTCATCCGTGCCAAGTCGGCGCAGTACGTTTCGAGGCATAGCGGTCACCCGACCTAGAGGGTGATGCCGTTGGCCTTCTCGGTCACCTTGGCGACGATGATTGCGACCACGGCAATCGCCAGGAGGACCAAGGCAGCGGTCACCACGACGGCTTCGGTTGAGTAGCCGCCTTCGTCATGACGGAGCTGTTCCAGCTCGGCACGGACGCGGGCGATCAGAATCTGGACTTCGTTCAACATCAGCTTCTCCTTCAAAGGTACGACGGTCTGAAGTGGACTCATAAGCCAGCCAGCACGCTGGCAAGGGCGGGATATCCGATGAAGACGAGGAAGCCGATGAACAGCATCACCACGGGCAGGCTCATCCGTTCGGTCGCTGCCTGGGCATCGCCTTCGGCATCGGTGAGTTCGCGAGTACGTAGTGCTGCGGCCTTGGCCGCGAGGCTCGCGCGGACGCGGGCGCCTTCGGTACCCGCGAGGCTGACCGACGCTGCGAGCTCGGAGAGCTGATGCACGTCGAGTTCGCCACCAAGTTGACCGAGGGTGGCCCATGGCGTGGTGCGGGTCAACTTGGCGGTGACCAACGCGCGACGAAGCTGCTGGAACGCCCAGCCCTTGCCGATCCCGACCGCATCCGACAACGCGCCGTCGACACCGGCGCCGCCCGCCAGCAGAACCCGGATAAGATTCAGGTAGGCCGACAACGCGTGCCGGAAGGTGGAACGGCGCCGCTCGGCTTCCTTTCGAACCCGGATGTCCGGGAGCAGGAATCCGCCGAGCCCGACGAGGAGACCGGCGACCGCGGGAACTTCCCAGGCGAGGCCGACGTCGGCCACGACGAGCAGCACCTGCATCACGGCCGGCAGCAGCAACCCGGCCAACGCCAGCGCCGCCTTCTCGGCCAGGTGGTGCTCGATGCCCTTACCGGTGACCGCGAGGTCGTTGCGTAGCTTGCTGTTGGGCAACCCGAGGGCAGCCAATGGCTTGACGAACGGGCGACCCACCTGCAGCGCCCAACCGTCGGATTCCGCGGTGAGGATCGGCGGCGGCACGGGCGTTGCGTGCAGCCGGTCGACCAGGGCCCGCAGCGGCGGCCGCGGCGGGAACACGTAAACCACGAGCGCCCACAAGCCGACGCCGAGCCCGGCTCCCCACAGCAACGCCTCGATCATGATGACGCTCCCTTCCCGGTAAGCAGGTCATCGACGTCGGCGTCGTGCTGGCGGATCGCGCTCAGCTCAATCAGGAACCTCTCGGGGTCACGCTGGCGCACGATCCGCCCGAGCCAGGTGAAGGCGACCGTGAACAGCAGGCCGACGAGCAGCAACATGACCTGCCCAAACGCGGAGTCGTAGGGAGCGAGGTAGCCGCGGTTGAGCAGTACCAGCCCGAACGCGAAGACCAACGTGGTGATCACGACGACCCGCACGCTCGTCCGGGTGCGGGCACGGCCGGCCTCAACCCGCATGCGCATGGACGCCTGCTCGCGTGCCTCGCCGGCCAGTTCGCCGAGCAGGTCGGCCAGCTGCCGGGCCTGGTGCTCGGCGGCCAGTACGAGTGCGGAGATCACCAGATCGGCGGTCGGGTCGCGGAGCTGGTCGGCGAGGTGGCGTAAGGAGGGTGCGAGGCGTTCGCCTCGTTTCAGCCGGACGGCCAGCTCGGTGATCTCCTCGCGGATCGCCGCTGGGCAGGCCGGGGCGGTGGCAAGGATGGCCTGCTCCAGTCCGGCCGCCGCCACAAGGGTGTCGCGCAGCATCTCCGTCCACCCGGCGATCGCCTCGATGCGTTGGAGCTGGCGCTGGTGGTCGACGTTTGAGCCGAGAATCCGCGGCAGGCCGGCCACCGCGACCACGGCTAGGATGCCGCCGACCACCCAGCCGGTGACCACACCGACCGCCAGGCCGACAAGCGCGGCCACGACGAGCAGACCGACCTGCTTGCGGTCGTGCCGTGCGGCCAGCCAGGTGCTCAGCCGCGACGACGTCACCGCACGCGCAGGCCGACCGCGCAGACCGGCGACGACGAGCAGGGCCCCGACGGCGACACCACCGCCGAGCACGCCCAGCAAGACGGTCATGGCGTCCACCAGCCTTCGCGCCGCTCGAACAGGTCCGGGTCGTAGCCCGCTTCGACGAGCAGGTCGACGGTGTCGGTGCGCAGCGGCGCGCCGGGCACCGCGCGCAGATCCGGGCCGGGCCGCCAAACCTCGTTGCTGATGATCTGGGCGCCGTCGGCGCCGACGACTTCGCGGATCGAGGAGACAACACGCTTGCTGGGGTCGTCTCGGGGCTTCTCCAGGTGCACCACGAAGTGCAGCGCGGCGGCGACCAGGAGGTTGGTCGCCTCCATCGGCAACCGCTCCGGGCCCTGCACCGCGTAGGCGGCGAGCTTAGTGAACGCGCCCTGGCTGGAGCTGCTGTGCAAGGTGCCCATGCTGCCGTCGTTGCCCATGGACATCGCATTGGTTAGCGGGACGACTTCGGGCCCGCGGACTTCGCCGACGATGACCCGGTCCGGGCTCATCCGCAGGGACTGCCACACCAGGTCCGACAGCGAGATCTCCCCTTGACCCTCGATATTGGCCTCGCGGGCCTGCAGGGCCACCACATCCGGGTGGACCTCGGCGTCCTCGCCGAGGCCGAGCTCGAAGACGTCCTCGATCGTCACCAGGCGCTCCCACGGCGGGATCGCCGAGGCCAGGCCGCGCAGCATGGTCGTCTTGCCGATCGCCGTGCCGCCGGTGACGAGAATGTTGCGCTTCGCCTTCACGAGGGCTTTCAGGAAGCTCTCCAGGGCGAGGTCGATCGTCCCGTTCTTACGCAGGTCGGCGAGGGTGACCTTGGTGAACCGGTGCCGGCGGATCGACACCGACGGCCGCGCAGTCACCGCCATGACCGCCGAGACCCGCTCGCCGCCGGGCAGCTGGAAGTTCACGATCGGGCTGCCGCGGTCGAACCTTCGCTCCTCCACACCGGAACGGGTCGCCAGGTCCCGGATGAGCTCGATCAGCTCGGTGTCGGAACCGACCACCGGAGGCAAACGCTTGCGACCGCCGTCAGCGCGCTTGACGAAGACACGGTCGCCGTTGATGTTGATGTTCTCGATGTCGGTGTCGGCGAGCAGCGGTTCCAGGCCGGCCAGGCCGAAGACCTCGTCAAGGACCTGACGGATCACGCGCTGCTCGACCTCGGGCGCCACGAGCATCCCGCCGGCCGCGGAGTTGCGCAGCTCGGCCTGCGCGTGCGCCTCGGCCGCGTCGGTCAGAATGGCCTCGGCCAGGCGACGGCGTGCCGGTGCGTCCATCGGCGGCCGGCCGGCGGACTCGTCGGCCCGGACGCGGTGGCTGAGCTGGCTGGACAGCTCGTCGCGCAGGTGCTGCCGCAGCCGTTCCACCGCCGCGGTCTCACCGGCAGGCCGGTGCGGAAGATCTGTCGGTCCAGGCACGTGCGGGCGGCCGTTGACCGGCACGGCCAGGTCGGAGCGCGTCATGGCGTCGCCCCGTTCCGGATGTGCGGGCCGACCCGCTGCGGGGGTACGCCTGGGACCGACTCGCCGACAACCGCCAGCCGCAGGTGCGGTGGCCGGCTTCCGTCGGTGGTGGTCGGCTGGTGCCCGTGCGCGTGGAGGTTGAGCGCGATCATTGCCGCGGCCCGACCAAGCGCGGACTTGTCCGCCCCGCGCCGGCTCGTGCCCTGGCCGCTGAACATCGCCGCGCCCTTGGTGTCGGCAGGCACCCGGCCCATCACCGGGATCTGCAGCGTCTGCGAGACTTCCGCAGTCGGGTAGCCGTCGCCCACCAGGACGAGGCACGGTCGGCGTGACCACTGCTGGGCGGCCTGCAGCTTGAGCGCGACGTGCGCGAGCTCGTCGTCGTGTGGGCGGGAGAGCAGCAGCATCGCGTCCGCACCCCGGACGATCGGCAGCGCAGGAGAACCGGGATCGACCCGGCCGCAGTCAGCGATGACCACGGTGTCCGGCTGGTCGGCCGCTCGACGCAGCGCCGAGGAGAGTCCGGAGGCCAGCACCGCGAGCGCTGCACGAGCTTGTTCAGCGCCGACCGGGCCAGGCACGACCCGCAAGCCGCCCGGCAGAGGCTGGGAGTGCTGGACGAGCAGGTTCGGGTCGGCACCTCCACGGCCTCGGGCCGCTGCGGCCAAGCTGACCAGGCCCGGAGTGTCGGGCAGCCGGAAGCGGGCCATCAGGTCGCCGCCGGCCGGGTCGGCTTCGACGACGATCGGACTCCGCTGGGCCGGCCAGCAGGCCCCGAGCGCGGTCGCCAGGGTGGTCGCACCGGGCGAGCCTTTGAGGGAGCAGACGGCGATCAGCATCAGCGTCCTCCCCCGGCAATCGCCACGAGGCTGAGCTGGCCCGCCGGGGCCGAAGCCAACGCGCGAGCGTCCGATTCGGCCAGCTGCAAGGAGACCACGGTGACCTGCTCGGTCTCCCGGGCAGCGACGGCGGACACCACCGCGGTCCATGACGACGTCTGGCCGACCGGCGTTCCGACAGCTGGGCTTTGCCCCGGCGTCGCGAGGACCGCCACCGTAGTTCCGGGCGCCAGGTCGGGCGGAAACTGTCCCGGCTTCAGCCCCACCGCCGCGACACCCCTGCCGGGCGCAGGAATCTGCGGAACGCCGAGGACCGAGCGCGTCACCAACGAACCGACGGGCAGGCTGAATGCCACCGGCCGGCCGACCACAGTGGACGCTGCCGACGCGGGCAGAACGTCCATTCCGGAGTCCACCGCCATGCTGACCTGCTTGAGATCCTGAACCTCGAGAAGCTGGCCCACG
Organism: Amycolatopsis sp. NPDC004747; assembly: GCF_053601335.1. Taxonomy (NCBI): domain Bacteria; kingdom Bacillati; phylum Actinomycetota; class Actinomycetes; order Pseudonocardiales; family Pseudonocardiaceae; genus Amycolatopsis; species Amycolatopsis sp. NPDC004747. The sequence continues at coordinate 247,693 of NZ_JBSGBQ010000005.1, read as the reverse complement.
GCAACGGCACGGGCCAGCGCGACGACGCTTTCGCGGTCGCCGAGCTGCATCCCGGCGACCACGCCTCCGGCAGAGCAAATGGCGACCAGCAGGACGCCGAGCAGCAGGTGAGGCACGCTGCGGCGGCGACCACCGCCGCTCAGGCGTGCGGGCGTCTTGCCATCACGGCTCGCCCACGATTTCGGCGACGCGGGTTTCGCGTCCGGGCTGGTTGAACTTGCGGTAGTTGTCACCACCGACCTCCTCAAGGCATGACGCCATCGCGACGCGTCGACTCGGGTGTTCGACGCGCCTTTTCTCAAACGAGGGTTGTGTTGTGCGTGCCGGACCTCAGCCGGTCGCGATTCCCTGGCTCTCCGCCACACGGAACGCCGCCGAGGCCGAGGTCGTCATATTCGGGAACGTGCCGCCCGTGCCTGCGCCCGACCACGTCACGGTCCAGTTCACCGTGGCCGTCACCGGGAACGCATCCGCGCGCTGACCGGCCGAGGACGTCTTGTACGTGTAGCCGCAGTCCGGCGACGCGCTCTTCGGGTCACCGCCTCCGGGAAACGGCGAGCCGGGGCCGGTGCAGGTCACCGAGCCACCTTCGCCCATCGACCAGGTCACCGAGGTCGGCTTGGCGACCGCGGTCACCGAGACACCCGGCACCGACGCGGTGGCCGAGACGTCGCCCCAGCTGCTCCGGTCCAGCCACAACCAGGTCGGCAAGGTGACCAGCTGGTCGCCGGCCGGACTCGCCTTGATCTTCGGCGCGGGTAGACGCAGCTGGTTCCGCGCCTGGGCGGCGAGCTCAGCGGGCGACGGCAGCGGTGCCGGACCTGGTTCGCCGTCGGCGATCCAAACGGGCGGCCGGTACAGGGTGTCCCGGATGCCGGGCCCCGTGCACCTGTAGACGTACCAGGCGCCGGACGGCGGCTGCGCGCCTGCCAGTCGCCGATAGGCAGCGGGCACCGCCGTGGCCGGTCCAGTCCTCGGCGGGACATGGAACGCTGCCGGCTGAGCGCTTCCAGGTGGCGGACCCTGGTATCCGCTGCGCTCGTAGCCGCACTGGGCCAGGTTGCCGCCGCCGATGATCGTGTCGCCGCCGGGATCCGAAGGTCCGCCGCCGGAGTTGTGGTGCCCTGGGCCTCCGGGCTTGTTCGGCTGGTTGCCGTGGTCGCCGCCCTGCTGTCCGCCCTTGCCCGCGCCGAGTTCGCAGCCGGGGTTCGGGTACTGGCTGCAGTCGGTGTAGCCGTAGCCGTCGGCGAGCGCGGGCGCGGCGCCGATCACGACGATGGCCGCCGCCAGCACGGCCGCGGGCGCCGCACGGTTCAGCATGTCCCCACCCCCTCGACCGCGAACCTGGTGACCTTCCACGAGCCGTCCGCCTGCTTCTTGACCTCCGCGGTGATCGCGCGGTGCCCGCCCGGCGAGTCGGTGAAAGGTGAACCGTCCTTCTTGTACTTCACCCAGTTCGTGCTGTCCCCGCAGTCGGAGATCATGATCGTCGTGGGCTTGCTCGGCGGCTTCTCCTCGGTGACCTTCGGGCTGGTCGCCGGCGCTCCCTTGGACACCACGCCGTTGAGGTGGTCGGTGTAGAGGCTGCGGTTGATCACGCCGAGCGCGTCACCGGTCGCGTACTTCGCCACTTCGGGTGATTGCCAGTCCGCCGTCTCACCGGCCTTTGCCATCGCTCGCCACATGCCGACGTAGGCATCGGTCGCCAGCTGGGGCGCACGAGTCGGCTGAGGAACCGAGGTCGAGCTGGTCGTCGGCGGGTTCGACGCAGAGGCTGACGGTGCGGAAGAACCGCCGCCGGAGCACGCGCTGAGCGTTAGCGCGGCGAAGCTCAGCAAGATCGCGTGGGTTGACACCTTCGTCCATGATGGACGAACCGCACCTGACGGAGTCGACATCATTCCGCTACCCCTGTTCATCCTGACCGGCATCACGGCCGCCGTCGCGGTCGTGATGGGTGGTGCGGTCGTGGTCCGTTCTCCCCGCCGGCAGGTAGCGGCGCAGCTGGTGATCGCGGCCGCACTCGTCGGCGCGCTCGCCTGGCGCGTTCACGACGTGACGCCGTTCGCGATTTCCGCGAGCGTGGCGGCGTTCGGCGTACCATTCGCCTTCGCCGACGCGCGACACCGTCGCCTGCCAAACCTGCTTGTGCTCGGACTCGCCGGTTCGGTCGGCGCCGCGGTCGTCACGACCGCCGTCTTTAACCGCGAGGCCGGTTCGCTGGCTCGCGCCGTCGCCGGCGCGGCCGTGACCGCCGCGTTTTTCCTCGCCGTGTACTTCATGGCGCCCGGCCAGCTCGGTGGCGGGGACGTGAAGCTGGCCGTTCCACTTGGGGCGGCGCTTGCGTGGTTCGGCTGGCAAACGTTCGTTCTCGGCAGTCTGCTGCCCTGGCTGGCCGCTGTGATCGCGGTGGCGATCATGCGTCTCGGTCGGCGTCGGACCGCGATCCCGATGGGGCCGTTCCTGATCGCCGGCACGCTGGCCGCCATGCTCCTCGCGAACGGGTAGCCGACTGATCGGCTCAAGCGAGCAAGTCTTCATCGCAGCTTCCCTCCCCTGTAGGTGTCGGTGACCGGCCGGCCTTCTCGCCAGACACGGCCGGCCACCGTCCCCTTCGATTCCTCTTCCGTTCCCAGGCGCCGGAGCCCGGGTGACTTCCGGTTTAGCGGCCTGACCTCGGCTGAGTGCAAGGTAAGTCGACGGGTGAGTCTGGACTCAGTCGACGGATCTTCACTCGTTCGGACGAAGGTGTCCTGCCGACGGGACGTCAAGGGCTCGACTGGGGCCAGCCGGGCGGCACTTCGTGATAGGTCTGCAGGTGTGGACGACTGGGACGTGCCGTACCGGCAGAGCGTGTACGAGGTACTTGCCCTGCTGCGAGGTGACTGGACCGTCGCCGTCCTCGCGACCCTCGCACTCGGCGAGCTGGAGTTCACCAAGCTGCGGAACGAGGTGAACGAAGCCGAGGAGCGCTCCGGCTGGACGGCGCACTCGAAGCCGCTGACGGCTCGCACGCTGACCGACACGCTCCGGCGGCTGGAGCAGGACGGGCTCGTCGAACGACGCGCGGAAGGCAGCGCCTTCTCCAATGTCTGGTACAAGCTGTCACCCGACGGCCGTGCGCTTCTGCGCGCGCTGCGTCCGTTGGCCACGTGGTCGCAGCAGCGTCGCGACCAGACACGAGCCGACAGCCGCGGTCATCGCTAGGCGGTCGACTTCACGACTCGGACCTGATTGCGCCCGGCGTCCTTGGCCGCGAACAGCGCGTTGTCAGCGGAGATCAGGACCTCTTCCAGCGAACTGCCCGCCGCGGGGAACGCAGCTGCGCCGATCGACACGCTGACGTGGAAGCCTGGTCCGGCATCCGGCTCGATGACGGTGCGTTCGACGTGCTCCCGGATGCGGTCCGCGATGGCGTGAATCGCGTCCGGCGAGCTGCCCGGCAGCAGGACGACGAACTCCTCGCCACCGAACCGCCCGCAGAGGTCATCGCTCCGGACTTCGCTCCGGATGGCGTTGCCGACGAGGACGAGCGCCCTGTCGCCGGTCAGGTGTCCGTGAACGTTGTTCACATCACGGAAGTGGTCGATGTCGATCATCAGGACACCGACGCTGAAGCCGTGCTGGCGAGCGCGGTCGATCTCCTTCGCCGCGATGGCGTGCCAGCTCGCCGCGTTGAGCAGTCCGGTCTTCGAATCGGTGGTCGAGGCGTGCTCGAACTGGCGGATCAGGACGCTCCGGTGCAACGCGTAGAGCGGCAGGAACAACACGATCACGAGCCACGGGCGCAGAGTCAGGAGGACCGCGGTCAGCGCGCCCATGCACAATGTCGCCAGCTCGAGGATGTTCTCGTTGAGTGCACCAAGCATCCGCTTGAACGAAAGGCTCCGCCTGGCAAGGGCGATCGCCACGCCGACGATCGTCGAGTTCGCGGTGAAGTAGATCGCGATCACCGATGCCAAGCCCACCGCGGTCCAGATTCCGGCTTCCTGGCCGGGCGGCACGACGTGCAGCTGCTTGGCAGCCCACCCGGCGATCTGGCAGGACAGGATGACGTTCGCCGTGCTGAAGATGACGCGGTGCGCGTGGATCCCGGCGACGCCTCGCCAGCTGCGCAGCCACAGGTGCAGGTACAGCAGCACGGCGACAAGGGCCGCCAAGGCGGTCGGGAGGGTCAGCGCGGCGGCCAGGGTCCACACGGATGAGAAGTTGACGTGCGGAGTGTCCGAAAACCGCCGTCGCCGCCGCTCGACTCGTCGGGTCATCTCCGCGGCCAGGATGCCGAGCCCGACGATCAACCCGCAGGACACGACATCTCGCCAGGCCATCGGGGCCCTCGCGTCGAAGACGATGGCCGCTACCGCGATGGCGTCGATGACCAGCAGAAACACCGCCGCGGGCCGCGGTAGCAACCAGATAGCCCATCGTGACCAACCAGAGCGCTCAGCCACCCCCTCGTTCGGCATACTGATCTCGCTTCCGTTCCCAGGGGAGGACCCGAGGTCCTCGAGCTCCGGCCGCCGCACCTCGGCACCTCCCGCCGCCGGACGCTCCGGGAGGGGGTCACTATGCGTAACAAGGACTTCTGAGCGCGCTGAATCCACGGGTGCGGGCTCGTCCTCGACAGTTCTCGCCTGCCGAGGTCGAGCCGCCCACCAGACGAACCCGGCCGCGACCGCGGAGAGTGACGCCACCGCGCCCGACCCGGCAACGACGAAGACGGGATCGAGCCGCTCGGCGACAACGCCGGCGCCGAGGATCGCGATGCCCTGCGAGCTGTAGAGGCAGGTGCTCAGCCGTCCCATCGTGGTGCCGCGACGCGCGTCCGGCACCAGCTCGACGACGACCGCCTGCAGCCGGATCAAGTAGATGGTGGACAGCACACCCGAGACCGCCCAGAGGCCTGCGGCCCACCAAGCGCCGGGTAGCGCGAGGCAAGCGATCAGGGGCAGGCCGGACGCCGCTGCCGGCACGACGACCAGCTTCGCCGTGAGCGCGGTATCGGGCCGGAGCCGGCTGGCCAGCCAGCCGCCGAGCACGCTGCCGACGGGATCGGCCGCCATCAGGACGCCGACCCCGATCGACGTCAGGCCCACCGCGTTCGCGTACGGCGCCGCCAAGCCTTCAGGTACGACAAGAAATCCGATCATCGCGGCCAGCATGTAGATAGCGACCATGCGCGGGTCGGTGGCCACCGAAGCTGACCGCGGCGTCGTCTTGGTCTCGGCCCGGCTGACGGGACGAGTTCGGACCACCGCGGCGACCACAACGGCGCTGACCAGGAACGTCGCGGCGTTCACCAGCAGCGCGCCGCTGGTGCTCAAGCTCGTCACGAGCAGGCCGCCGAGCCCGAAGCCGGCCACCTGGGCCGTTTGTGTGCTGATCTGCCGGAGGCCGAGACCGGCCTGGTACAGCCCGTTCGGAAGCACGTCCGGCAGGAGCGCGAGCTGAGCGGCCTTGAACGGCGCCGCAGCCATCGTCAGGCATCCGATCAACGCCCAAAGGATCCAGAGCGGCATCCCCGGCACGGCCATCGCCGCCGCCAGCACGGCACGCACGACGTCGGTCACGACGATCACCGTCCGGCGCGGATAGCGGTCCGCCAGGCCGGAGAGCAGGAAGCCGCCCAGGATCGCCGGCACGAAGGTCAGGGCGTAGGTGAGCGCCGTCAGCGCCGCGGAGTCCGTGCGGGCATAGACCAGCAGCGCGAGCGCCACCCGCGCGACCTGATCGCCGAAGACCGACAAGGCTTCGGCGAGCCACAGCGCGCGGAACTCACGACCTCGCAGCGCCGCCGCAAAACCGCGGGACCCGGTTTCGGTCATCGGCCCTCCCCACCGCCGTCGAAACTCGCCCGGCAGGCCCCCCTACCTGGAAGAACCACGGTATGCCCGCTCCGTGTCCATGTGGACACAAGTAGCGACAGATCACCCAATCGCAGCACGGCCGTGACGGTCCGCTACTGACTTGATCGACTTCTGCCGATCAGAGCAGGCGGCTGTTGAACCCCGCCGCGACCAGGCGATCGAACGCGGCGGCCACAGCGGGCGGCACCGGCTGCTCGATGGCGAAGCCGCGTTCGGGGTAGATCATCACCCGCTGCAGATCGCCGATCATCATGTCGACGACCTCGGCGGCGTCGCCGATCGTCTTGACGTACTCCTCCAGCGTCAGCGGCGCCGACGTGCACGTCACCGCGACTTCAGGCCACAGGCGCCGGCAGGTCGCGAACGCCCGCCGCTCCATGTACGGCATCGAGATGAGGAGCACGGAGTCCGGTGACAGCCCGGCCCCGACGAGCAGGTCGCGGGAGAGCGTGATGTTGGCGCCGGTGTTCGCGGCCTCAGGCTCGACCAGGATGGCGGCGTCCGGCACGCCCAGCTCCAGGGCGCGCTCGCAGAAGTGGACGGCTTCGCCGCGCGGGAAGATGGCGGCGGTGTCCCGGCTGGTCGCACCGGTGAAGACGACGGTCTGGAACATGCCGCGGTGGTACAGCTCGGCCGCGTACTCGGCGACGCCGATGTCGTTGCATCCCAGTGCGATGGCGACGTCGCACGCAGAAATCTCGTGGTGGACCTGGTGGAAGTCCCACACGAGCTCGGCGTCGTGCCACTCCACATCGGTAAGTTGCCGCGTCACGGCGCGTTCGTACTCCCTCGGGTCGCGTGCGCGGGCTTACGCCTGGCGTTCGTACGCGCGGCGAATGCCCGAGATGGCCTGTAGCTGATGCATCATCCCGTACTGCGTCGAGGTTGCGGCGGCGCCCTCCAGCAGCTTGAGCCCGCTGTCGGCCGTGGCGGGGTCGGACAGCAGGAGGTGGCCGTGCGCGGTGTCGAGGCGAACGCGCTGCATGGGTGCGTCGCCGGGCCGGTGGTCGAGCGCCACCTGGAAGGCGACGCCGGCTTGGCTTAGGTCGCCATCACCGCGGTGCGCCAGGGCCAGCTTCTGGAACGCCACCGACCAGTCCTGCGGCTCTTCGAGAGCCTCGAACTGCCGGATGGCGGGCTTGATGAAGGTGATGGCGTCCGCGTTCCGGCCCGCCTTGCTGAGCGCGGTCCCGACCCAGAGCTGGGCGCGGGTGCGGTCGCGGGCATCGAGGCGGGTGTCCGCAGCCAGCTGCCGGTACTGCTCGGCGGCAGGCTCGTGGTTGCCGCCCATCTCGTCGAGGACAGCCAGCTGGAGTTCGAGCTGTGCGACCCGCCGGTCGGCACCGAGCTCGCGGAAGACCGCCATGGCGCGTCCGTAGCTCTGCCGGGCGGACATCGGTCCGGTGAGGACGCCTTGGTCCTGACGCAGATCACCGAGAAGTCGTAGCGACCGGCCGTAGAGGTAGAGCCCGCGGCCATCGCCGCTGGGGACCAGCCGGCCGGTCCAGCGATCCAGCAGGAGCTTCGCCAGGTCGAACTCCTGGCGGCCGAGGCAGACGGCGACTCGATCCAGGTCGTCGGCCCAGGTTTCGTAGTCAGCGCTCGGAGGCGATACCACGGCGGCGCCTTCGGCCAGCAGCTCTTCGAGGCCGCGCGACGTGACGCCGAGCGCCTTTGCGAGTTTCGGCCGCTTGTACGGCAGCGGCTCCGATTTGCCGCGTTCCCACTGCCCGACGGTAGTCGTGTCGAGGCCCAGTTCGATGGCCAGCGTCTCCTGGGTGTAGCCAGCTGCCTTACGAGCCCGGATGAGCCCGTGGCGCCGCGTTCCCATGATTCACTCCCTAGATCACCGCCTGAGGTCATCAGATTACCGCAGGTCAGATGGCTGTACACAAGATCTCCTACAGATTCGCCCCGGATGTACGCCCTGGTGATTCAGCTGGACGACCCGCGAAGGTCGATTTCGGCACCCCGGTGGCTGGTCGACCACCTCGCTTCCCCCTCCGATGTGAGCCCCGGTCACCAGGGGTGCCACCCAAGACCGGCGGCAACTGAAAACCATGACCTCGAAACAGAAATCAGACGACGAGCCAACGTCCGGTCCCGAATGGCCGAACGAGGAAGACCTGGCTCTGTACGTGTTGCTCAGCCGCCTGCTTCACGGGCTTCGTCACCTTCCTGAATCTTCTTCAGCTGACCAACGTAAAAGCAAGGACCGAACGATGCACGCAACCCGCAAACCTGCCGTACTCGCCGTAAGCGTCGGACTGCGCGATGCGCGTGAGCGCCGGAAGATGGGGCTCCGCGAGTTAGCTCGCCTACTGGGAATCAGCGCGCAGAAGCTGTCGAACGTGGAACTGGGGACAAACGTCCCCGAGCCCACGCTGGTCGCCCAGATTCTCGGGTGCCTCCGAGTCAGCCGTGCCGAATTCGAGCAGGTCATGAAGATCGCCAAGCAGCTCGACGTCCCGAACTTCGTCGACCAGTCCGCGGCACCGCTGATCGATCTGTTGTGGACATACGAGCAACTTTCAAGCCGAATCGTGGAGTGGGCGCCATTCCGCATCCCGGACCTCCTGCTGCCATCACCGCCGCCCGTCGCGGCTCAAGATGAGGCCGCGGAGCAGTCCGAACGCTATGACCAGGAGCTGTTTCACCGCCAGTGCCGCCGGCAGACGATGGAGCAAGGCGGACGCCGATACGTCTTCTTGATCGGCGACGAGGCCCTGCGCATGGCCCACGACAAACCCGACGGCGCTGAGCAGATCAGGCAGCTCCGCGAAGCAGGACGCCGCCCCGACGTCACAATTCATATCGTCCAGTCCGGGCCCGATTCCGCGGCAGCCTTCACGCTCTTCGAGGACGGCCCCAGGCCGATCGCCGTCGCGCTCAAGCACAGCCACTGCACGACGTACGGCACGGACAAGGACGTGCTGAACAGGTACCACGACACCGCGCGGGCACTGCTGGGACGCGCCTTCGCCCAGCCGGTCACGATCGAAGGCTGGCTCGATTCTCTCCAAGCTCGGGCGTCGTGATGGTCGCCGCCGTCATCTACGTCGACCCGCAGACGATCCAGCCGGTCCTCAACGGCAAGTGGCATCGAATGGACCTCACCGCGGTGCCGCAGCCGGGAGAAGCTGTCACCATGCTCTGCGGCGAATCCGGCGAGGCGGAGTTCAAGCTCTCCGGTGAGGGTCGAAACAACCGCGTCCACCAGCAATGCGAGCCCTGTGACGATGTCCTCCGGCAACGGAAGGGAATCCCGTCACGGCGCGATCGGATCGGCCGCCGCTGAAAGACTTTCAGGCTCGGGCAGCGTGCTCCGGCCAGACGACCGTGACGGCCAGCCCTCGATTCCGCGCCGCATCGACGACATCCGCGGTGCCGCCATGGCCGCCGGACGGTCCGCCGTCCCAGACCGCGACCATTTTGTCCACGATGGACAGGGCGTGCTCGCTGGCGGCCATGTAGGCGTCACGGTTCGACTCGGCGAACGACATCGTGTGGACGCTCGCTTCGGCGATCAGGGTGTCGAACTCGGCCACGTCGTCCGGCTTAACCTTGCGCTCGCGGTAGTCCGCCGCCGGCAGCACGACTTCGAGCGTCCCACCCAACTCCAGAACGACTCGGGCGAAAACCTGGTCCGCGCCGCGGGCCAAGCAGGTGACACCCACGAGATCGTCACGCTGTTCCCTCAGGATCTCGCGCAGCTCGCCGGCCACGAGCGCGACCATGGCCTCGGTCAGTGCCCCACGCTCGTGCGCCACGGCGGCGATCTCCGGGATTGGTTGCAGGGCGCCGGTTTCGTTATTCGCGGTCATGATCGACACCAGTGCGGTGTCCTCGTCGAGCGCGGCGGCGACGTCGGCCGGGTCGACGAGTCCGTCTCGGTCGACCGGGAGGAGCGTGACCCGGGCGCCGTGCAGGCGCTGCAGCGCGCGGGCCCCTCCGAGGATGGCGGGGTGCTCGGTGGCCTGGGTGATGATGTGCCGGCGTCCGGTGGTCGCGAGGGCGGCGCCGCGCAGGGCGAGCAGGTCGGCTTCGGATCCGGAGCCGGTGAACACGATCTCGCCGGAGCGGGCGCCGATCAGCGCGGCGATCTGAGCGCAGGCCTCGGCCAGGGCAGCTCGCGGGATGTCCGGGATGTCGGCGTAGTGGTGGGCGCTGGAGGGGTTGCCGAAGTGGTGGGTCAGGTGCGGCACCATCGCCTCAGCGACGCGCGGGTCGACCGGGGTGGTGGCGTTGTAGTCGGCGTGGACGGGGCCACCCACGAGGCCGAGATGCGGGGGCGCGCTCACGCGGCGGCCGCCACATCGACGGGCAGCTCGGCGACGCGCCATTCGAGCATGCCGTCGTGCAGCCGGATCGCCCGGCGGCCGTGCCCGGTCAGGGTGCGCACCGCGTCGTAGGCGAACACGCAGTACTCGCCGCGGCAGTACACGACGATCTCGAGGTCCTCAGGCAGCTCGCTGATGCGCTCGGCCAACTCGTCGACGGGAATGCCGATCGCGCCGGGGATATGACCGGCCGCGTATTCCTCGGCCGGTCGCACGTCCAGGATGACGATGTCGCCCGCGGCGGCACGCGCCTGGAGCTCGGCCCGGTCGATTTCCGTGGCGCCGTCGGTGCCGAGGTAGTCCCGCAGCGCCGGGGACACGGTGGCCTGGTGGGTTTCGGCGACCTTCAGCAGCAGCGACAGCAGCTGGGCGACGTCGTCTCCGGCCAGGCGGTAGTGAATGCGCGTGCCGTCCCGGCGGGCGATGACGAAACCCGCCTGCTTGAGCGTCTGCAGGTGCGCCGAGGCGGTCGTCAGGTTCAACCCGGCCGCACGGGCGAGCGCATCGACCGATCGCTCGCCCTGGGCGAGCAGGTCAAGCAGTTCCAGGCGCTTGCCGCTGGCCAGCGCCTTACCGCTGAGCGCGAACGCGCCGTAGAGCGCCGCCTTGCGATCGGCGCGGGTGTCCATCATGTACTCCTCCATAAATCCATGGAATATTGTAGCTTAGGATCGAACAGCACCGCACCCGAGCACGAGGAGGAGCCGTGGGCTTCGCCGAGGACCACCTGCTCCCGCTGGTCGACGACGGGCTCGGCAACAGCGCCTACCTCGTCGACCTGGGCGACGGCCGCGCGCTGGCCATGGACGTCAGCCGCGACCTGCGCGCCGTGCGCCGCGCGGCCGGGCGCCGCGGGCTGAGCGTCGCCTTCGCCGCCGACACCCACCTGCACGCCGACTTCCTCTCCGGCGCCGTCCAGCTCGGCCACGACGACGGCGCCACGGTGCTGGCCTCCGCCGCCGGCCACCGGGCATTCCCGCACACACCGCTGGCCGACGACGACGAGATCGACCTCGGCGGGCTGACGCTGCGGGCGCTGGCCACGCCCGGGCACACCGACGAGCACCTGTCCTACCTGCTGCTCGACGGCAAACGCGAACTCGGCGTGTTCACCGGCGGCTCGCTGATCGTCGGCTCGGCGGCCCGCACCGACCTGCTCGGCCCGGACCGCACCGACGAACTCGCCCGCGCCCAATACCGGTCACTGCGCCGGCTCACCACGCTGCCCGATGCCACGCCGGTGTGGCCGACGCACGGCGCGGGCTCATTCTGCTCCGCGCCCAGCGGCACCGAGCGGACCACCACCATCGGCGCGGAGAAAGCCGCGAACCCATTGCTGGCCGCGCCGGACGAAGACACCTTCGCCCGACGGCTGATCGCCCAGCTCGGCTCCTACCCCGCCTACTTCGACCGGCTCGGGGAAATCAACCGCCGCGGCCCGCGAGTGCTGACCGGCGAGCCCGCTGTCCCGCCGCTGACCGCCGCCGAGGTCCGGCAGCTGATCGGCTCCGGCGCACAGGTCGTCGACACCCGGCCCGCCGCCGCGTTCGCCGCCGGGCACGTCCCCGCCAGCGTGTCGATCCCGCTGCGGGATCAGTTCGCCAGCTGGCTGGGCTGGCTGCTGCCCGAGGATCAGCCCCTGATCTTCCTCACCACCGGCGACCACGACCTCGCCGAAATCGCCTGGCAGGCCTGCAAAATCGGCTACGAACGCATCGCCGGTCACCTTTCCGGCGGCATCGACGCCTGGCTCGCCGACGGCGGCGGTCAGGCCACGACCGAATTCGTCCGTCCCGCCGGCGCCCACGGACGCCGCTACCTCGACGTGCGCCAGAGCGCCGAATACGCCGCCGGTCACGTTCCCGGCTCCGTCCACATCGAACTCGGCGCCCTCGCCGCGCACGCCGCCGAGACCCCCGCGGGTGCGGTTGTCGCCTGCGGCCACGGTGAACGCGCGATGACCGCCGCCAGCCTGCTGGAACGCGCGGGCCGCACCGACGTCGCCGTCCTCGACGGCGGGCCGGGCGACTACGCCGCCGCGCACGGACAGCACCTCATCGAGGGCACGGCGTCGTGACCGGTACTCCGGCGCCCGCGGGCGAGCGTCCGGTCCAGCTCGGCCTTCGGGAGAACTGGCTGCAGTTCACCCTGCTGGTCGTCGTCAACACCTGTGTCGGCGGGCTGGTCGGGCTGGAGCGCACCACGGTGCCGCTGATCGGGTCGGAAACCTTTGGCCTGGCCAGCGATCTGGCGGTGTTTTCGTTCATCATCGCCTTCGGCCTGACGAAAGCGTGCACCAACCTCGCCGCGGGCGCGTTGACCGCTCGCTTCCACCGGCGGCAGCTGCTGATCGCCGGCTGGCTGATCGGTGTGCCGGTGCCCTTCGCGCTGGCGTGGGCGCCGTCGTGGGGCTGGATCGTGGCCGCCAACGTGCTGCTGGGCCTCAACCAGGGCCTGACCTGGTCGATGACGGTCAACATGAAGATCGACCTGGTCGGCCCGGCCCGGCGTGGCCTGGCCACCGGCCTCAACGAGGCCGCCGGCTACTGCGCGGTCGGCGGGGTCGCCCTGCTCACCGGCTACCTGGCCACCTCCTACGGCCTGCGGCCGGTGCCCGAGCTGATCGGCGTCGTCTTCGTCGCCGCCGGCCTGGGCTTGTCCCTGATCGTGCGGGATACCGCCAGGCACGTCGCGCTGGAACTGTCCCGCCACCCCAGCCCGGCCCCCGGAGAGGTCACCGGGCTGGCCGCCACCTTCGCGCGGACCAGCTGGCGCGACCGGTCGCTGCGCGGGGCCAGCCAGGCCGGGCTGGTCAACAACCTCAACGACGGCCTCACCTGGGGCGTGTTCCCGCTGCTGTTCACCCAGCACGGCCTCGGCCTCGCCGCCGTCGGCCTGATCAAAGGCCTGTACCCACTGCTGTGGGGCCTGGGGCAGATCCCGACCGGACACCTCGCCGACCGAATCGGCCGCAAACCGCTGATCGTCACCGGCATGCTGGTCCAAGCCGCCGCGTTCGTCCTCGCCCTGGTCCTGCTGGACAACCCGCTGCTGGCCGGGGTCGTGTCCGCGGTCGTGCTCGGCCTGGGCACGGCCATGGTCTACCCCGCGCTCATCGCGTCCATTTCCGACCACGCGCACCCGAGCTGGCGCGCCAATGCGCTGGGCACGTACCGGTTCTGGCGCGACGCAGGCTACGCCGCCGGGGCCCTGCTGGCCGGCATCCTCGCCGACACCCTCGGCCTCACCACGACCGTGGTCGCGGCCTCGATCCTCACCGCCGCGTCCGGGCTGCTGGCCGCACGCTGGATCACCCCGCGGCGGGACGCTTGACCGCGGCGACGCGTTCGACGGTGCCAAGCTTGAGCCGCTCGGCCCTGCTCACCTCGAACCCGGCCTCCTCCAGCAGCGGCAGCGGCCGACGGGTCTGGTAGTCACCGAGCATCCGGACCGTGACCTTCTCCAGCAGCCGCTGCCCGAACCGCAGCACCGCGTGGTCGCTGCCGATGTGGTCCAGCAGCAACAGCCGCCCGCCCGGGCGCAGGACCCGGTGCATCTCGGCGATCGCGGCCCGCTCGTCCGGGACGCCGCACAGGCCAAGCGTGCACACCGCCGTGTCGAACGACGCGCCCGGAAACGGCAACGCCTGCGCGTCACCCTCCCGCAGCTCGACCTCGCGACCGAGCTCGGCAGCGCGGGCACGGGCCAGCTCCAGCATGGCCGGGCTCAGATCGATCCCGGTCAGCCGGATCCCGGCCGGGTAGTGCGCGAAGTTGCGGCCGGAGCCGACCGCGACCTCCAGGACCTCTCCGGCGGCCTGCGCGCACACCCATTCACGGCCACCGGCGAACTGCAGCCGTTCCACCACCCCGATGTCACGGTCATACCGCGGCGCGTACCGGTCCCAGCGCCGGCGCAGCTCGGCGCCGTCAAGATCAGCCATCGCCTCTCCCCATATGATGAAGTTACTTCACTATGTACTATCTACACGAAATGCGGAAGGAGGTGGCATGGGATCGGATCCGGTCCAGGCGTTCGACAAGGCCTTCGAGCTGGCGGCACGGCTGGCCGAGGCGATGCGCGTCGCACTGGCCGACCGCGGCCTCACCGCCAGCCGCGCCGAGGTCATCTACGTCCTCGCCCGCGACGGCGAACTGATGCAGCGTGCCCTGGCCGACGCCCTGAACTGCACGCCCCGGCATGTCACCGGCCTCGTCGACCAGCTCGAAGACGCCGGCCTCGTGCAGCGGCGCCCCCATCCCCGGGACCGGCGAGCGATCTCGGTGGCGCTGACCGACGAGGGCGCCGCCACCGCGCGATGGATGACCGAAAGCCGGCACGACGCCGCGCGCGCCATCCTCGGCAACGTCCCCGACGCGGACCTCGCCGCGTTCGTCCGCGTCGCCGACCTCATCCTCACCACCGTCACCCCCGCCGCACCGTGAACGGCTACGACGTCGCGATCGTCGGCGGCGGGCAAGCCGGGCTCGCCCTCGGGCACGAACTGGCCGCGACCGGGCTCGACTTCGTCATCCTCGACGCCGGTGACGCCGTCGGGCACGTGTGGCGGGGCCGCTGGACGTCGTTGCAGCTGTTCACCCCCGCCCGCTACGCCGCCCTGCCCGGCCTGCCGTTCCCCGCGGACCCCGACAGCTACCCGGGCAAGGACCAGGTCGCGGACTACCTCGCCACCTACGCGGCGACCTTCGATCTTCCCGTCCGTACCGGGGTCGCCGTCACGACGCTGGCCCGACGCGGTGACGGCTTCGCCCTCGCCACCACCGGCGGCTTGCTCCGGGCACGCCACGTCGTGGTGGCCACCGGGCCGTTCCAGCAGCCGGCGATTCCCGCCTGCTCGACCGGTTTCGCCCCGGAGGTGCTCCAGCAGCACAGCAGCGACTACCGCGATCCAGCCCCGTTCGCCGGCAGGCGGGTCCTGGTCGTCGGCGGCGGGAACTCCGGCTTCCAGATCGCCGCCGAACTGGCCGCCCACCCCGCGACCGGACCGGTCGAGTTGGCGATCGGGACCCGCAACGTCTGTGTCCCGCAGCGGATCTTGGGCCGCGACCTGTTCTGGTGGCAGACCCGCACCGGCTTGATCACCGCGCCCGCCTCCTCGCGCCGCGGCCGGTGGATGCGCCGCGGCGACGGGACCGTCATCGGCCACACCCGCCGCTCGTTGCGCCGGCAGGGCATCAGCTTCCGGGCGCGGCTGCTGCACGCGGACGGCCGTACGGCCGTCTTCGCCGACGGGATGTCGGCCGAGGTCGACGCGGTGGTGTGGGCGACCGGATTCCGCCAGGACCACTCCTGGGTCGACGTCCCGGACGCACTCGCCGGTGGCCGGCTGCGCCACCACTACGGCCTCACCCCGGTGGAGGGTCTTTCCGTGCTCGGCTTGCCCTGGCAGCGCACCGCCGGCTCAGCGTTGCTCGGCTTCGTCGGCCGAGACGCCACCCATCTCGCCCGGCGCCTCACCGCAGTACATGCCCGCGCCGGCCGTTGAAGGTAGGACGTCGGCCTGCTCATCGGGGCACAGCGCCGCCGGATCCGTCAGCTCGTCATCTGCCGACACCTGACCGGGCGGCATCGGAGTCGGCGACGGCACGGCCCGCCGGATGTCCTCCGCCGTCCATCGGCGCGCCACCACCGCTGCTGATGGAGAACCCGCCGTTCCCCTTGTCGCCAGCGGTGGTCATGAGTTCAGTGAACCACGCCACCACCGGCACAGCACGTGAGCAGGACATGTCGACTTCCGCAGCGCCACGAGCGCCGATGTGGCCGAGAATCTCCGGAGGTGTTGTCGAGTTCCGGGCGTTCCGTTCGTCATCCTCTTCACCACACCCGATGCACCGACCTGGAGGACACGTGCAGTACATGCTGCTGATCTACAACTGCGACCGTCCCGAACCCGGCGACCCGGCCTTCCCCGATGCGCTGGCCCGGGTCAACGCCTTCGCCGAGGAATGCCGCCGGCGCGGCGCGTTCGTCTCCGGCCACCCCCTCCAGGGCGAGCACACCGCCACCACCGTCAGCGTCCGCGACGGCAAGACACTGATCACCGACGGCCCGTTCCCCGAGACCCACGAGCACCTCGGCGGCACCTACGTCCTGGACTGCCGCGACCTCGACGAAGCCCTCGAGCTGGCCGCGCTCTGCCCGATGGCCACCGACGGCACCATCGAGGTCCGGCCGATCGCCGGGGTCCCGGACCTCGACCACCGCCCGTCGACGGGCACATGACGGCCGCGCCCGTCCTGTCGGAGACCTACCGCGAGCACCGCACGAAGATGCTCGCCGCCCTGGTCCGCGTGCTGCGCGACTTCGAACTCGCCGAAGACGCGCTGCAGGACGCGTGCGCGCTCGCCCTGCGCAAATGGGACGACCGGCCACCCGACGACCCGGTCGCCTGGCTGCTGACCGCGGCCCGCAACAGCGCGATCGACCGGCTCCGGCGGGCCCGCACCGGCCGGGACAAGCTCGCCCAGCTCCCACCACAGCCGGAGGCGGCGACCATGAACTTCAACGAACAGCGCCTGCTCAGCCTCGGCGACGAGCGGCTCAGCCTCATCTTCACCTGCTGCCACCCCGCCTTGGCCGAGGAAGCGCGGGTCGCCCTCACACTGCAGGCCGTGGCCGGGATGACCGCGGGGCAGATCGCCCGGACCTTCCTGATCGCCGAGCCGGCACTGGCCCAGCGGCTCGTGCGCGCCAAGCGCAAGATCCGCGACGCGGGCATCAGCCTCGACGTCCCCGCCGACCACCTGCTGCCCGAGCGACTCTCCGGCGTCCTCGCGGTGATCTACCTGATCTTCACCCGCGGCTACACCACCGGCGGCGACCAGCCCGACTACCGCGAGCTGCAGCAGGAGGCGATCCGTCTCGCCACGCTCGTGGCCACCCTGATGCCCGACGAACCGGAAGCCCTCGCCCTGGTCGCGCTGCTGCTGGTCCACCGCTCCCGCTCGGCCGCCCGCTACACCCCGGCCGGGGACCTGGTCCTGCTCGAAGACCAGGACCGCTCCCGCTGGGACCGCGCCGAAGTCGCCGAAGCCGTCCGGCTCCTGGACCGGGCCCTGCGCTTCGGGACGCCCGGGCCGTATCAACTCCAGGCGACCATCGCGATCCTGCACGCCCAGGCACCCACCGCCGCGGACACGAACTGGCCCGCGATCGCCGCGGTGTATGAGCAGCTGCTCGCGGCGACCCCGTCCCCGGTGGTCGCGCTCAACCACGCCGTCGCGGTCGCCATGGCCACCACCCCGGCCGAGGGGCTGACCCTGATCGACCGGATCGAGGGCCTCGACGGCTACCACCTGCTGCACGCCGCCCGCGCCGACCTCCTGCGCCGCCTCGGCCACACCGACGACGCGGCCGAGGCGTACCGGCGCGCTCACGAACTCGCCACCAACCCCGCCGACCAGCGCTACCTCGCCGGCCGCATCCACGAACTCGAAACTTCACGAGACGAGCTGTCGAGAAGCCGGGCGGCCGATCGTCCTCCGGTGCGTCAACCGACGATTCACCGAAAGGACCCACACCGATGAGCAGCACCTCACAAGCCGCGACCTCGGTTCAGGCCGACATCGTCGTCGATGTCCCCCAAGAGCACGCCTTCCGCCTGTTCACCGAGCGGTTCGACGAGATCAAGCCCCGCGAGCACAACCTCCTCGCCGTCCCGATCGAGCGAACCGTGCTGGAACCCCGGACCGGCGGCACCGTGTACGACCTCGGCTCCGACGGCAGCCGGTGCACCTGGGCGCGGGTCCTCGCCTACGAGCCGTCGCAGCGGCTGGTCCTCAGCTGGGACATCAGCCCGCGCTGGCAGATCGAGTCCGACCCCGGCCACACCAGCGAAGTGGAAATCCGGTTCACCGCCGAAGGTGCCGACCGCACCCGGGTCGCGCTCGAACACCGGCACCTCGACCGGCACGGCGAGGGCTGGGAGAGCTTCACCAGCCTCGGCGCCGGCTCGGGCTGGCCGCTCTACCTCGACCGGTTCCGCGCCGCGACGCACCAGGATGCCGCAGAGGACTGAACCGGATACCGTCCACACCGGACCCGATCCCGGAGGCCACATGAGCACCGACGACTCGCACCGCCACCGCGCGGAAACGTTGCGCACGGCGATGGCCGGCGACACCGCAATCACCGAGGCGGCGCTCCGGACCGCGGTCGCGGCCCGCGCGGCGGGCGGGCCACCGGTCGCCGAACCGTACGACGCCCTGGCCCAGCGAATCGGTGCCACCTCCCACCGGGTCACCGACGCCGAGGTCGACGCCGTCCGCCAGGCGGCAGGCAGTGACAAGGCCGCGTTCGAGATCGTCATGTCCGCCTGCATCGGGGCGGGCCTGGCCCGGTGGGACGCCGCAGCCCGTGTGATCGCGGAGGCAACCGATGCGCCTGCCTGAAGTCGAACGCGGCGACGGCATCCGCACCAGGATGCTCATCCGGGTCATCTCCCTGGCGATGGGCGCGCGCCTCCCGGACGCGGCCCGGGTTGCCTTCTACCACAAGGGTTTCGTCGGGACAGCGCTCGGCGCATGGACCCAAGCGGCAATGCGCGGACCGAGCGAATGGTCCGTCGCCGAGCGGGAACTGATGGCCGCGATGGTCGCGAAGTGGAACTCGTGCCCCTTCTGCATCGGAGCGCACCGGGCCATCGCCGTGCACGGGATGGACAGAGCGGTGGCCGACGCGACACTCGCCGACTACCACACCGCACCCATCCCGGAGCCCCTGCGCGCCACCCTCGCCGTCCTGGAAACAATCACCCTGCGCCCTGACGAACTGAAGGGCGAGCAAGTCCGAGCAGCGCTGGCCGCAGGGGCCACCCAGCGACAGCTCGACGACGCAGCCGCGGTCGCGGCCGTGTTCAACATCGTCACCCGCTACGCCAACGCGCTGGACTTCACCGTCCCAACCGACGCCGAGTTCGACAAAGCCGCGGGCATGCTGCTCAAACGCGGCTACGCCTGACCCGCAGGCCCGATCGTGCACATCCCGTTCGTCTGCGACCGATAGGCGTTCGCGGGTCCTGAAGGGACCGGGTCAGCACTGCGTTCCGCCGGGCGGCCTGCGGCCTAAAGCCCGGCCCGAGGCGATGCGGAACTGCAGACTTGGGAGGGCCGGCGTCGGGAATAGCGCACCTACGAATACGTGCACTACCCCGGTAGCTGGTGAAGTGGGACTACAGGCGCTGGTTGGCACCGGCAGCAGATAGTGGACACGGGCTGAATCTGCGACGAGTGTTGCAGGTCACTCGATCCCCTGGTCCACCTCGGACGCTGTCAGCGGGGTTGGCAGTATCGGAGTGGTCACGAGTTGCGCTCTTCGCCATGGTGGTCGGATACATCGCGCAGTCGCGCGCTGCACTACTCTGCGCCCGATCGCGGCGTGATCGTCGCGCTCGAGGCATCGCGGATCTCGCCTCATGTCCAGGGAGGATCGCTCGTTGTCGTCAACACCGGGCTTCGTTGCGAACATGGAGCGTCACCAGGTCTCCGTCTACATCGGAGCGCTCGTCTGCGGCGCCCTGGTGGGCTGGGCCGCACCGGCTGCCGGGCCGGGGTTGGCGCACGCCATCAACCCGGCGCTGGCTCTCGTGCTGTACGTAACCTTCCTGCAGGTTCCGGTAGCCGAGTTGGGCCGCTCGCTCCGGGCCGGGCGTTTCCTGGTGGCGGCACTCGTCGTGAACTTCGTCGTCGTGCCGCTGGTGGTCGGCGCGATGTTCACGTTCCTGCCCGACGACCGGGCCGTGCAACTGGGTGTGCTGCTGGTCCTGCTGGCGCCGTGCGTGGACTACGTGATCGTCTTCAGTGGGCTGGCCGGCGGAAACAGCCGGCAGTTGCTCGCGGCTACCCCGCTGCTGCTGATCGCTCAGATGCTGTTGCTGCCGGTCTTTCTGTTCCTTTTCCTGGGTTCGGGCCTGTCCGATGCGATCGAGGCCGGTCCGTTCGTCGAGGCGTTCGTCGTGCTCATCGCCGTTCCTCTGGCTCTGGCGTGGATGACGCAGGCGTGGGCCGCCCGGAGGGAGACGGGACGGCGAGTGGCCGAGGCGGCGGGAAGCACCATGGTTCCGCTGATGGCGCTGACGCTGTTCACCGTGGTGGCGTCGCAGGTGCCCAAGCTCGATGATGGGTTCGCCTACGTCGTTCAGGTGGTGCCGTTCTTCGTCGTGTTCCTGGTGGTGATGGCGTTCGCCGGGCTGGCGGTCGCCCGGGTGTTCCGGCTCGACGTCCCCGCGGGCCGGGCGATCGTGTTCACCGGCGCGACCCGGAACTCGCTGGTGGTTCTGCCGCTGGCGCTCGCACTGCCGGACGTGCTCTCGGCCGCCGCCGTAGTTGTGGTGACCCAGACGCTGGTCGAGGTCGTCGGGATGGTGCTCTACGGGCGGGCGGTGCCGCGGCTGCTGCCAGCCCGCTGACGCGAGTCCGACGTGGCTCAGCAGGCGCCGGGATGCAGCAGGCGAGCGAGGCGGTCGACGGCGATCGCGTTGTCCGGGCCGAGGTCGTAGGAGTCGGCGAGTCCGAGGTAGCGCTCGTCCACGGCCGCCTTCCACTGCGGGTAGCGCGCGAACAGTGCTTCGGCCTGATCACGCGCGGCTGCTTGGGTGGTCCCGGTGATGATCACGGCGTCGACCTTGACCGCAGTGAGGTCGCGCGGGCCGACGGTCGTGACGGGTCCGGGTGTGGCGTCAGCGAGGACATTCGCGCCGCCGGCGCGGGCGAGCACGTCGTTCCAGACGCCAGTCGCGGCCGCGGTGACCCGGCCGCCGGGTTCGACGGAGCGGACGAGCAGGACGTTCGCCGGTGGCAGGCCGGCCACGAGATTGGACATGTCGCCGACGAGCTTCTCGGAGTCGGCGATGAGGCGTTCAGCGCGGTCGCTGACGCCGAAGATCTTGCCGAGGTCGCGCAGCAGCGTGTAGCTGTCCTCGATCGTCGGGTTGGCTCCGGGTTCTGGTGCCGCGCAAGCGGAGTCGGGGAGGTAGGTGGGCACGCCTGCGGCGGCGAGCTGGTCGAGGTCGTGGCTGCCGGCCGCGAGTACGAGGTCCGGTTTCAGGCGCATCAGGGTGTCGCGGGGAATCGGCTGTCCAGGGGACGCTGCGAGGCCGGCGGTGGGCAGCGCCGCGATGGCGGCAGCACGCTCGGGCTGGTCGGTTGAGGCCCGTTTCTGGGTGTTGGCCACGATCCGGTCACCGAGGCCGAGCGCGAGCAGTGACGACACTTCGGCGGTGGAGTCGCCGGTCACGACCACTCGCTTCGGTGGCTGGTCGAAGCGGTTGTCCCGGCCGCAGTTGGTGATCGTCACCGGGTATCCGGGTGCGGCGTGCGGGGCGGGCTGCGGGGCGGGGCTGGCGGTTCCCGGCAGCGGCGGGCACAGCGCGTCGCACGAGCTCAGGGTCAGCGCGCTGATCAGCGTGAGGGTGGCCGCGATCGATCGCTTGACGGGCATCAGCGTGCCCGCGGAGCCCGGGTCGGGGTCGTGGCTGCTGGAGCAGGGTCCTCGCAGTCGCACGTCGGCGAAGCTTCGGGCTGGTCGGGTTTGAGGACCCAGCGCCAGAGCGCGATGAGTCCGGCCGAGCAGACGACGGCGCAGGCGCCGAGCACGAGGTACAGGCCGGTGCTGGAGTTGGACCAGCCTTCGGCGAGGCTGGTGAAGCCCTGGATGAATCCGACGACCGGGTCGTCGGCACGCGCCTCGGCGGGGACGAACAGCGCCGACCCCCAGTAGTAGACGAGGTAGGCGCTCACGAGCAGCAGCAGGCTGCCGTTGATCCAGCGCAGGTGCGGCAGGGCGCGACCGAGGGTGCGGGCGAGGCCGTTGCGCAGCAGTCCGGCGCAGACGGACAGGGCCATGAGCACGATCGCCATTCCGATCGCGTAGGCGGCGAAGACGAGCAGGCTGGCGCCGATGCCGCCGCTGGTCAGCGAGGCGCCGATGACGACGAGGAAGATCGGCAGGGTGCAGCTCAGCGAGGCCAGCCCGTAGCCGAGGCCGAAGTACAGCATGGCGGCCGGGTTCCGGCGCTCGGAGCGCAGGCGGCCGGTGCGGATCGGCAGCTCCAGCCGCTTGCCGGCCAGGGTGGCCACGGCAACGGCGGCCATGACGATGCCGAGCGCGAACCCGATCCAGGGGATCGCGGTGGCGATCTGCCCGACGCCGAGGGTGATCGGGATGCCGATGACGGCGAAGACGGCGAGGAAGCCCGCGGTGACCAGCAGTCCGACGAGGATGCCTTGCACCGCGCGGCTGCCCGCCCGGGGCAGTTTCTCCTCCTGCGCCCCGACGTAGAGGGACAGGAACGCCGGGAGCATGGCGAAGCCGCAGGGGTTGAGGATCGCCAGCCCACCGGCCAGGAACGCGACGATGAGCGACATCAGGCGGTCACCTTTTCCCGCAGCAAGTTCAGATAGCCGCTGGTGACGGGGTTCGGGTCGGCGTCGAGGACGGTGCCACGTTCGTCGACGATGACCCGGGTGTCCAGGCACTGCAGATGGATCTGCTGGGCGAGCTTGCTGCCTGGGTCCAGCGCGACCGTCCAGTCCGGGCGGCCGTAGGTGGTGCGCCATTCGGTCAGCGCTGACTCGGACTCGGCGGGGTTGACGAAAACTGCCAGGACCCGCGGGGCACCGGAACCGAGGCCGTCGAGGACCTTCCCCATCTGCGCCGCTGCGGACGGGCAGGTGGCGCAGGTTGCCGCGTCGACGAACCAGATCAGCGTCTTCTTGCCCGCGATCGTCGCTTTGGTGACGGCGGTGCCGCCGGGAGCGGTCAGGGCGAAGTCGGGGAACTGCTTGCCCACCGACGCTTTGGTCGCGGTGGTCGCGATGCCGTCCGCGGCCGCTGGGCCGGCTCCGTCGGTGCCGCCGCGGGTGACCATGATCGTGACCACGACGACGATGACCGCGACGATCGCGGTGATGGTGACCGCGATCTGGGTTCGCCTCTTCCGCTGGAGTGCGGCTTGCCTGGCGCGCGCTTCGCGGCCCATCGATCACTCCTCGTCCGTGGAACCGGGACCTGGGATACGGGCCGGGTGCCGGCCGCGCCACCACTGTACTACTGACTTACTCAGTACTGCCAAATCCAGTACACCCGCGCGGTGACACGCAGGCTCGGCGCGACCAGCGGTGCAAGGACACAGGAGGTGTGACCTTGCACTGCCGGCCGTGCCATCACAACGACGGTCAGGAACGCCGTTCCGGCGATGCCCCGGGCGCAGCGGAGGTACCCGCCTCGTCGGTGCCGCAGGAGCTGCACCCGCAATCGGAGGTGGTCGCCACGACCGGAGCCACCGGTTCGCTCGCGGCGGGCCCACAGCCGCAGTCGGACGAGGCCTCGGCTGCAGCAGCCGCCGTCTCGGTGCCGCAGGCCGAGCCCTCGGCGCAGCCGCACGAGCTCGACACCGTCGCCAGCTCGATCCGGGACGGCTGCGTCGCCGGAGTCGATGCCGGTGCCGGTGCCGCCACGAGGCCGCGGCGGCGCAGGAGCCGCAGGCCGTTGGCGATGACCACCAGCGCGTAGCCCTCGTTGATCAGCACGCCTTCGGTCAGGGTGAACGCGCCGGTCAGCGCCGCGGTGACCAGGACGACGACCATCGCCAGCGACAGCACGATGTTCTGGTTGATGTTGCGCCGGGCGCGCCTGGCCAGCGCCACCGCATACGGCAGCTTGGTCAGGTCGTCGGCCATCAGCGCGACGTCCGCGGTCTCCAGGGCGACGTCGGTTCCGGCCGCTCCCATGACGACGGCGACGTCGGCGGTGGCCAGGGCGGGTGCGTCGTTGACGCCGTCGCCGACCATCGCGACACTGCCCTTGCTGTTGTCCTTCCGGAGCGCCTCGATGGCGGCGCTCTTGTCCTCGGGCATCAGCTGGGCGCGGACCTCGTCGATGCCGAGCCGGTCGGCGATCGAGCGGGCGACCGTGGTGCGGTCGCCGGTGAGCATGACGGTGTGCGTGACCCCCAGCTCCCGCAACCCGTCCACTGCGGCGTGGGCGTCGGGACGCAGCTCGTCCGCCACGCCGAGCAGGCCGATCGTGTGCCCGTCGTCGATCACCTCGACCGGCGTCGCGCCGAGCTTTTCGATGGCCGCGAGCGCGTCGGTGGTCGCGCTGTCGGCGCCGTGTTCGCGCACCCGGCCCACGGTGACCAGCCGGCCGTCGAGCACCGCTTCGGCGCCGATACCGGCGACGGTGCGGGCGTCGGGCAGTGGCCGAACGGTGAGGCCCTGTTCGCGGGCGGCGCGCACGATCGCCTCGGCGATCGGGTGGGTCGCACCGGCCTCCACGTTGGCCGCGATGCTCAGCAGTTCCTCCGGCGAGTGCCCGTTGAGGGCATGGGTGGCCACCAGTGTCGGCCGGCCGAGGGTCAGGGTGCCGGTCTTGTCGAAGGCGACGGCGTTGACAGTGGCCAGCCGCTCCAGGTAGGCACCACCCTTGATCAGGACGCCGTCGCGGGCCGCTCGGGCGACCGCGGAGACGACGCTGACCGGCACGGACAGCACCAGCGCACACGAGCAGGACACGATCAGCACCACGAGGCTGCGGTAGAGGGCGTCGGTGAAGGTCAGTCCGGCCACGAGCGGCCCGAAGGCGGTGACCAGCACGGCCAGCACGATCATCGCCGGGGTGTAGATGTTGGCGAACTTGTCGGCGAAGCGCTGCGCGCGGCCGCGGTTGGCCTGGGCTTCCTCGACTTCCTTGATCACCCTCGCCAGGACGGTGTCGACGTAGGGCTTCGTGACTTCGACCCGTAGCGCGGAGCTGCCATTGAGGGTGCCGCCGAACACCGTGCCCTCGACGCCGACCTCGACCGGCATGGACTCGCCGGTGATGGCCGAGGCGTCGATCCAGGATGTCCCCTCGATGACCACGCCGTCGGTGGGCAGCCGCGATCCGGGCCGCACCAGCACGATGTCGCCGACCTTGAGGTCCTCGACCGGGACGGATTCGGTGATGCCGTCGCCCGTGAAGCGTTCGGCCATCGGCGGGCTGAGTTCCATCAGCGCCCGGATCGAGCCACGGGCGCGGTCGGCGACGTAGCTTTCCAGGACGGCGCCGAGGGAGAAGATGACGACCAGGTCCGCCGCTTCGCCGGCGCGGTCGAGGTAGAGGGCGCCGATGACGGTGACGACCAGCAGGACGTTGAAGGAGAACTTCCTCGACCGCAGCATCGACCACGCGTTGCGGGCGGGGTAGATGATGCCGATCGCGATCGAGCACAGCGCCAGCACCTTAGCGGTCGTCTCGGCTTCGAAGAC
Organism: Amycolatopsis sp. NPDC004747; assembly: GCF_053601335.1. Classification (NCBI taxonomy): domain Bacteria; kingdom Bacillati; phylum Actinomycetota; class Actinomycetes; order Pseudonocardiales; family Pseudonocardiaceae; genus Amycolatopsis; species Amycolatopsis sp. NPDC004747. The sequence goes on along the minus strand of NZ_JBSGBQ010000005.1, from coordinate 222,220 downwards.
GTACTCGGCGACCTCGGTGGCGGCCAGCAGCACGGCGGCGATGGCCAGGAATACCAGCTCGCGGCGCAGCCACCAACGCGACTTGCGTTTCTTGGGCCCGGCGTTGGCGCTGCCGATGCGTTCCGGTTCCAGCGTCAGCCCGGAGGACGCCGCGGTACGCAGCAGGACCGCGTCGTCCACGGTGGTCGCGGCCTCGACGGCCACCACACCGGTGGCGGCCAGCAGCCGGACATCACGGACGCCGACGACTCGCCGCAGCGAGTTCAGATCGCTGGCGCAGTCCGTGCAGCCTGCCACGACGCGATACCGGCGAACCTCGACATCGTTTTCCGGTGGTGCGTCGATGGCGCTCGATGTCGGTGGTGTGCCCATCAGAGCCTCCCGCCTGTTCTGTCAAGAGCACGACATTCCAGACCGACGGTAAAGCTTGGACCGCACACCAAAGTCAAGGTCAGAAGCGGGCTTTTCTCAGGAGTTCGACGCCAGCGTCACCGTGTTCGGCGGCTTCCACACACCCGGAGCGGGATCGGGGCAGTTCGGGCTGGGAATCTGCTCGACCATGTCCTCGAGCGTGGCCCGCAGGGTCGCCAGCCGCTGCATCTCGGTGTCGATCTCGCTGATCCGGTCCCGCAGCAGCACCGCGGCGTCCCCGCAGGGGCAGGTGCCGGTGTCGCGGACGCCGAGCAGCTCGCGGATCTCCCGCAGCCGCAGCCCGAGGCGCTGGGCACCCTGGATGAAGTGCAGGCGGTCGACGGCGTCCTGGCCGTACCGGCGGTAGCCGCCGGCGCTGCGCGGCGGTTCCGGCAGCAGTCCGATCCGCTCGTAATGGCGGACCGTGTCGGGGCTCGAGCCCGCGGCCTTCGCCAACGCCGCCACGGTCATGGCCGACTGGGTTTCCATATCCTCTCCAAGGAAGGCAATATACGGAATATTCCAGTACGTATGATTCTAGTAGTCTGGCCCGGACAGACACTACGGGAGGCGCGGTGCGGCAGTGGGGCAAGCTGGAGTCCGCGATCATGGACCGCTTGTGGGCCCGCGGCGCTCCCAGCTCCGTGCGCGAGGTCTATGAGGACCTGCTGCGTGAGCGGTCGATCGCCTACACGACCGTGATGTCGACCATGGACACCTTGTTCAAGAAGGACGTCCTGCGACGGGAGCCCGACGGGCGCGCCTACCGCTACACCCCGGTCCTCTCCCGCGAGGAGAACAGCGCCCAGCAGATGAGAGAAGCCCTCTCCAGCAGCGACGACCGCGTCGCCACCCTGCTGCACTTCACCCGCCAGATCAGCCCCGAGGAGGCAGCCGAGCTGCGCAACGCCCTCGATGCCGCCGTCGCGGAGAACCCGCGGTGATCGTCGCCGCCGTCCTGGCCGGCTACGCCCTTCTGCTAGGGGCGGGGCTGCCGAGGCTGGCGACGCGAGGCCGGTCCCGGGCCCCGCGGCTGGAGATCGGAATGTGGCTCTCGGCGTGCGCGTCAGTCGTGGTGTCGGTGGTCTGGGCCGGCGTCGCGCTGGCCCAGCTAGGCCCGGCAGCGCCTCTCGTCCTCGCCGGTCCGCCGGTATCCTCGAGCTGGGCCGTCTCGGCGCTGGGCGCCGTGCTGGTCTGGGGCGCATTGGCCCGCCTGGCCGGCGTGAGCGCCGTCCAGACGTGGTCCACTCATCGATGCCGCCGCCGGCACCGGGCTGCGCTGCGGCTGGCCGGCCGGTCATCGCCCGACCTCGGTGCGATCGTGGTTCCCGGCGCGGTACCCGCCGCCTACTGCGTGCCGGGGCGCCGTTCGGAGGTCGTGGTGACCACCGCTGCCCTGCGGGTGCTCGACCTGCGGCAGACGCGTGCGGTGCTCGCCCACGAACGGGCGCACCTGGCCGGCCGTCATCACCAGCTGCTCCTCGCACTCGATGTCCTGCACCGCGCGTTTCCGGGCGTGCCGGTGTTCCTGCGCGCGCTGGCCGAGGTCGGGACGCTGGTCGAGATGCTCGCCGACGACCGGGCAGCCCGCGAGCACGGGCGGCTGCCGCTGGCCCAGGCGCTCGCCGCCGTCGCCGGCGGTGCCGCGCCGGCGAGTACGCTGGGTGCCGGCGGCGAGGCGGTGCGCCGGGTCCGGCGCTTGCTCGCCCCGCCACCGGCGCTGGCGAAACCGGCGCAGGCGGCCGGGGCGCTGGCCAGCGCCGCCGGTATCGCCTTCCCGTTCGTCATCGCCTGCGCCCAGGTCGCCACCGTGTTGTGCCTGCCTCCCGCGCTTGCGGCGCTGATCTAGTACCGGTAGTGCTCGGCCTTGAACGGGCCCTCGACGTCGACGTCGATGTACTCGGCCTGCTCCTTGGTCAGCTTGGTCAGCTCACCGCCGAGCGCTTCCAGGTGAATGCGAGCCACCTTCTCGTCGAGCTTCTTCGGGAGGCGGAAGACCTCTTTGTCGTACTCCTCGTGCTTGGTGAACAGCTCGATCTGCGCGATCACCTGGTTCGAGAAGCTGTTCGACATCACGAACGACGGGTGCCCGGTCGCGTTGCCCAGGTTCAGCAGCCTGCCCTCCGACAGCACGATGATCGTGTTGCCGTTGGGGAAGACCCACTCGTCGACCTGCGGTTTGATGTTGACCTTGCGGATGCCCGGGTAGCGCGCCAGGCCCGCCATGTCGAGTTCGTTGTCGAAGTGGCCGATGTTGCCCAGGATCGCCTGGTGCTTCATCTTCGCCATGTGCTCGGCCAGCACGACGTCCTTGTTGCCGGTGGTGGTGATCACGATGTCGGCCTCGGGCAGCGCGTTCTCCAGCGTGCGGACCTGGTAGCCGTCCATCGCCGCCTGCAGCGCGCAGATCGGGTCGATCTCGGTGACGACCACCCGCGCGCCCTGGCCGCGCAGCGACTCCGCCGCGCCCTTGCCGACGTCGCCGTAACCACACACCACCGCGACCTTGCCGCCGATCAGGACGTCGGTGCCGCGGTTGATGCCGTCGATCAGGGAGTGGCGGATGCCGTAGCGGTTGTCGAACTTCGACTTCGTCACCGCGTCGTTGACGTTGATCGCCGGGAACAGCAGCTCGCCCGCCGCCGCCAGCTGGTACAGCCGCAGGACACCGGTCGTGGTCTCCTCCGTCACGCCACGGACACCTTGCCCGATGGTGGTCCACTTCGAGCTGTCCGCAGCGATCGACATGCGCAGCAGCTCGAGGAATACCTTCCACTCGTCGGAGTCGCTTTCCCCGGCCGAGGGCACGGTTCCGGCCTTCTCGAATTCCGTTCCTTTGTGGACGAGCATCGTGGCGTCACCGCCGTCGTCGAGGATCATGTTCGGACCCTCACCGTCCCAGGTGAGCATCTTTTCCGTGCACCACCAGTACTCCTCCAGAGATTCGCCTTTCCAGGCGAACACCGGGACGCCCTGCGGTTCGTCGATGGTGCCGCGTGGGCCGACGACCACAGCTGCGGCCGCGTGGTCCTGGGTGGAGAAGATGTTGCAGGACGCCCACCGAACTTCGGCACCGAGCTCCACCAGGGTCTCGATCAGGACGGCGGTCTGCACCGTCATGTGCAGCGAGCCGGAGACCCGCGCCCCGCGCAGCGGGTAGACCTCCGCGTATTCGCGCCGCAGCGCCATCAGTCCCGGCATCTCGTGCTCGGCGAGGCGGATCTCCTTGCGGCCGAACTCGGCGGCCTCGAGGTCGGCGACAGCGAACTCCAGGCCGCCCCGGGTCTGGTGGCGGTCGCGGGTCGGCAGGGTCGTGGTCATGGGCTCACCTTTCCGGCGAGGAGTCGGGTGGAGATGTCGGTGGCCGCGGCGGTGCCGTAGGTGGCATGCAGCCGTGTGAGGAACCCGTCGGGGTCGAGCTCGTACTCCTGCGGGCCGGGAGATTCCAGCACGAGGGTGGCGAGGGTCGCGCCGATGCGGGCGGCGTGCTCGATGCCGATGTCCCAGCTCAGGCCGGCGAGGAATCCGGCGCGGAAGGCGTCACCGATCCCGGTCGGCTCAAGAGCGGTGGTGGTCGGAACGGCCGGCACGGTGAAGGTGGGTGCGACCCGCGACTCGATCCGGACGCCGTGTTCGCCGAGGGTGGTGATCCAGCGCCCGACCCGGGTGAGCACGTCCTCTTGTTTCCAGCCGGTGACCGCGAGTAGCAGGTCGTGCTCGTAGTCGTTGGTGAACAGCATGTCGGCGCCCTCGACGAGGGCTCGGACTTGAGCGCCGGTCAAGCGGGCCAGTTGCTGGGAGGGGTCGGCGGCGAAGCGGTAGCCGTGTTCGCGGCAGTCGCGGGTGTGCCGAAGCATGGCGTCGGGATCGTTCGGTGCGATGACGACCAGGTCGAGTCCGCCGTGGTCGGCGGCGATCCGGGCGAGGTCGATGTCGCGGGCTTCGCTCATCGCGCCGGCGTAGAACGAGGCGATCTGGTTCTGGGCCTCGTCGGTGGTGCACAGGAACCGGGCGGTGTGCTGGGTCGCCGACATGTGCACCGAGGTGGTGTCGACGCCGTGCTCGACGAGCCAGGCCCGGTAGTCGGCGAAGTCGGTGCCGACCGCGCCCACCAGCACCGGGCGGAGCCCGAGCTGGGCGAGGCCGAAGGCGATGTTCGCCGCGACGCCGCCGCGGTGGACGTGCAGCGTGTCGACCAGAAACGACAGCGACACCGAGTCGAGGCGGTCGGCGATGAGCTGGTCGGTGAACCGGCCGGGGAACATCATCAGGTGATCGGTGGCGATGGATCCGGTGACGGCGATCCGCATGTTCGGGCTCCCGTCGCTTGGCGCAGGTCGTCGACCCGGTCGGTGCGTTCCCACGGCAGGTCGAGGTCCGGACGCCCGAAGTGGCCGTACGCGGCGGTCTGGGCGTACAGCGGCCGCAGCAGGTCCAGCTCGCGGATGATCGCCGCCGGGCGCAGGTCGAACACGTCGGTGATGGCGTGCTGGATCTTCACCGGGTCGACGATCTCGGTGCCGAACGTCTCCACGAACAGCCCGACCGGCGCGGCTTTGCCGATGGCGTAGGCGACCTGCACCTCCAGCCTCGTTGCCAAGCCGGCCGCGACGACGTTCTTCGCCACCCACCGCATCGCGTACGCCGCGGATCGGTCGACCTTGGACGGGTCCTTGCCGGAGAACGCGCCGCCGCCGTGCCGGGCGAAGCCGCCGTAGGTGTCGACGATGATCTTGCGGCCGGTCAGGCCGGCGTCCCCCATCGGACCGCCCACGACGAAGCGTCCGGTGGGGTTGACCAGCACCCGCAGCTCGGCGAGGTCCAGGTCCAGGCCGCTGATCACCGGCGCCATGACGTGCTCACGGACGTCGGGAGCCAGCAGGTGCTCCAGGTCGATGCCCTCGGCGTGCTGGGCGGAGACGACGATGGTGTCCAGCGTGACCGGGCGGTCACCGTCGTAGCCGATCGTCACCTGGGTCTTGCCGTCCGGGCGCAGGTACGGCATGAGCCCGGACTTGCGGACCTCGGTGAGCCGGAGGGCCAGCCGGTGCGCCAGAGCGATCGGCAGCGGCATCAGCTCGGCGGTGTCGGTGCAGGCGTAGCCGAACATCAGCCCCTGGTCGCCGGCGCCTTGGCGCGCGATCTCGTCGTCAACGTCGTGGACGCGGGCTTCGTAAGCGGCGTCGACGCCTTGGGCGATGTCGGGCGACTGCGCGCCGAGGGCGACGTTGACCCCGCAGGAGTTGCCGTCGAACCCCTTCGCCGAGGAGTCGTAGCCGATCTGCAGGATCACCTCCCGCACGATCGTCGGGATGTCGGCGTAGGCGTCGGTCGTGACCTCTCCGGCCACGTGCACCTGTCCCGTGGTCACCAGCGTCTCCACGGCCACGCGTGAGCGAGGGTCCTTGCGTAGCAGGCTGTCGAGGACAGCGTCGCTGATCGCATCGCACATCTTGTCCGGGTGGCCTTCGGTGACCGACTCGGAGGTGAACAGCCGAAGTGGCATAACGGGTCTCCGCATGATCAGGTGGTCGTGCTGTCGTAAAGCAGGGAATCGAACTCGCTGCCGGCGATCTCGGTCGCCTCGATCTTGTTCAGGACCTGCCCGAGAAGGTGCGGGTGTGCCTGCCGGTAGGCCTGCGCGTTCGGCGCGGTCGCGTGGAATTGGGTGTGCACGCAAGCGTTCGCGATCGAGCCGGTGCAGGCATCGGCGGCGAGCAGCACGACGGTGCCGGGCGGTTGCCAGTGCCAGCGTTCACCGTCGAAGCGGACGGTGATGTGCCGCTCGTCGACGGAATCCTGGGAGGTGATCGTGGCGGGTTGCCGGGCCATGAGCGGGATTCCGAGCGCGTCGACCGCGCACATCGCGTGCAGGACGATTCCGCTGTCGAGCTCGACCCGGTGCGGGGACGCCCGCCCGGACAGCGGATAGGCCACCGCCACCCCGCCGTCCGTACCCAGGTGGACGAGATCCGCCTCGGCCAGCGCCCGCAACGCGTCGTCTTCCTCCAGTTCCAGCTCGCCGGTGAAGTGGCCGATGTCGGCGGCGCATGGTGGTTGGCCGCTGGCGAGCGTGTGCTGCAGGATCTGCCGGTGCAGGCGCCGCAGTGGTGCGGGCAGCCGCGCCTGGCTTTCGGCGATGCCGCCGCGGGCGACGGCATCGATGCCGTCGGGGAGCACGTCGGCGAAACGGCGGCGCCGGTGCCCGGTCCACGTGGTCACGACACCGACGCCGGCTCGGGTGCCGCCACGGTCTCCGCTGCCCGGGCGCGGCGGCGTCGCGTGATGACGGAGATCGGCAAGATCAGCAGCGTCACGCCGAGCCCGACGAGCACCACCGACGGCCCCCACTGGGCGCCTCCGAAGATCAGCAGGGCCAGGTTGAACAGCGCCAGTGCCACGGCCACGGCGATGAACGGCTTGCCGAGCCGGAAGCTGCCTTCCCGCCCGCCTGGGTGCCGCCGGAGCACGAGGTAGGCGATGGGCATCAGCACGAACACCATCAGGTAGCCGAAGTTGGCGGCGGCGACCACGTTGACGACCTGGGTGCCGAAGACGGCGAGCATGATGCCGATGACCAGCGCGTCCCAGGCGATCGACCCGACCGGGGCGCCGCGCTTGTTGATCCGGCCGAACACCGCGGGCAGGTGTCCGTCCTGGGCCATCTGGTAGATGGTGCGGGACGAGCCGATGATGAAGGTCAGGGCGCCGAGGATGAGGACTGCGGCCAGCCCGAGGCCGACCACGAGCTTGCCGGTGCCGCCCAGCACGATGCCGCCGGCCCGGGCGAACACCTCGAAGGGGTCGGCCTGGACACCGTCGATGCCCACGAGACCGAATAGGGCGATCGGGACGGCGGCGAAGGCGACGAAGCAGATGATCGCCGAGATCGACATGACCCGCTTCATGTAGCGCTCGGGGCGGCGGATCTCGGCGCAGACCGTGGAGGCCATCTCCGCGGCGTAGGAGGACCAGGTGGCGACGAAGCCCCACTTGAGGATCAGGCCGGCGATGCCCCAGCCGTCGTGCGGCGCGCTCGCCGGCAGCGCGGTCGGCAGCACCTGGGCGGTGTCGAACGACTGCGGGCGCAACGCCGGTCCGAGCACGATGATGGCGATCACGCCGACGGCCAGCACCGCGAGGCCGGCGTTGATCACGGTGGACAGCTTCAGGCCCATCGCGGTGATCGTGTACAGCGCGGCGCCGATGAGGCAGGCCAGCAGCACCGGATGGATACCGGGCCAGAACAGCTCGCGCAGGTAGGTGGCGGCGAGGATGAGGTTGACCGCGATCCCCGGTGTCCAGGCGAACCAGTAACACCACGAGGAGAGCGCGCCTATCGTGGGCGAGCCCTTGGGCAGGGCTCGGTAGGCGAACTGCGGGGTCCCGCCGGCCCGCCCGGGGAAGCGCCCCGCGAGCTCGGCCACGAGCAGGCATTGCACCCCGCCGATCGCGGCGGTCGCGATCCATACCCAGATCGAGAGGTTGCCGATCTCGGCGGCCATCGCTCCCAGGGACACCGCGACCATCAGTGACCCGCCGGTCGCGACCAGCACCGACGTCCACCACGACGACGTCACGGGCAGGTTGCTCTGCCCGGGGAACACGGCGTCGCCGTGGTGCGCTGACGCTCCTGACGGCAGCATCGAAACTTTCGGCCCGACTCTTGTCGGGGAGTCCTTGCCCAGCATGCTGTTCCCCTCCCGCGATTGACGACCATCACGAAGCCCGCCCGGGCACACGGCCGGACGAGTACACAATGGACACACACAGGAGGCCCGACGAGGGCGCGGAAAACGATCACCGAGTTTGCTGATTGATCCCCAGAACACGAACGCGACAGACGGCACACGTTAAGGGTGCGACGACCGGAGGTCAATCACAGCCGCGCCAACCCCACCGGTTTGGCGGCACCGGCGCCTGCCTCGACGACGAACACACGACCATCAGTGCCGCTTCATTACTCCACTTGAATGACCAATACGGCAATGAATTCTAATGATCACCACCATCAAGCGCTGCTTTACGGACGAGAATCCCGTTGACGCTGGGATCGAGGTGGCCAGTTGGGCGAATGCCGCACCCCTCGATCCGCTGGCCCGGTCGCCAGGTGTCCCTTTGGTCCCAAATGCGGACAATCACCCAATTTCGGGCAAGCGCAGTCGAGGGCGGAATCGATCAGCCCGAGCAAGTTCTGCAGGTCGCCGATCTGACGCTGCACCTCCGCTCGCCGGGCGAGCGCGATCTCCCGCCATGCCCCATCGTGCCCGCGGGTCCCGTCGAGCAGTTCGGCGATCTCGGCGAGGCTGAATCCGATCTTCTGGCACACCTTGATCACCGACAACCGCTGCACCACCGACAGGGGGTAATGACGCCGGCCACCGATCCGCGCACCGGCACCGATGAGACCGCAGCGTTCGTAGTAGCGCAGCGCCGAGGAGGCCAGCCCGGACTCTTTTGCGATCTTGTCGATCGCAACAAGCTGATCGTTCATTTCCCCCCCAAGGGTTGACTTGAAGCCGAGTTCAACTACAAGACTACTGATCGTGGACACGAAGTCCAGGTTCCGAACCTGGCAGAAGGCACGACGAGGTGCCCGCAGGAAGGCTGCGCTAAAAAAGACCAGCCGCACCGAGAAAGCGACGTGGAGGAATCGCTGACCATCCGGTGCGCCGCCGCCAACGGCTGGTCCCACTTTGCACGCAGGCCCTGAAAACGTTACCGCTTCAGTCCTTCAGCGCTCACGATCGCTCGACAGAACCGAATATCCGACAGAACAGAGCCACCTGCACTGGGGGCAGGCGTCCAGCTCCGGACCGTAGGGTCCGGCCGCGCGGACGGCCGTCGCCACCATGACACTCTTGGAGCGACCCATGACGAATGTTCTCAAGAAGGCCTACGACGCGACGTGGGGCAAGTACGTCTTCGCCGGCCTCTACGACAAGTTCCTGGCCAAGGTGGAACAGAGCGGGCTCTCCGAGAAGCGCGCCGAGATGCTCGCTCCCGCCTACGGCTACACCATCGAACTGGGCACCGGCACCGGCCTGAACCTCGCCCACTACCCGGACGCAGTGACCAGCCTCGTGCTCACCGAGCCCTACCCGCCGATGGTGTCCAAGCTGGAAGAGAAGGTCCGCAACTACCCCAAGCGGGTCCAGCTGACCGTCGCGCCGGCGGAGAAGCTGCCCTTCGAGGACGGCACGTTCGACACCGTCGCCGCGGCGATGATCCTCTGCACCGTGCGCGACCCGGACGTCGCCTTGGCCGAGATCGAGCGCGTGCTCAAGCCCGGCGGCCAGTACCTGTTCCTCGAGCACGTGCGCAACCCCGACCCGAAGGTCGCGCGCAAGCAGGACATCATCCAGAAGGGCTGGTACTGGTTCGGCAACGAGTGCCACTGCAACCGGCCCACCGTCGACACCCTCAACGCCTCGTCGCTGGAGATCGTCGAGCTCAAGGAAACCAAGATGCCCGGGGCGTGGGAGTTCATCGAGGCGATGGCGATCGGCCGCGCCATCCGCCGCGACAAGCCCGCCAACGGCAAGACGAGCGCGAAGCCGGCTGCTACCGTCAAAGCCGCCGCCGGCGGCGGCGACCCGGCTTGCAACTGCTGACCACTCATCTTGGCGAACTTGGCGGTCTCGTGACGTACGTGATCACCCAGCCCTGCGTCGACGTGCTCGACAAGGCGTGCATCGACGAGTGCCCGGTCGACTGCATCTACGAAGGCGACCGGATGCTCTACATCCACCCCGACGAGTGCGTCGACTGCGGCGCCTGCGAACCGGTCTGCCCGGTCGAGGCCATCTACTACGAAGACGATGTCCCTGATCAATGGCAGGCCTACACCAAAGCCAACGCCGACTTCTTCGCCGAACTCGGATCCCCGGGCGGCGCCAGCAAGATCGGCAAGGTCAGCGCAGACCCGCAATGGATCAAGGACCTGCCTCCGCAAGCGGAAACGGGGTAGCCCACACGACCGGCAGACAGAAGGACGCTGACGGAGCGGACCGACCAGGTGAACGAGCACCGGCCGAACGGCAGGCATACGCTCGGGTCATGGTCGTCCGCTCCGTCGTGCTGTTCGCCCTCGCCGCACTCACCGAAATCGGCGGCTGCTGGCTGATCTGGCAAGGCATCCGCGAACACCGCGGCTGGCTCTGGGCGATCGGCGGCATCATCACTCTCGCCGTCTACGGCTTCGTCGCCACGCTCCAGCCCGACGCCCACTTCGGCCGCGTCCTGGCCGCCTACGGCGGCGTGTTCGTCGCCGCGTCCCTCGCCTGGGGAATGATCTTCGACGGCTTCCGGCCCGACCGCTGGGACATCATCGGAGCGCTCATCTGCCTGGCCGGTGTCACCGTCATCATCTTCGCGCCCAGCCGAACGAACGCAGCACAAAGCCCGCCTTCCGACGCCGGAAACGTCCAGCAGCACCCGTCCTCCGAGCCACGGCCCGACGGCGACTCCGCTACGGGCTGACGAGACGACCGCTGCGGAAACCGAAGATGTCGGCAAGCATCGGCTCGGCTTCCCGGGGAGCACGAACCTCCAATCGCACCTCATCACCGCGGAGCTGCAGGCCGAACCCGAAGAACGGGCAGCACCGCTGCTCGGCGACCACTAATTCGGCCAACCGGCCGGCCAGCTCGATCGAGAACAGCGCGATCACCCCGCACTCCACGTCGCAGCGCTCACGCGCGCGGGCCAGCACGCCGTGCCAGTCGGCCACCCTCGCAGCCGCGTCCCCGGCCGGCAGCGAGCACGCGACCGGGAGGTGCGTGCAGGGCGACGGCGCCTCCGTCGACACCGCGGCCGCCCCGGACAAGCCCACGGACTCGCCAGCGGCGTCCTGCTGGGCATCGTCCAACCCCGCGACCGCATCGGCCAGGCACGGCGTCACGGTCGCCAGCGCCGCCAGCGGCGGCCGCAACCGATCGCGAACCTCCGCGCACAGCCCGCCGTCCAGCGCGGTCAGCAGATCGCAGATCTCCTGCAGGGGCAGGCCCAGGTACTTGCCCGCCGAGATCACCTGCACCCGACCGATCGCGCCGTCGTCATACAGCCGGAATCCGCCCGGCGACCGCCGCGCCGGCAGCAACCCGAGCCGGTCGTAGAAACGCAACGTCGTCGGCGGAAGTCCCACCATCGCAGCCAGCTCCGAGATGCGGTAGTCGGTCATGCACCGAAGGTAAACTTCGGACCACGCTCCAGGGTCAACCACACGTTAGGCGAACCGCAGCTGAGCGGCCGCAATGCCGAATAAGCCACTAAGGCTCAGCGCGTCCGGATGGTGCCTCTTCTGCCCGAGTGAGGCGACATCGACCGGCGCGACAGTCTTCAAGTATGTCCAGGGCGTTGTGCCGGGCACGTTCCAGTTCGGCGATCTTGGCGGCCAGCCGGTCGACCACCGCCTCCAGACGCCATCGTTCACTCTCGCAGGTCGCGCCACCCGTGTCATGGGCACGCAGGGCGTCGATGACCTCGTCCAAGGTCAAACCCATGTCCTGCAAAGCTTTGGCCGTCCGGATCCGTTCCACGGTGGACTCGCTGAACACCCGGTATCCAGACGGCCTGCGCTGCGCGGCGGGCAGCACGCCGCGCCGCTCGTAGAAGCGCACCGTGTCGACGCTGACGCCAGCCTGTTTCGCGACTTGGCCGATCTTCACGGAGTTCTCCTCTTGACTCTGGACTCAGGTCCAGACTCTAGAGTTGGTCCGTAAGCATAGCAAGACCAGCAAGGACACCGCGAAACCCACAACCGCAAGGAGTTGGATCATGACCCCGGCAGCGTCCACACCGATCGTCTGCGACATGACCACCGCGCCGGACACCGACGAGCAGCGGCTCGCCGAATACCGCCGGCTGTTTGCCCAGGCTCTGGCGGGCCGGGAGCGGACCGCGGAGGGGATCCGGTTCCGGTTCCGCGCCGCGCCCGGCGTCGAGTCGTGGGTGCGGGACCTGGCCGCGCGGGAGAAGGCATGCTGCGCGTTCTACGCCTACACCGTGACCGTCGAAGGCGACCAGGTGCTCTGGGACTGCGCTGTCCCCGACAACGACATCGCCCGCGCCGTCCTCGACCAGTTCTACGCCCTTCCCGACACGCTGGACGAGAACATCGACGGCATCCGCGAGCGGCTGGGCCGGCAGGGGCTGGTCGTCGTCTCCGACGCCACCGGCACCGTGCGCACCGTCCAGCCCGCCGCTCGGCCCGATCAGGCGCCCACCTCGCCGACGGAGTGACGGGGTTGCGCTGCTGGGGTTGACCTTCGAGTCATGTTGAAGGTTTAGCGTCGGAGCCGTGAGCACTTATCAGATTTCGGAGTTGGCCCGACGCAGCGGCGTGCCGGCCTCGACGTTGCGGTTCTACGAGCAGGTGGGCCTGCTAACGGCCGCGCGGACCGGATCCGGGTATCGGGTGTACGGCGAGGAGGCGGTGGCCCGGCTGGAGTTCATCAGCGCGGCCAAGCACCTGGGGTTGCCACTGGAGGAGATCCGGGAATTGCTCGGCGCGTGGGAAGGGGGAATGTGCGCCGATGTGCGCGAACGATTGCGGCCGTTGGTGGCGGCGCGGATCGCCGAGTCGGAGCGACGCATTGCCGAGCTGACTGCATTCGCCGCGCACCTCACGACCGTGCACGAGGAACTGGTCGGCCCGGCACCGGCGACAGCATGCGGGCCCGGCTGCGGATGCGTTCCCGCCGAGCCGTCCGGCCCGGTGCTGCTGGAATTGACCCGCCTTGGATCCGCGAGTGACACCGTGCCGGGAGCAGCGCGATGACCCCACCCGCCAAGCCATACCGGCGCTGGGTCCGGCTCGGTGTCGCGGCGGCGGTCGCGTGCGGGGCGTGTTGTGCGCTGCCACTGATCACGTTGCTCGGCGGGATCGGCGTGGCGTCCTCGCTGGGCGCGGTCTTCGAGGTGTTCGAGCGGGCCTCGTTCGTGCTGGCTGTGCTCGCGTTCACCGGTGCCGCGGTGCTGTGGGTGCGGCGGCGGCGCCGCAGGGCCTGCCGCATTCCCGACCGCGTGGCCGACCGGGCGGTGGATCTTGGCATGCCCGGTCCATCCCAGCGAGAACATCGATGACCTGACGCCTCAGGTTCGAGGTGCGCGGCCTCCAAAGCCACTCCGGCGCGCGGTGACCAGGTCCCGCACCCGACGGTCACTGCGCACCAACCGCACGAACGGCGGCGCTCAGCAGCAGTGCTCGCCACGCCAGGCTTCGCGGCCCTCCTTGACTGCCACGCCGGCGATCAGCAGCGCGACGAGCGGATCTGCCCACGACCAGCCAAACCAGGCGTTGAGCAGCAGCCCGACCAGCAGCACCCCAGAGAGGTAGGTGCACAGCAGCGTCTGCTTCGAGTCCGCGACAGCACTGGCAGAACCGAGTTCACGCCCCGCGCGCCGCTGGAGGTAAGACAGCAGCGGCATCACCAGTAAGGACACGGCGGCCAGCACGATGCCGACCGTGGACTCCTCGGCCGCCGCACCGCCGAACAGCGCGCGGACCGACTCGACCGTCACATAGGCAGCCAACGCGAAGAAGGACACGGCGATGACTCTCAGCGCGGTTCGCTCCCGCGCCTCGGGGTCCTTCCCGGAGAACTGCCACGCTACCGCGGCCGCCGACGCGACTTCGATCACCGAGTCGAGGCCGAAGCCGATCAGCGCGGTGGAGTCCGCGAGCGTGCCCGCGGAGATGGCGATGACGGCTTCGATGACGTTGTAAGTGATCGTGGCGGCGACCAGCCACCGCACCCGGCGCGTCAAGACCTGGCGACGTCCAAGCTCGATGCTGTTGGGCGCAGCAGCGCAGCAGCCGTCGGAGCAGGTGTCGCCGAGCAAGTTCCCCCCACGCAGTTCCGGCGATCGGCTCATCGCGCCACCGCCTTCGTCACCGCAGGCTCGTCGACGCATTCTTCGCGGGGCTCGACCGCCAGGACGACCTGCAGCAGCTCGCCGAGCGCACGGGCGAGGTGCTCGTCAGCCAGCGCGTACCGCACCTGGCGACCTTCGTAGGTCGCAACCACCAGACCACAACCACGCAGGCAGGACAGGTGATTCGACACGTTGGACCGAGTCAGGCCCAGCTGTTCGGCGAGCCGGCCGGGGTACTGGACGCCGTCGAGCAGCGCCACCAGGATCCGGCACCGCGTCGGATCCGCCAGGGCACGCCCCAGCCGCGCCAGAGCCGATTCCCTAGTCTCACAGGTCAGCATGCAGAGAACAGTACAGTCCTGACTGAAGTGCAGCAACCACCCAGCGGCGGACCACGAGCACTCGACGACGACCTCAACGCGGTCCACCCAATGGAACCGACCGGGCGTACTGCATGCGGGTGATTTGACCAGACACGTTCAGCCTAATCGTCACAGACTAGCTACTTAATCTTGCGTCGGCGCTCCTAATGTCGGAAGCACGTACAGGTGAGGGAGGCATCGTGGCGCCGAAACCGTGGGGCTGGTGGACGCAGCACAAGCTGCAGATCCTGGGCGACTACCTGCAGGCCTTCGCCACAGCGTCGAAGAAAGCGAACGAGCGAGTTTACCTAGACCTGTTTGCAGGCTGGCCCGAGAACTCGAGCCGAGACACCAACGAGGAGATCCTTGGCTCGGTACACCGAGCCCTGGCGGCAGATCCGCCGTTCACGCGGGTTTGCCTCTTCGAACTTCCCAGCAAGGCGGAACGCCTCGAGGCTGCAGTACGACAAAAGTATCCTCACCACAGGGGCTTGTGTGTTTACCCGGGAGACTGCAACGACACCATAGCTTTGGCGCTCGCCAAGCTGTGGCCAGTTCGCTGGGCTCCGACGTTCGCCTTCGTGGACCAGTTCGCCGCCGAGGTGCACTGGTCGACACTCAGGCAGATCGCGCAGTTCAAGCGCGGGCGCACAAAGGCGGAGATGTGGATCCTGTTCGGAACCAGCTTCCTCCCCCGCGGCTTGCAAGTCAGCCAAGACCACATGGACGCCAAGTTCGGTGACCGCCTTACGGCCATGTTCGGATCCGAGGAGTGGATTCCGATCATCAAGGCCCGGCGAGACGGCGCCCTCGATGCGACCGGTATGCGCTGGGAACTGGTGAACCTGATGCGGTGGCGCCTGGAAACCGTACTGGGTTATCGGTCCACGCATCCGTTCACCATGAAGAACACCGGCGGCCAGGAGCTCTACCACATGATCTTCGTGTCCGACCACGAAGTCGGAGACAAGATCATGAAGCATCTCTACGGTAAGGCACTGGACCAGCACGAATCCATGCGTCAAGACGCTCTGGCGCGGCGGCGACTGGCGAAACAGAACCAAAAGGACGAAGCCCAAGGCGTCGCTAGCTTGTTCGACATCCCGATGGCAGAGGTCAAAGCAGCACGTGCGGTCAACGTCAAGCAGGTCTACACACCAGAACCGCCACGTCCACCCTTCGGCTCCCAGCGTTCCGCCTGAAGCCTACGCAGCGACCCGGGCCGGCATCTCATCCCATGTCCGTCCGCCCAGAAGCCGTCCACCGGCCTTCGGGGTGCGTCCGCCCCACTGCTTGAAAAAGAACGGCACCGCGGCTTGCACGCATTGGTCGCGTATGTCGACGACCCACTCTTCGGCGACGGGCCGGGCGCGAGGACCCGACTCGCCACCCACGATGACCCAGTCGATGTCGTCGAGCTGCAAGCCAGGCAGAGCCCCGATCAGCGGTTCACAGGAGAGAAACCGGACCTTCGCGGGGACCTGCGCAAGGTCGGCGACCCGGCCTCGCGCGTCCCCATTCTCGACCGATGCTCCGATCCAGACGTTGTCCGGCCAATGCAGGCTTCCCGCCAGCCGCTTGAGCCGCACCGTCCGCTTGGTCAGGATCTGGTAAGTGTGCTGCGGCGTGGCGGCCATCACGTCGAAGACCTGCCTGATGAAGCTCACCGGCACCTTGGCGTGGAACAAATCGCTCATCGAGTTGACGAACACCACACGCGGATCTCGCCACCGGAACGGCTCCGCAAGCGTCGGCAGATGCACCGCCACGCCGAAGCCAGGCCCGCTGGTCCGAGGATCACCATCACGTTGGTACTTGGCTGATCCCATCGCCTTCAGCCGCTTCGCCAACGTGAGCGCGTAGCAGTTGTCACAACCTGCAGAAACTCTGTCGCATCCCGTAGTCGGGTTCCACGTCGTCTCAGTCCACTCGATACTCGATCGGGCGCTCATCGCTCTCCTCCTGGCAGCCAATCAGCTTATGACAGAGCCATCAGACACCGATGGGGCACTACCACCCCTCTTGCTACATCGAACTTGCGTTCGATGCAATGCTCCACGCCAGTCCCATTGCGATCGTTTCAACATCTATAGCCAGCGGGCACGTCAGACGGCTTCGGACTCGGTGCCCGCCCCGTCGTACGGAGCTCTTTCTGCCCGAACCTCCGCAACTAAAGCCCGCGACGTCGCCGCGCCGACCCGAAGCTGCTTCCTGAGCGTCTCCGCGGAGATGGGCCGCCGATGCCGACGCCAGTGGTCGGCGTCGGCGAGGCGAGCCCGCTCGACAAGTTCCTCGTCAGGGTCGGTGCCCTGACACGACGTCGTGATCACCTGCTGGCTCTGCCGCACGTTCGGAGGTTCACGAGTCTCAGCATCGCCGCCGACGCACTGCTGCCCAGCGCCATGATCAGCGCCAGCGGCGCTCAGCGCGCGGAGAAGGGCAGGCCCCGCCTCTGCCCACCCAATCAGTAGGAGCGGGCCGACCGAATCGAACGCTGCCTTACCCCACTCACCAGCGAACACCGGCTCGGCGACATTCATCAGAAGCGTCACCACGCTGGCCGCCATCAGCAGCCGGCGTGCTGGCCGCAGCACCTCATCAGGTGCCCCGGAGAGCGCCAGATGCCGCGTTCCAACGAGCAGACCCAGCACCGTCAGGTCGACAGCAGGCGCCACAAGCGGCGCCACGAACACCGGCACCTGCAGCTTCAACGCCAGGTTCAACACGTTCCCGAACCCGAACAGGAAGGTGAGCCCGATGACCAGGCCCATCGTGACCGTGACGAACCGGGCAACCGCCTGCGAGTTGGCGCTCATAACGTGCGCCCGCTGAGGTCGGGCAGCTCGAACCTCGCCTCAACCGACAACTTGCCGACGTAAAGCCCCTGGTCAGACCCGTTCCCATCCTTCGGCAATCCTGCCGAGGGCACCCTGTTTGTACACGCAAAACCGGCCCCTACCAGCGAGAACGCGGTAGGGGCCGATTCACGTCTTACCCGGCTGACTTCGTTGCCCACCAGCTGATCAAATCCGGGTGGTGCGGTCAGCGAACCACGAAAGTCAGGCGCGCGGGCGGGTTTTGCGCCCGGTCACCTTGTTGTAGATGACCAGGACGATCACCGCACCGATGACCGAGCCGATCCAGCCGGCCGGTTGGAAGCCGCGGATGCCGACGGTCAGCAGGCCGAACAGGAAACCGCCCACGACCGAGCCGACGATGCCCAGCACGATTGTGCGCAGCAGGCCGATGTCGTCCTTGCCCGGCACCAGGGCTCGCGCGATGAAACCGGCGATCAGGCCGAACAGGATCCAGCCCAGGATGGTCCAGAACATCGCTTCCCCTTGTGGTCGGTCGGGCGAACAGCCTCACGATACGAAGAACCGTCCACCGGCGCCAAACGACCGAACCCTCGGGTGCGGGGTGGTGCAGTGGTCGTTCGATTCGCCCGGTCGGTTCCCGGTGTCCACCGGATGCCGGGTGATCACCGGGGCGCGGGCCAGCGCCGGTGGTGGCGGTCGATGACGAACTCGTGGCTGTGGCGGTATACGCCGTCCCCGATCGCTGTCGCGTCTTCGAGGTGGGCGTGCTCGGCGAAGCCGTCGTGGGTGTGCTCGATCCGCGCCGGATCGTGCCGCGGCCAGGCCAGCGCGGCCGCGGCGAACCCGAGGACCGCCAGACCGGCCAGCACCAGCCAGGCCGCGGTGAACCCGGCCGCGGTGGCGACCCAGCCGGCGATCGGGTACGCCAGCAGCCAGCACGCGTGCGACAGCGAGAACTGCGCGGCGAACACCGCGGGCCGGTCGCTCGCGGTGCTCGAGCGGCGCAGCACCCGCCCGACCGGGGTGAGCACCAGCCCGGTTCCGGCGCCGATGCTCGCCCACACCACCAGCACAGCCGCCCAGCGCCCGGCACCCGACGACGCCGTGGACAGCCCGATCGCGCCCGCGATCCCGGCGAGCAGCACCCCGGCGCCCGTCAGCAGCACCCGGCGTTCGGGGGCGCGGTCGAGCACCGGCGGCAGCAGCAGGGCGACCAGCATGGTGCCGACGCCGTTGCCCGCCAGCAGCAGCGCGACGTCGGCCTGGGACCGGCCCAGCTCGGCCTGCACGTAGTTGACGGTGTTGACCATGACGACGGATCCCACCGCCGCGACGACCAGGTTCACCCCGAGCACGCCGCGCAGCCGCGGCGTCGCGGCGTAGATCCGGATCCCGGCCAGCGTGCGGTCCCGGACCCCGCCGCGGCGGCAGCGCACGGCGTCGGGGATGCGCGTGGTCACCACCAGGACCGCGGACACGACGAAGCCGATCGACGTGCCGGTGAACAGCCAGTGGAAGCTCACGGCACTGAGCACGGCCGCGGCGAGCATCGGGCTCAGCAGGGTTTCCATCGTCGAGGCCAGCTGGGACGCCGACAGCGCCCGCGTGTAGTCGCGCTCGTCGGGCAGGATGTCCGGCAGCACCGCCTGGAACGTCGGGGTGAACGCCGCCGACGCCGACTGCAGCACCACGATCAGCAGGTAGATCTGCCACACCTGCGTGACGAACGGCAGCGCCAGCACCACCAGCGCGCGGACGACGTCGAGGCAGACGAGGAACACCCGCCGCGGCACGCGGCCGGCGTAGGCGGCCGCGATCGGCGCGACCGTGACGTAGGTGACCATCTTGATCGCCAGCGCCGTCCCCAGCACCGCGCCCGCTTCGGCACCGGCCAGCTCGTAGGCCAGCAGCCCCAGCGCGACCGTCGTCAGCCCGGTCCCGAACAGCGCCACCAGCTGGGCGGTGAACAGGTGCCGGTAGTCCCGGTGTGCGAACAGCGAGGGCATGACGGAAGACTCCTGGGCGAAGACGGTTCGCCTCCATGATAGGTGCACATGTACGCACACGACGAGTCTGGTGACCAGTGGTCCCAGCTTCCGCCCGCGGCGCAGGTCGAGGTGGCCACGAACTCGCTGCGCATGCTGGCCGACCCCGGCCGGATGCGGATGCTCTGGTTGCTCAGCGGCGAGGAGTACGACGTCGCGTCACTGGCCGCGGCGATCGGCATCGCACGACCGGCGGTCTCGCAGCACCTGGCGAAGCTGCGCCTGGCCGGCCTGGTCAGCCAGCGCCGGGACGGACGACGGGTGCTCTACCGGGCCCGCGGCGGGC
Organism: Amycolatopsis sp. NPDC004747; assembly: GCF_053601335.1. NCBI lineage: Bacteria > Bacillati > Actinomycetota > Actinomycetes > Pseudonocardiales > Pseudonocardiaceae > Amycolatopsis > Amycolatopsis sp. NPDC004747. The sequence continues at coordinate 202,419 of NZ_JBSGBQ010000005.1, read as the reverse complement.
ACGTCCGGCGGCTGCTGGTCGAGGCCATGAACGCCGCCGACCACCACCTGCACGACCTCCCCGAACACGACTAGCCTGCAGCCACTTGCCGTAACCGCCGGACGGCCACCCAGATTGCGCCAGTTCCGGCAGCTCGGCCGGCGGCGCGGGTTCGTCCCGAAGGCCGTTCGCCCGCCGCGCCGCCGGAATGTGTCAGTTCGCGGCGGACACGTAGGCCAGGAAGCCCAGCTGTCCCTGACCGGTCACGGTGCACCCGGCGCCCTCGGCCAGCCGGGCGAGCCGCGCGTGCGGGTCGTCGAGCATCCGCGGCCCGCTGACCGCTCCGACGAGGTGGCGCGCGAGGCGGGACCGCGGTGGCCGGAAGTCCGCGATCAGCAGCCGGCCGCCGGGCCGCAGCGCGCGTCGCATCTCGGCCAGCGCGGCCGGCTGCCCGTCGTCCGGCAGGTGGTGCAGCACCAGGCTGCTCAGGACGACGTCGAAATCGCCGTCGCCGACGGGCAGCGCCTGCGCCGTCCCGACCTCGAACCGGCACTCCGTCGAGCCGAAGGTCCGGTGGGCGTACTCGATCATCGGCTCGGAAGCGTCGACGCCGAGTGCGGAAGCTCCGGCCTCGGCCGCCAGCCCGGCGAGGTAACCGCTGCCGCAGCCGACGTCCAGCACGCGCTCGCCCGGCCGCACCCCGGCCAGCCGGATCAGCTCCCGGTACCGGCGCTCGCGCCTGATGAACGCCAGCCGGCTCACCCCCTCGTAGAGCCGCGGCCGGGTGATCAGCGCGCCGTCGGCCCGCCGGCCGCCGTGCATCAACATGCGTCCCAGGTTCATCTCGCACCTCGTTACTTAGTGATGACTAAGTTATGCCGACAACTTAGCTGCGACTAAGTACGGCTGGCAAGGCCGTTACGATGAGCGGGTGACCAGCCGGACCCGCCTGACCGCCGAGCAGCGCCGCGAGACGATCTTGACGGCCGCGACCGCCGTCTTCGCCGAGTGCGGCTACCAGCGCGCGAAAGCCGCCGAGATCGCCGCCCGGGTCGGCGTCAGCGAGCCGGTCGTGTTCCAGAACTTCGGCTCGAAGGCAGGCTTGTTCGCCGCCGTGATCGAGCGTGCGTCCGACACCGCCGAGGAGCTGCTGGCTTCGTTCGCCGGCCGGCCGGTCGCGGACGTCCTGCGGGCGCTGCTGTCCCCGGAGCACCTCGACGCGCTGCACGCGCCCGGCTCGCTCGGCGTGCTCTTCTCCGAGGGCACGGCTTCCGACGCCGATCCCCGCGTCCGGGAAGCGGCCGCGGCCGCCGTCCGGCGCCTGGCCCGCGGCTTCACCGGCCTGCTGCACCGCGCGCAGGAGGCGGGTGAGCTGGCCGCGGACCTGGACGCGGAAGCCTTCGCGTGGTCGCTGATGTCGTTCGTGGCCTCCCGCTCGTTCCGCCGCGCGGTCGCCGCCGATCCGGCACTCGAACGCCGGCTGGTCGAGCAGCTCCTGCAGACCCTCGGCTGAGCGGAAACCCCGCCACTGAAAGCGTTTTCAGTGCAGACGACCCGCTTGGCCCACTCGGGCACCCGCTACGCGGTGCTACCGTCGGCTCACCGGAGACCCGCTCTACGGGAGCGCTCTCGGATCCGGCTGTCCGACACGTTCTTGCCCGCAAGGAGGCGCGCATGAGTTCGTCCGGAAGCGTCAAGAAAGCGCTTACAGCAACGGCCGCCCTGGTCACGGTGGCCGCACTGGCACCACCGGCCGCCGCCGCGGCCGACACCCTGTACGTTGCGCCCAACGGGAAGGATTCCGCCGCCGGTACGCAAGCCGACCCGACCACCCTGACCGCCGCGCTCACGCGGATCGGGTCCGGTGGCACCATTTCGCTGCGCGGCGGCACCTACTCCTACGCCCAGACCGTCACCATCGCGCCCGGCAACAGCGGTACCTCCAGCGCGCGCAAGACGCTCGCCGCCTACCCCGGCGAGACGCCCGTGCTCAACTTCTCCGCCATGAAAGAAGACCCGGCCAACCGTGGTCTCGCCGTCAACGGCTCCTACTGGCGCGTGGCCGGCCTCGTCGTCGAACGGGCCGGGGACAACGGGATCTTCGTCGGCGGGAGCAACAACGTCATCGAACGGGTTGTCACGCGGTTCAACCGGGATTCCGGGCTGCAGATCTCGCGGATCGCTTCCGGCACGCCGAAGGACCAGTGGCCGTCGAACAACCTCGTCGTCAGCTCGGAATCGCACGACAACGCCGACTCCGACGGCGAGGATGCCGACGGGTTCGCCGCGAAACTCACCGCCGGCCCCGGGAACGTCTTCCGGTACGACGTCTCCCACCACAACATCGACGACGGCTGGGACCTCTACACCAAGACCGACACCGGCCCGATCGGCCCGGTCACCATCGAGGACTCCCTCGCCTACGCCAACGGCACCCTCAGCGACGGCACCGTCAACGAGAACGGCGACCGCAACGGCTACAAGCTCGGCGGTGACAAGATCGCCGTCAACCACGTCGTCCGGCGGAACGTCGCCTACCGCAACGGGCACCACGGGTTCACCTACAACAGCAACCCCGGGTCGATGTCCGTCGCGGACAACGTCGGCATCGACAACGCCGAACGCAACTTCTCCTTCGACACCGGGACTTCGGTGTTCCGCAACGACACCTCGTGCCGGTTCGCCGGTGGCGGCTCCAACGACAAGACCGCCGGCAGCGTCGACAGCTCGGACCAGTTCTGGACCGGCAGGAACGGGTCGCGCTGCTCGTCGTACGCCGGCCCGGTGAAGTGGTCGTTCGCCTCCGACGGCCGGCTGGTGCTCACCTTCGGCTGATCGGAGGCGGAAAGAGCCGCGCTCGATCCTGTTGAAATGCTGTGAACCGGACAGATCTGGCACTCTCCGCGCCGCCCGTGCGTTCACCGGGTAGCGGAAACGGAGGGACCATGGGTGCACTAGGGACGCTGCTCGGCTTCCTGCTGAGCCTCTACCTGCTCGTGCTGATCGCGCGGATGGTGCTGGACTGGGTCGCGGTTGTGGCGAACACCCCACCGTGGGCGCGGCGCGCCCGCGGGCTGGCCTACGCCGCGACCGAGCCGGTGATCGGGCCCGTCCGGCGGGTCGTGCGGCCAGTGCGGATCGGCGGGCTGTCGCTCGATCTGGCCTTCACGCTGGTCTTCATCGGCGTGATCGTGCTGCGGAGCATCGTGTACGCCCTTTAGAGCGTGCCGCGGAAGCTCGAAGACAGCCGGTCGACACCGCGCTCGAGCTCGGCGCGAAGCCCGCGAAGGTCGACGCCGTCGGGGTCGATCAGGGCCTGCATCGAGATCCCGCGCAGCTGCGCCAGCAGCGCCGAAGCGTAGGAATCGGGGTCGCGGACACCGGTGATGGACCCGTCCGCGACCCCGCTGGCCACGGTTTGCGCGATGGCGAACCGGAACCGGCGGTCGGCCTCCGTCAGCGCGCCGCGCAGCGCCGAGTACTCCGCCGCCGCGTCGCCCCACAGGGCCAGAAAAGCCTGGTTGAGCGTCGGCATCGTGCGGATCAGCTCGAAGATGATGTCCAGCAGCGCGCGCAGCATGTCCATCGGCGTCGCGTTCGCCGACCCGGTGCGGGCCGCGACGGCCTCGCTGTAGGCGTCGGTGAACGCCTCGACGGCGTGCTCGACGAGCCGCCGCCCGAGCCCGTCCTTGTCGCCGAAGTGCTGGAAGACGACCGACCGCGCGTAGCCCGAACGGGCGCAGACGCCGCCGATCTTCAACCTGCCGAAGCCCTCTTCGGCGATCAGGTGTGCAGCGGCATCCAGGATGCGTGCCTCGACGACGCCCTCGCCGTCCTCCTGGATCCGGCCTCCGGCGGCGCGGTCCACCCGGGCCATGTTAGCGACTGCAACTGCGCCGCACCGGCCGAGCCGTCAGCGAACCGTGCGGAAACGGTAAGCGGTCGCCCGCAGTCTCGGCGTCGGCATCCACCGACCCGAGAGGAACCCTCCGATGACCGACAGGACCGTGCTCGTTTCCGGGGCGGGCATCGCCGGCCCGTCCGCGGCCCACTGGCTGCACCGCGCCGGCTACCGCGTGACCGTCGTCGAGTCCGCACCCGGCGTGCGGCCCGGCGGCCAGGCCGTCGACTTCCGCGGTGAGCAGGTGAAACTGCTGGCCGCGATGGGCGTGCTCGACGAAATCCGCCGGTACGAGACGGCGATGGGCGACCAGACCGTGCTCGGCCTCGACGGCCGTCCCGCGCTGACCGTGCCCGGTGCCGCGTGGAGCGGCGAGGTCGAGATCCTGCGCGGCGACCTCGCGCGGATCCTGTACGAGCACACCGCGGACCACACCGAATACGTCTTCGGCGACCGCGTCACCAGCCTCACCGAGACCGCGGACAGCGTCGAGGTGACCTTCCGCCACGGCGCTCCGCGCCGGTTCGACCTGGTCGTCGGGGCCGACGGCGTGCACTCCGGGGTGCGGGCCGCCGCCTTCGGGCCGGAGCGGGACTTCCGGCGCGACCTCGGCTTCGGCATCGCCGGCTACACCGCGCCCAACCACCTCGGGCTCGACCACACCAGCATCATGTACAACGAGCCCGGGCGCGGCCTGATGGTCGGCAGCCACCGGCTGCCGGACCGGCTGCACGTCGGGCTGGTGTTCGCCGCCGACGGCGTCGAATTCCACCGCCGCACTCCCGGCGAACAGCGGGCCCTGGTCGCGCAGCTGTTCGCCGGCACCGGCTGGGAGACGCCGAAGCTGCTCGAAGCGCTGCCCGCGGCCGACGACCTCTACGTCGATTCGATCAGCCAGATCCACCTCGACCGCTGGTCGAAGGGCCGGGTCGTGCTGCTGGGCGACGCCGCCTGGTGCGCCGGGCCGGGCGGGTCCGGCACCGGGCTCGCGATGATGGGCGCCCAGGTGCTGGCCGGTGAGCTCGCGGCGGCCGGCGGCGACCACGTGACGGCGTTCGCGAAGTACGAGCAGCGGCTGCGCAAACCGGCCGCGGTCGGGCAGAAGAACGGCAAGGGCTCCGGCAGCTTCCTCGCGCCGCGCACGGCCGCGAAGATCCGCAGCCGCAACCGCGCGTACAAGATGATCAGCACCCGGCTGTTCGGCGGCATCTTCGTCTGGATGACCGACCGGGCGGCGAACGCGCTCGAATACCGTGAATATCCCGATTCCTCTCATCGGGGGACTCGGCTGGCAACCCGGCGTGAGGTGGGTCACTCTTGACGCCATGTCAACGCCTCGGGCTCCGGTCAGGACCGCCCTCGCCGGCCTGACCGTGCTGGCCCTGGGCGTGGTGACGGCGCTGAACGTGCGTTCGCTGCCGGTGATCGGCGACGGGACGACGTACGCGGCCGAGTTCAGCGAAGCGGCCGGGCTGGGCGCCGGCAACGACGTCCGCGTCGCCGGCGTCGAGGTCGGCCGCGTGTCGGAGGTGCGGCTGCGCGGCGACCACGTGCTGGTTTCGTTCCAGGTCAAGGGAGCCTGGCTGGGCGACGCGACGGGCGCGGCGATCCGGCTGAAGACGGTGCTGGGCCAGAAGTACCTCGCCCTCGACCCGCAGGGCGAGGGCACGCTCGACCCGGGGCGGCCCATCCCGCGGTCCCGCACGACGGTGCCGTACGACATCCTCACGGCGTTCGGCGACCTGTCGTCCACAGTGGACCGAATCGACACCGCGCGGCTGGCTCGAAGCTTCGACACCCTCTCGGCGACGCTGGCGAACACGCCGCAGAGCGTCCGGGCCGCGCTCACCGGGCTGTCGCGGCTGTCGGACTCGCTCGCCTCACGCGACAGCCGGCTCGCGGCACTGCTGGGCAACACGCGGGTGGTTTCGCAGACGCTGGCCGACCGCGACGCGCAGGTGCGGCGGCTCCTCGACGACGGCAACGAGCTGCTGGCCGAGGTGACGAACCGCGAGACGGCGATCACCACGCTCCTCGACGGCTCCCGGCGGTTGTCTTCGGAGCTGTCCGGGCTGATCGGCGAGTCCCGGATCGGGCCGCTGCTTTCCCAGCTGGACCAGCTGACGTCGATGCTGCAGCGCAACCAGGACGCACTGGCGGCGGGGATCCGGGGGTTCGCCCCGTTCGTGCGGCTGGGGACGAACCTCGCCGGGACGGGCCGGTGGATCGACGGCTACCTGTGCGGGCTGGTGCTGCCTTCGTTCGGACCGCTGAACGAAGAAGGTTGCCACGGCTAGGGTTTCACGCGCGCACTCCCCTGCGCGGCCGCGCACAGCACCGGCTCCCGCCCTCCGTCCACTGTGTACACCTCACACCGGCAGGTGGCCCGCGACCGCCCGGCCTGCACGACGACGGCCCGGGCGCGCAGGACCGCGCCGACCGCCGGCCGGAGGTAGTCGATCGTGAAACCGGCCGTGAGGAGGTGCGGCCCGAGGACCGTGCCCGCGGCGAACGTCAGCGCGTTGTCGGCGGCGTAGGCGAGGACACCGCCGTGGAGGTAGCCGTTCTGTTGCTGGAGTTCTTCGCGGATGTCCAGCTCGAGCGTGGCCGCGCCGTCGCCGAACTCGGTCAGCCGGGCGCCGAGGAGCCGGCTGAACGGCTGGCTCGCCAGACCTGCCCGCGCTGTTGCGAAATCGAGCATGACCCCTCACTTCACTAGTGAAGTCAGGATGGCGCGGTCTCGCCGCGGCTGTCAAGATCGGGGCGTGCCCGAACCCGATCAGCGGCTGTTCTTCCTCCTCCAGCAGGCCGCCCACCGGTTGCGCGTGGCAGCCGACCGCCGCTGCCTCGCCGCGGCCGGCATCACCACGGCCCAGCTCGGCGTGCTCTTCGCCGTCCGCGAAGGGGGCTTGACGCAGCGGGAGCTGGCCGAGCAGCTCGGCCAGCGCGAATCGGCGGTGACCGCCATGGTGGCCCGGCTCGTCGAGGCGGCCCTGGTCGCCAAGGATCCGCACCCCAATGAACACCGGGCCGTGGTCTTGCACCTGACAGCGGCCGGCGAGCAAGCGCTGGCTCGCGTCGGCCCGGTGATCGAAGAGTTCAACGCCCGGCTGCGCGCGGTACTGGGCGCCGACGGGTTCCGGGAGACCGCCGAAGCCGTCGGGAAGCTCGCGCGCGGCGAGTGGTGAAACCTAGGCCACGATGAGCCGGAACCCCGCATCCCACTCCGGCAGATCCAGCAGCTCCGCGTGCGCCTCCCGCCACCGCCCCGAAGCCAGATCCGCACGCAGCCGCGCGATCCCCCGCGAAACCGCCGCCGGGGACGTCTGGGCCAGCGCCGAACACGACCGCCGGACCGCCGGGTCGAGGTAGGCCTCCGGGCGGCGCCAGTACGCCGGGAACACCCCGTCCGTGAAATCCCACGGCACCGGCAGCGGCAGCACCGAAGAAGCGCCGAGATACTCCGCGATCTCCGGCGCCGAAGGGCGTGACCGCTCCAGCTCGGCCACTTCCGGCACGTACTCCCGCACGAACCAGAAGTCGTTGTGCAGGGCCGTGTCGTACGCCAGGACGACCTGGCGGGACGCCACCCGGCGCAGCTCGGCGAGGCCGGCGCGCCAGCCGGGCCAGTGGTGCACCGTCAGCACCGCCAGTGCGGCGTCGAACGTGCCCGAGGCGAACGGCAGGGCCTCCGCGACCGCCCGCACGACCGGCGCGGCCCCGGGTGCCCGCTGCCGGATCATCTCCGCCGACGGCTCGACCGCGACGACCTGCCGCCCCGGCGGCTCGTAGGAGCCCGTCCCGGAGCCGACGTCCAGCACCGAAGCCGCGGAACCCAGTGCGGACAGCACCGGCGCGAGCCAGCGCGGGTCGGTCCGCCTGCCCAGCGCGTAGCCGACGCCGATCTCGTCGTAGCGCGTCACCCGCGCTCGGGTCCGTCGCCGCCGTTCTGCTCCGCCAGGAACCGCTCGAACTGGTTGCCGAGCTCCTCCGCCGTCGGCATGTGCTCGACCGACTCCGCCAGGAGGCTGCCGCGGTCGGACGCCTCGACGAACGTGTCGTACTGCCGCTCCAGGGCGCGGACGACGTCGGCGATCTCGTCGGACTCCGCGACCTGGCGGTTGATCTCGGCGTCGGCCAGGTCGGCGGCCGCGCGCAGTTCGCCCTCGGGCAGGCTCAGCCCGCTCGCCCGGCTCAGCGCGTCGAGCACGATCAGCGAGGCCGCCGGGTACGTCGACTGGGCGAGGTAGTGCGGCACGTGCGCCGCGAAGCCCATGGCGTCGTGGCCCCACTCGCCGAGCCGGTACTCCAGCAGCGCGGCGAGGCTGCCCGGCACCTGCAGCCGGTTCGGCAGCGGCTGGTTGTCGCCGACCAGGTCCTTGCGGGTGGCGTGCGCGGTGACGCCGAGCGGGCGGGTGTGCGGTGCCCCCATCGGGATGCCGTGGAAGCCGGCCGTCAGCCGGACGCCCCACCGCTCGACCAGGTTCCGGACCGCCGCGCAGAACCGCTCCCAGTCGTGGTCCGGCTCCGGGCCGGACAGCATCAGGAACGGCGTGCCGTCGGTGTCGTGCAGCAGGTGCACCACCAGCTCGGGCGCGTCGTAGTCCTCCCAGTGGTCGACCGCGTAGGTCATCGTCGGCCGCCGCGAGCGGTAGTCGATGAGCCGGTCGACGTCGAAGCGGGCGACCACGCGGTGCTCGCCGCCGAGCAGGTGCTCGGCCAGCAGGCGACCCGCCGAGCCGGCGTCCATGAACCCTTCGAAGTGGTGCAGCAGCACCGCACCGGTCAGGTCGGGGACGTCCGAGTCCACCTCGTACAGGTCGTCGGGATCGAGTCCCACCGGATCCTCCTGCTCTCCATACAGCTATCCGTCAAGCACAACACACCCCGAGTGGGATTCCATTCCGCCGACGGTGTCGCCGATCGTAACGCCCCGCGTTCGAGGCCGGTTCGGATCACCATCGTGACAAGTGTCGTGGGCACGCAAGGCCCTGATCGGGCACGCTTGAGCCGTGAGCGAACACACCACGAACACGGCGCTGCAGCTGCGGCCCCCGGCGCACCGGGTCAGCCGCCGGGCCATCGGCTACTGGGCGGTGACCGCCTCGTTCCTGTGGATCATCCTGATCGGCGTGCAAACGGTCATCGTGGTGACCAGCGACGACGCGCCGTCGTTCCTGACCGTGACGCTGGTGCTCTCCTGCGTGCTCGGCCCGCTGCACCTGATCGTGATGCCCCAGTGGCGCTACCGGGTGCACCGCTGGGAGGTCACCGACGAGGCCGTCTACACGCAGTCCGGCTGGCTGAAGCAGGAGTGGCGGATCGCCCCGGTCTCGCGGATCCAGACCGTCGACATCGAGCGCGACCCGTTCGAGCAGCTGTTCAAGCTGGCGAAGATCACCGTGACGACGGCGTCCGCGGCCGGTCCGCTGCGGATCTCGGGCCTGGCGCACGATCGCGCGCTCGCGCTGGCCGACGAGCTCACGAAGACGACCCAAGCCGTGCGCGGGGACGCGACGTGAGCCCCGCCGACGCACTCTTTCCCGCGGAGGCGGCCGAAAGCACAGCCGAGACGGTCGTGACCGCGCCCGCCGAGGGCACGCAGGACGCGCCGTGGCACCACCTCGACCGGCGCATGCTGCTCATCCGGCCGGTGCTGGACCTGGTGAAGTCGCTGCCGGTGCTGGCGGGCGCGCTGCTGTTCGGCCACGGCGAACCGTGGCAGTGGATCGGCCTGGTGTTCACCGCGATCGCCGTGTTCACCGGCGTCTCGCACGTGCTGACCTCGCGCTACCGGATCACCGAGTCGCAGGTCGAGTGGCGCACCGGGCTGCTGCAGCGCAAGCACCGGGCCGTCCCGCGCGACCGGATCCGCACGGTCGACGTCACCTCCGAGCCGAAGCACCGGCTGTTCTCGCTGGCCGCGGCGCGGATCGGCACCGGACGGCACTCGCACGGGAAGGGGCCGGGCAAGGACGAGCTCGTCCTCGACGCCGTCACCATCGCCGAGGCCCAGCGGCTGCGGACGCTCCTGTTGCACCGCAAGGCCGAAGCCGTCTCCGACATCGACGCTGCCGGCGCTGCCGCCGCCGCGCCGCCGGAGCAGCTGATCGCCGCGGTCGACAAGCGGTGGCTGCGGTACGCGCCCTTCACGCTGTCGGGGCTGGCCGTGGTCGGCGCGGCGATCGGTACCGTCTACCACTTCGCGCACGAACTGCACTTCGACCCGATCCAGTTTTCGCTGGTCCAGGCGGTCGTCGGGCACTTCGCCGACACCCCGGTGTGGCTGAGCCTGGTGCTCGCCGCCGCCGGGCTGCTGGTGCTCGTCTCGCTGCTGTCGGTCGGCGGGTACGTGCTGTCGTTCTGGAACTTCCGGCTCACCCGCGAGCCCGCCGGCACGCTGCACGTCCGGCGCGGGCTGATCACCACGCGGTCGGTGTCGATCGAGGAGGATCGCCTGCGGGGCGCCGAAATCCGCGAGCCGCTGCCGCTGCGGCTGGCCGGCGGCGCCCGCTGCGTCGCGATCGCCGCCGGCCTGCGGGAGGGCAAGAGCGCGGACAAGGGCGGCGGCCTGCTGCTGCCGCCGGCGCCGCTGGCTCGCGCCCACGAAGTCGTCGCCGAAGTGCTGGGCGAGGACCCGGTCGCGACGCCGCTGGTGCGCCACCCCCGCCGGGCGCTGTACCGGCGGCTCTCCCGGGCCGTCCTCGGCGTGCTGCTGCTCGCCGCGGCGCTCTACGGCCTGGCGTGGCTCGGCGCGCTGCCGGACTGGCCGTGGCAGGTCGCGCTCGTGCTGGTGCCGTTCGCCGCGCTGGTCGGCTGGGACCGCTACCGCGGCCTCGGCCACGCGCTCACCGGCCGGTACCTGGTGACGCGGTCGGGCTCGCTGGACCGCGGCACGGCGGCGGTCCGCTGCGACGGGATGACCGGGATCGTCCTGGAGCGTTCGTTCTTCCAGCGCCGGGCCGGGCTGGTCACGCTGATCGCGCCGGTCGCCGCGGGCAAGGGCAAGTACCACGTGCTCGACGTCGGCGAGGCCGACGGGCTGACCCTCGCCGACCGCGCCCTGCCGGGTCTGCTGACGCCGTTCCTCACCGGTGACCGGGACCGCGGTTGACGCCCCACCCGCGCCGCTCCTAACGTGAAATCCGCCGTCCGAACCCTCGATTCGCACTCACGAGAGGACGGCAGGATGTTCCGGAAGCTCTTCGGTGTGCTGGCCACGGCGATCTTCGTGGCCTCGGCGGCGGCGCCGGTCGCGGCCGCCGCGGAAAACCCTTACGGCGACCCGAATCTGGTCTCGATGTTCGACGGCACGGACCTCGGCACGTGGACGTCGTCGAAAGCGGGTCTCTGGTCGGCGAAAAACGGCGTCATCCACGGCAATGGCACCGCGCGCGGCTGGTTGTACTACAACAAACAGCAGGTCGGCACGTTTCGGTGGATATTCAATGTCCGGCAGGTCAAGGGCAACCACAAACCGACCGTGCTGATCTGGGGCACCACCGACCCGATCCGCGACGCGCTGAGCGCCATCCAGTTCCAGCCGCCGAACGGCGGGCACTGGGACTACCGGCCGGGCCACAACGACGGCGGCGGGAAACTGTTCAAGCAGCTGCCGCACACCACGATCGACATCAAGAAGTGGGCCCAGTGCGAGCTGATCGGCGACGCCGCCACCGGCGTCGCGCGGATGGCCTGCTGCCCGCTCACCGGCTCGGCGATCACCTGCAAGGGCGTCGAAGTGCTGCAGTTCACCGACAAGACCGCCGGGCGCGTCGGGCCGCTGGCGCTGCAGGTGCACAACTCCGGGATCCAGGACGAGTACCGCGGGCTCTACGTCGAGTCACCCGTGGTGACGAAACCGGGCGAGTTCCTCACGATGTGAGCCGATTCCGACGGCGGTGCTCCTTTTCCGGGACTTTGCTGGCCTTCCTTTCACACTACGTGCTAATTTATTCACCCCGTGTGATAGCGAAGGTAGTTTTTGTCTCACCGAGAGGGTCACGATGACGCCTGCCGTCAGCACCGCCGACGGTTCCGCCACCACTTCGCCGCGACGCACCCCGGGTGCCAGCAGTTCCCGCAAGGTCCTCCAGCTGCTGCTGGCCTTTTCGGAGCGCCGGTGGGAGGCGAGCGTCGCCGAGCTGGCCGCGACGATCGGCACCCCGGTGGCGACGACCTACCGGTACGTGGCCCTCCTCAAGGAGCTGCAGCTACTCGAGGAGGGCCGGGCCGGGCACTACCACCTGACCAGCCAGGTGATGCCGCTGGCGCGGGCCGCGCAGCTGGCCAACGACATGGTCCGGCTGGCGCGGCCGTCGATGGAGGAAGCCGCGCGGGAGCTCGGCGAGACGGTGATGCTGTTCCAGCGGTTCGGCGACTCCGCGGTGTGCGCGGACCGCGTCGAGTGCGACCGCGCCATGCGGTTCACGTTCGAGCCGGGGCATTCGCTGCCGCTCGGCGTCGGCGCTTCCGGCAAGATGCTGCTCGCGCTGCTGCCGGAGATCGAACGCGACCGGCGCTGGGCGTCGATCGTCGAACGCCGCGGCCCCGCGGTGCGCGACGAGCTGAAGTGGGCGCTGGAGAACCGGTACGCGGTCAGCTCCGGCGAGCTCGACGAAGGCGTCTGGGCGTGTTCGGTGCCGGTGCAGACGATCGGCAGGCGGCCCACGGTGCTGAGCCTGGCCGGCCCGGCCGCCCGGATCACCGAAGAGGCCCGGCAGAGGGCGATCAGCTCGCTGCAGGAGTACGCGATCCGCATCCAGCGGGCGATCTCGTCTTATTCGCTGTGAGTTTCCCGCCCGGGCGCGTAGAACCGGCCGGGTGATCCGGCTCGCGCGCCCCGAGGACCTGCCCGCGCTCATCGACGTCGAAGTCGAGGCCGGCGCCCTGTTCCGCGAGGTCGGCATGGCCGCGATCGCCGACGACGACCCGGGATCGGTGGCAAAGCTGGCGGAGTACCAGTCGGCAGGCCGCGCGTGGGTGGGCGTCGACGACGGCGACCGGCCGGTGGCCTACCTGGTCGCGGACGTCGTCGACGGGCACGCGCACATCGAGCAGGTGTCGGTCCGGCCGTCGCACGCGCGGCGGGGAATCGGGCGCGCGCTGATCGAGACGCTCGCCGAGTGGGCCCGGTCCCGGGGGATGACGGCGCTGACGTTGACGACGTTCGAAAACGTGCCGTGGAACGCGCCGTACTACGAACGGCTGCGGTTCCGCGTCATCCCGGACGCGGAAATCGGCGACGGCCTGCGCTCGATCCGCCGTTCGGAGATCGCCCGCGGCCTGGATGCCTGGCCGCGGGTCGCCCTGATCCGACCACTCTGACCTGCGGTTTCTTTCTTCGCTCCCCTAGTTGGGGGAGAGACTGGCGCGGTCGGTCGAACATGTGTTCTACTGTGCCCTGCCGGTCCCGGAGGGGGAAGCTCCGCGGGCCGGCCCACATACTCGGGAGGTAGTCGTGGCGGTCAAGATCACCCACCTGACGAACGGGCAGCAGGTCCGGTTCGCCAACGCCGACGGAGCCCGCCGGTACGCCGAAATCATGGGCGGCGGCGTGGACAAGTGGCGCTTCACCGTGGTCCCCGAGGACCCGATGCTCCGGAAAATGTCGGACTCGGTCGTTAATGTGCCGGTATGGCGCATGACTTCCAGGTAGTGGTGGATTCGGCCGACCCGCACGTGCTCGCCGACTGGTGGGCCGAGACGCTCGGCTGGTCCGTGGAGCCGACGGACGAGGACTTCGTCCGCGAGATGATCGCGAAGGGGTACGCGACGGAGTCGGAAACCCGGACCTACCGAGGATCGCTGGTGTGGAAGGCGGGAGCGGGGATCCGGCATCCGGACTCGCCACCGGAGGGCCCGCCGCGGCGGATTCTTTTCCAGGAGGTTCCGGAGGCCAAGACGGTGAAGAACCGGGTCCACCTGGATGTGTGGGTGGGCGCGGACAACGTCGAGGCGACGCTGGAGAAGCTGAAGGCGCGGGGTGCGGAGTTCCTGTGGCGGGGACGGCAGGGGCCGCACAGCTGGGTGACGATGGCTGATCCGGAGGGGAACGAGTTTTGTATTTCGTGAGGTGAGGGGGGCCGGGGGCCGGGGGCCGGGGGCCGGGGGCCGGGGGCCGGGGGCCGGGATGAGGTTAGGTCGGTTGGCGGGGCCGGGGGCTTGGCCGGCGGCCGGACCGGGGCTCAGACCAGTGGGCCGAAGCCGAAATCAGGCTGGGGCGGCGGCGGACTGGGGGTGCCGTCGGCTTGGCGGGGGCTCTTTCCTGCCGTCGGAGGGCAGGAAAGAGCCCCCTCTCTCACACCTGCGCCGCCAAGCGGTCCAAGGCCTTCGGCAGGGCCGCCGCCAGCAAGTCGAACTCCGGCTCCGCCGCCACCAGTGGTGGCGATACCGCCACTCCCCTGCCCAGGTTGCGCACGATCACGCCCTCGTCGCGGCATGCCTTCTGCAGCTTCACCGGGGCTCCCGGGTCGGCGTCGAGGACCTCCGCGCTCAGCTCCACCGCCGCCAGGAAACCCAGGCCGGCCCGGACCTCGGCGACCAGGGCGTGTCCCGCTGCCCCCGATACCGCCTCCGCCAGGGGCTTCTCCAGCTCGCGTCCTCGGGGGATCAAGCCCTCGCGCTCGTAGATGTCCAGCGTCGCCAAGCCCGCCGCGCACGCCACCGGGTGGCCCGCGTACGTCGGGCCGTGGCGGAAGATCGGGGCCCCCGGCTTGCCCGTGAAGAACGGTGCAGCCACCTCCGGCGCCACCACCAGCGCTCCCAGCGGGATCGTCCCGCCCGTGATGCCCTTCGCCGTCGTGATCATGTCCGGGCGCACCGGCCAGCGGTCTACCCCGAACCACGTGCCCAGCCTGCCCCAGGCCGCGATCACGCAGTCCGCCACGAACAGCACCTCGTGCCGGCGGCAGATCGCCGCCACCTCCTCGACGTACCCCTCCGGCGGCAGCAGGACGCCGCCCGCGCCGATCACCGGCTCGCAGAAGAACGCCGCCACCCGTGACGCACCCACGCGCGCGATCTCCGCCTCCAGCGCCGACGCGTCGTCGTACGCGACGTGGGAAAACGAAGGTGGCTGCGGGCCCACTCCCGCCGCGTTCGCCGGGATGCCGCCCACCGCCGTGCCGAAACCGTGGGTTCCGTGGTAGCCCTGCGCCCGGCCGATCACGTGGACCTTCTCCGGCCGTCCGGTCTGCGCGAAGTACGCCCGGGCCAGCTTCACCGCCGTGTCGACGACGTCGCCGCCGCCCGAGCCGAAGAACACCTTCGACCCCGGCTCCGGCGCCAAGGCCGCGACCCGGTCCGCCAGCTCGATCGCCGGGCGGTTCGCGTTGTAGCCGAACAGGTTCCACGAGTCGAGCGCCCCCAGCTGGCGGGAGACCGCTTCGGTGATCTCGGGACGGCCGTGGCCGAAGTTCGCGTACCAGAGCGACGCCGTCGCGTCGAAGTACCGGCGGCCCGCCTCGTCCCAGACGTACGAGCCCTCGCCTCGGGTGATGACCATCCGGTCGCCGTCGACCGCGCCCATGTCGGCGAACGGGTGCCACAGGGCGTGCTGTGCTGCCATCGGTCCTCCTCAGTCCTGCCCCCATCCCTACCATCAGTCCAGGAACTCCGCGATCTCCTCGGCCGAGTACCCCAGCTCGGCCAGCACCTCCGCGGTGTGCTGCCCCAGGGTCGGCGGAGCGGACGTCGGCCGGGTCGGGGTGTCCGACGCCTTCACCGGGAAGCCCGTGCCCACGTACGTCCCCACCGTCGGGTGCGGCAGCCGCACCACCTGCTCGCGCGCCTCGGCCCACGGGTCCGCGTAGACGTCGTCGATCTCGTTGATCGGGGCCGCCGGGATGCCCGCCGCGTCGAACGCCTTCATCCACTCCGCCGCCGTACGCGTCAGGAGCACCGGCTCCAAGAGCTCGTTCAACGACGAGCGGTGGGCCGAGCGAAGAGCGTTCGACGAGAACCGCGGGTCGGCGGCGATGTCGAGCCCGAGCACCCCGCAGAAGGCGTGCCACAGCTTCTCGCTCCCGACCGCGATGATCAGCCAGCCGTCGGCGACGTGGTAGCCCTGGTACGGGACGATGCTGGGGTGCGCCGAGCCCATCCGGCGCGGGCGTGGCGCGTCGTAGAACACCGCTCCCGCCGCGTACACGTGCCAGGCCAGCTGACTGTCCAAAAGCGACACGTCGAGGTACTGGCCGCGGCCGGTCGTGTGCCGGGCCTGCAGCGCCATCAGCACGCCGATGATCGCCCACGTCCCCGCGTTCAGGTCGGCCACCGGCAGCCCGACCTTCGCCGGCGCGCCGTCCGGCTCGCCGGTCAGCGACATCACGCCGCCCAGGGCCTGCGCCACCAGGTCGTAGCCCGCGCGGTCGCGGTACGGGCCGGTCTGCCCGAACCCGGTGATCGACACGTGGATCAGCCGCGGGTTCAGCGAAGACAGCGCGTCGTACCCGACGCCCCACTTCTCGAGCGTGCCCGGCCGGAAGTTCTCGACCAGCACGTCGGCGTCCGCGACCAGCCGCCGCAAGGCCTCCCGGCCGCGGTCGCTCTTGAGGTCGAGCACGATCCCGCGCTTGTTCCGGTTCGCCGCCAGGTAGTAGACGGCCTCGTCGCCGACGAACGGCGGCCCCCAGCCGCGGGTGTCGTCGCCGTGGCCCGGCGGCTCGACCTTCACCACCTCCGCGCCCATCTCGCCGAGGTACTGCGTGCAGTACGGCCCGGCGAGGATGCGGGAGAGGTCGACGACCTTGATCCCGTCCAGCGGGCGCACATCAGGGGGCATCGACGGCTCCTCGGGTGGCTCGGCGTCTGGTCCCCCTTTCTACCCCGGGCCTCCGGCGGGCCCGGGTAGCCGCCATCCGGAGGCGGGCATTTCTCCCCTCATGCCCGGTTCGTTCCCCGCGCCACCCTGGAGATCTTGTCCGCAGTCCCGGGGAGGGAACCATGCGACGGTTCGGGGTCCTGCTGCTCACGCTCCTCACCTCCGGCACGGCGATCGCCGCACCGGCGGCCGCCGACGAGCCGGTCGTCGCCGCGAAGCCGCCGATGGGCATCTCCTGGTCCCGCGGCTGGAACCAGTGCCCGCGGATCGACGACGCCAAGGTCCGCGCGGCGGTCGACACGCTGGTCACCAGCGGGCTGAAGGACGCGGGCTACACCTACGTCAACATCGCGGGGTGCTGGGCGGCCAAGACCCGCGCGGCGGACGGGAGGCTGCAGCCGGACCCGGCCAAGTACCCGGACCTGCCGGGGCTCATCGCCTACGTGCACGCCAACGGCCTGAAGTTCGGGCTGCACAGCGGCACCGGCGCGCTCGTCTGCGGCAGCGCGATGCCCGGCTCGCGCGACCACGAAGAACTGGACGCGCAAACGTTCGCGGACTGGGGTGTCGACTACCTCGAGTACGACACGTGCGGCGGCGAGAACGGCGTCGCGGCGGCCACCAAGAAGATGAGCGACGCGCTCAAGCGCACCGGGCGGCCGATCCTGCTCGCCATGATCGACACCTTCTCGGCGAACTACCGCCAGTGGGAGTGGGCGCCCGGTGCGGGGGCGCACACGTGGCAGCTCGCCGGCGACCTCCCGGACAACTTCGCGGCCGCGATGCCCGAGGTGGACAAGCAGCCCGCCCTCGCGGGGCTCACCGGCCCCGGCGGCTGGAGCGACCCCGGGTACCTCAACTTCAGCTTCCTCGACCTGCCCGTGCGGCGGGCCCAGTTCTCGCTGTGGGCGCTGCTGAACGCGCCGCTGATGCCGAACGAGTCGTTCCCGCTGGACACGATCGCCAACCGGGACGTGATCGCGGTCGACCAGGACTGGTCCGGCACCCCGGGCCGCAAGGTCCGCGACCTGAGCGACGGCGAGATCTGGGCGAAGCCGATGTCCGACGGCTCGGTCGCCGTGCTCCTGCTCAACCGCGGCTCGGTCGCCCGGACGATCCCGTTCGACCTCGCGGAATCCGGTGTCGCGGCGGCGGCCGCCTACCGGGTGCGCAACCTGTGGACCGGCGCCGAGCTGACCAGCACCGGCACGCTGCGCGCGTCCGTGCCCGCGCTGTCCGGGGTCTTCCTGCGCGCGTGGCCGGGGCAGCCCTCCCCCGCCGAGCCGCTGGTGACGCTGGGGGTGGAGCTGCCCGAAGGCTTCCTGGCCGGCCAGGCGGTCTCCGGCACCGTGACGCTGACCAACGACGGCGACACCCCGATCACCGACGCGCGGTACACGATCACCGTGCCGTCCGGGTGGGCGCTGGACGGGCCCGCGCAGGTCGACGTCCCGCGGGTCTCGCCGGGCAGCACGGTCACGCAGGAGGTCACGCTGCGGCCGACGGCGGCACCGGCCGCGAAGGTCCTGGTCGGGGCGAGCGGCGGCTACACGAGCGAGTTCGGCCCGCGCACCGCGGCGGGCTCGGCCGAGGCCCCGCTGGTGACCGCGCCCGGCCGCGGGACGACGTACCTGCACACGCGGCCGTGGCCGTATTCGGAGAACGGGCTCGGCCCGGTGGAGCGCGGCAGCGTGGCCAACGGGCGCGCGATGGCGGTCGGCGGCGTCGGTTACCAGCCGAACAGCGGGATCGGCGTGCACGCGCCTTCGGTGATCCGGCTGTACCTCGGCGGGGCGTGCAAGTCGTTCACGACCCAGTACGGCGTCGACGACGTGTCGGGCCCGGAGGCGACGGTGTCGTTCCGGGTGCTGGGCGACGGCCGGGAGCTGTTCGCGACCGGGATCGTCGAACGCGGGTGGCAGCCGCAGAAGCTGACGGTCCCGGTCACGGGCGTGCAGCAGCTGGCCATCGCGGTCGACGACGGCGGCGACGGTTCGGCGGACGAGTACGCGGACTGGATCGCGCCGAACGTCAGCTGCTGAGGGCTCCTTCGAGGAGGGCGACGGCCTGGGCGGTCCGCCGGTAGAGCACGTACCGGCCGTCCCGGACCTTGCTGACCAGGCCCGCCCGGTGCAGCGCGCTCAGGTGGTAGGAGACGGTGCCCGGGCTGTACCCGGTCCGGGCGGCGAGCTCCGCGGTCGACCGCGGCGGTTCGAGGTCGGCCAGCAGCGCCGCCCGGGCCGCGCCGACCACCGGCGCGATCCGGCCCGGCCGCCGGTCGGCGCCGGTGCCGACCCCGTGCGCCGGGTAGCTGAGGACGACCTGGCCGGGGACGTCGATCTGGATGCTGATGACGGGCCAGCTGAGCACGCCCGGGGCGAGGACCAGCTCCCGGCCGGAGACGTCGGCCTCGCCGTCGAACGGCTTCACGACGGTGATCGCGTCGCCGGCCCAGCCGATGGTGGGGTGCAGGCTGTCGAGCACCCCGCCGACGCCGTGGCGGGCGATGGCCTGCGCGCGGTGGGTGATGTCGCGGTCGAGCACCGCCTGCAGGCCCGCCCAGTCCTCGGCCAGCGCGTCCCGCCAGAACCGGGCGAGGCCGTTGGCCAGCCGCCGGGGCATCGACCCCGCCTCGACGCTGCGCCGGGCCGTCACCGGCACCGGTCTGGTCCAGTGGACCTGCGTGTGGGAGAGCACCTGGGTCTCGATCTCGTCCTGGGTGGTCGCCTCGATCCGGGCGATCTGCTCGTCGAGCAGGTCACGCGGCCGGGTGGCCGTGCCCGGCTGCGGGGTGAGCAGGTCCGGCGTGTAGACCTCGCCGGGGCGCGGCAGCAGGTCCAGGAGCAGGGCGACGTCCGGGTGGGCGAGCGCCCCGCGGGCGAGCGGGCCGGGATCGCCGAACACCGGGTGCCGTCCCGCGTCGGCGGCGAGCTTCAGCCAGGCGAGGGACTCCGCCGCCAGCGACGGGGAAAACCGTGTCCTGGCCACTGTCTCGGCGTCGACCCGCAGCTTGAACACCCACCGAAGGTAGCAGCGGAGACGCCGGATTTGAACCGGCTCGAATCCTTTCCGGTCGGCGGTTCCCGCGGGGTTGAGTGGGGTGGTGAGCTTCCGACGTGCGTCGACCACCGCCGCCGTGGCCGCCGTGCTGCTCGCCTCGGCACCGGCCGTCCCGGCGCGCGCCGACGGTCCGGCCGCCGGCTACCGCACGTGTTCCCTGGTCCGGACCATCGCCTGGACCAGCTGGGTCGCCGAGGCCGACGGGCGGTACCACCTCGTCACGATCCGCCGGCCGTACGGCTTCCGCGTGGCGCTCCCGGTGGCCGCGCACTGAGCTCGAGCAGCCGGGCTTCGGCGTCGCGCAGGTAGCGGTCCAGCGCGGACTCCGCGGCCTCGAACCGGCCGCGGCGCAGGTCGCGCAGGATCTGCTCGTGGCAGTCCAGGAACGGCTCGTAGAACTCCCGCGTGTTCTCGTTGAGCACGAAGAACAGCCGCGTCTCGGCGAGCACCTGCCGCATCGTCGCGGACAGGCGTTCGCTGCCGGCCAGGTCGGCGAGGGCCTGGTGGAAGTGGATGCTGGCGGTGCCGACCGACGGCCAGTCCTCGGCCCCGGCCGCTTCCCGGCCGTCCGCCAGCGCCTGCTCCACCGGCGAGAGATCCACAGTGGACAGTTCGGCCGCGCGGCGCAGGGCACCGCACTCGGTGGCGCGGCGGACGACGTAGAGGTCCTCGATGTCCTCCGTGGTCAGCTCGCGCACGAACACGCCGCGGTTCAGCTCGTGCACGGCCAGCCGTTCGTGGGCGAGCAGCTGGAACGATTCGCGCAGCGTGTTGCGCGAGACGCCGAGCGCCGAGCTGATCACCGGCTCGGACAGCCGTTCACCGGGGGCGAAGACGCCGTCGGTGATGTACTGGCGCAGGATCGCGGCGACCCGCTCGGCCGTGCCGCTGCGCTCGAGCAGGTGCCGCGCGCGCTCCAGCCCCGAGGCATCGACGGTCACGGCACTACCTGACGCCGAGGTCGAAATCGAGGCTGTACCGGTTGCCCGGCATCGCCCCCGCGGCCTTCGCGCCGTCGATCGGCAGCACGACGCCGTTGACGAACCGGGACTCGTCGCTCGCCAGGAACACCACGGCCTTCGCCACCTCCCAGGCCTCGCCGACGCGCGCCGCGGGCGTGCTCGCGACCAGCTGGTGCTGCTTGGTTTCGAACTCCTCCGGCGAGTTCAGGGTGCTGCGCAGCATGTCGGTGTCGATCGCGCCCGGGTTCACCGTGTTGGCCCGGATGCCCTGGTGCGCGTGCGCGACGGCGAGCGACTTCGTCAGCCCGACCAGCGCGTGCTTGGTGGCGTTGTACACCGGGTCGCCGGGGCGGCCCATCACGCCGCCGTTCGACGACGTCGTGATGATGCTGCCCGCCTTCTGCGCGATCATGTGCGGCAGCACGGCGCGGGTGCCCAGGAACGCAGCCCGCACGTTGAGCGCGAAGATGTGGTCGAACTCCGCCAGCGTGGTGTCCACGAGGGACTTCCCGAGGTGGATGCCGACGTTGTTGAACAGCACGTCGATGCGACCGGCGTCGGCGACGACGCCGTCGACGAACGCGGCCACGGCGGCCTCGTCGGTGGCGTCCACTATGGAGTGGCGGTAGCCGTCGAGCGCCTCCGCGGGCTCACGGATGTCGGCGGCGAAGACCGTCGCGCCTTCGGCGATGAACTCCTTGACCGTGGCGAGGCCGATGCCCCGCGCACCGCCGAAGACCACCGCAACCTTGCCGGCCAACCGACCCATGTTCACTGCCCTGCTCTCAGTCGTGCTGTCTGTTCTTCGTCCACCGCGTAGTCCCCGGGCAGCCGGACGAGCGCGTCCGGCTCCCCGAGGTACCGCACTTCGACGCCGTACACCTCGCGGGCCGCCGCCACCGAGACGTACCCCTCGACGACGTCGGCGAGCACCGCCGCCGCCGGCCGCTCGTGCGGCGGCCCGTACCCGCCGCCGCCCGGCAGCGTGACGTCCACAACGGACTCCGGCGTCAGCGCCACCCGGCTCTTCGCGGGCAGCTCCACCCCGCCGGACAGGCCGAAGCGACCGGGCGCGCCCGGCTTCCCGCCGTCCACCCCGGACGCCGCGGCCCGCACCCGGTCGACGTTCCCGTTGACGCTCCAGGAAGTCACGCCGAGTGCACCCATCGTGGTCACCTGTCCGAGTCCGCCGCGGAACCGGCCGGCGCCGCCGGAGTCCACGCGCAGTTCCCGCGCGTGCTGGACCAGCGGCGCCATCGTTTCGACGACCTCGGTCGGCGTCGAGCGCAGGCCGCTCGGGAAGCCGGTGGTGGACAGGCCGTCCTTGTCCGGTCGGGCGCCCATCCCGCCGGTCTGGAAGACGTTCAGCATGAACCCGGGCCCGCGCCAGATGGTCATCCACAGCGCGTCCGCGCTCGGCGCGATCGCGGTGGCGGGCAGCGCGCCGATCAGCAGCGACGGCAGGAAGTGCCCGATCAGGTGCCGGGAGGCGACCGGGGCGGGCGGCAGGCAGTTGAGCACCGAGCCCTCCGGCGCGGTGACGTGCACCGGCCGGAACGACCCGGCGTTGTGCGGCACCTCCGGCGAGATCGCCGCCTTGACCGCGAACGACGCGTACGCCCGCGTGTAGTTCAGGACGACGTTGATCCCACGGCGGCTCTGCGGCGAGGAACCCGCGAAGTCGAGGTGGATCTCGTCGCCGTCCACAGTGGCCGTGACGCGCAGGACGATCTCTTCGTCCTCGAAGCCGTCGGTGGCGATCTCGTTGGTGTAGGTGCCGTCGGGCAGCTCCCGCAGCGCGTCGCGCAACGCCCGTTCCGAGCGGTCCATGATCTCGGCGGCGACTTCGTCGAGGCTGTCCAGGCCCAGCTCGTCCAGCAGCCGCAGGAGGCTCGCCGCGCCGACTTCGTTGCCGGTGACCTGCGCGTACAGGTCGCCGATGGTCTCTTCCGGCGTCCGGACGTTCGCCCGGATCAGCCGCTCCAGGTCGGTGTTGACCTCGCCCGCGCGGAGGAACTTCAGGATCGGCAGGCGCACGCCCTCTTCGAAGACCTCGTGGGCCTCGGCGGACACCAGCCGCCCGCCGATGTCCGGCGCGTGGCAGCACGACGCGAACCACGCCACCAGCCGGCCGGCCCGGAACACCGGGGTCGCCACCGTGATGTCGTTGATCTGGCCCGCGGTCTGCCAGGGGTCGTTGGTGAGCAGGACGTCACCGGGTTCGAGGGTCTCCGGCGGGTAGGCCGCGACGAAGTGGTGCATGCCGGTCGCCATCGCGTTGATGTGCCCCGGCGTGCCACCGACGGACTGGCCGATCATCTCGCCGCGCGAGTCGAACACCGCGCAGGCCAGGTCGAGCGACTCGCGCACGACGGCGGAAAAGGCCGTGTTGACCAGCGCGTTCTGCTGCTCGGCGAGGATCGAGTGCAGGCGGTTGCCGAACAATCCGGCGACGATGGGGTCGACACTCACACCGTCACCTCCACGGCGCCGTCGGACCGGACGACGCAGTGCGCGCCGGGCGGGACGACCACAGTGGACTCGCGTTCTTCCACGATGGCCGGTCCGTCGACACGGTCGCCCGGTGTCAGCCGGTACCGATCGAACACGGCCGTGTCGACAAATCCATCAGTCGACGGAAACCAGGCCTGCCGGGTGCCTTTCCGCGCGTTACCCGTGGGCTGTGCGGGAAGCCGCAGCGCAACCTCGGGTTTCGGTCCGCTGGAGACGACCCGCCAGTTCAGCACCTCGACGCCGACCTCGGGCCCGGTGCGCCGGTAGAGGGTGCGGTAGGTACTGGTGAACTCGTCGACCAGGGTTTCCGGCCACGGCCCGTCGTGGACCGGGACGCGAATCTCGTAGCCCTGCCCCTGGTAGCGCATCTCGGCGACGCGGTGGTGCGTCACATCGTCCACTCCGGACTTGGCGAGCAGCGCCGTGCCCTCGGCTTCCATCTCGGCGAAGAGCGCGTCGACCTGCTCCCACGCCAGGTCGTGCACGGCCGCGCGCGCCGAGCGCACGAAGTCGAACGCCAGCGGCGCGGTGAGGAAACCGGCCGCGCTGAGCACCCCGGCGGCAGGCGGCGCGACGACCGACGGCGCTCCGAGCGCCCGCGCGACGCCGACGCCGTGCACCGGGCCCGCGCCCCCGAAGGTGTACATCGGGAGTTTCGCCGGGTCGTGCCCGCGCTCGACGGCGTGCACCCGGGCGGCGTTGGCCATGTCCTCGTTGACGCTCGTGTGGATGCCCCACGCGGCCTCTTCGACGCTCACCCCGAGCGGATCGGCGATCTTTTCGCGGAGCACCGCTCTCGCGGCCTCGGCGTCCAGGCGCAGGCCGCCACCGAGGAAGTAGCCCGGGTCGAGGTAGCCCAGCACGAGGTCGGCGTCGGTCACCGTCGGCTCGGTGCCGCCGCGGCCGTAGCAGACCGGGCCGGGCTCGGAGCCCGCCGAATCGGGACCGACGGTGAGCAGGCCCAGCGCGTCGATCCGGGCGATCGAGCCGCCGCCGACGCCGATCTCGATCATGTCGGTGACCGCCACCCGCACCGGCAGCCCGGAGCCGGGCAGCAGCCGGTACTTGCGGTCCACTTCGAACTCGTGCGTCACCAGCGGCGTGCCACCGGCGATCAGGCACAGTTTCGCCGTGGTGCCGCCCATGTCGAAGGCCAGCAGGCCGGGCGGCCCGATCGCCGCGGCCGCGAGCGCCCCGCCCGCCGGGCCGGACTCGAGGATCCGGATCGGGTGCCGCGCCGCTGTGTCCACTGTGGCCAGTCCGCCGTTGGACAGCATGATGTGCGGCGCGTGGGTGATGCCCAGCCGGCGCAGCCGGTGTTCGAGGTCGCGCAGGTACCGCTCGGTGAGGTCCTGGACGTAGACGTTGGCGACCGTGGTCGACGCCCGCTCGAACTCGCGGATCTCGGGGACGACCTCGGAAGACAGCGCGACCCGCAGACCGGGCGCGACTTCGGCGAGGATCCCGCCCGCACGCCGTTCGTGCGCGGGGTTGGTGAAGGAGTGCAGGAAGCAGACCGCGACGGCCTCGATCCCGCGGGCGGCCAGCTCCCGGCCGAGCCGCGCGACGTACGCCTCGTCGAGTCCGGTGTGGACGGACCCGTCGGCGAGGATCCGCTCCGGGACGTCGAACCGCAGGTGCCGGGGCACGAGCGGCGCGGGCAGCTCCAGGTGCAGGTCGTAGAGCTCGTACCGGTGCTCCCGGCGCATCTCCAGGACGTCCCGGAAGCCCGCGGTGGCCAGCAGCGCGGTCCGCGAGCCCTTGCGTTCGATCAGCGCGTTCGTGACCAGCGTCGTCCCGTGCACCACCTGCTCGACGACCGAGAGGTCCGGCAGCAGCGCGGCGAGGCCCTCCTCGACCGCACGAGCCGGCTCGTCGTGGGTGGTCAGGACCTTGCCGACGGCGACGATCCCGGTCGCGTCCACCGCGCAGAGGTCGGTGAACGTGCCGCCGATGTCGACGCCGATCCTCATGTCCGGTACCACCGCGGCGAGGTGTTCAGCGGCGGCTTGAGCTTCGCCTTCACGACCAGCACGTTCGGCTCGTCCGACTCGACGAACTCGCCGAGCAGCCGCCGGAACGCCCGCCCGAAGCCGGAGACGCGGTCGGCGTGCACCCCGAACGACCGGGCCAGGCCGACGAAGTCCGGGCTGTCCCAGTCGACGCCGCGGTGCGGCAGCCCTTCGCGGTCCTGGTCGTAGCGGAGCATGCCGTAGCCGCCGTCGTCGACCAGGACGACCGTGACCGGCAGTTGCTCCTGGGCGAGCGTGGCCAGGTCGCCGCAGCCGTAGAGGAAACCGCCGTCGCCGGTGATGCAGATGGCGCGCCCGGTGCCGGCCGCGGCCGCGCCGAGCGACGCCGGGAAGCCGTAGCCGAGGGTGCCCCAGCCCATCGGGTAGGCGAGCTTGCGCGGCGCCCGCACCCGGTGGAAGCCGCCGACCCAGTAGCCGGCCACGCACATGTCCGAGACCAGCACCGCGTCCGTCGGCAGCACCTCGTCCAAAGTGGACAGGAAGTCGTAGGCCTGCGGTTCCTCGTCGCGGATCCGCTGGCGCACGCGGCGGCCGATGCCGGCCAGCCGCAGCGTGATGTCGTCGAGCCCGTCCCGCTGCTTCGGCAGCAGCCGCTCGACGATCGAACGCGCGTCCCCGACCAGCGTCAGGTCCGGCTGGTAGTTCTTCGCGGCGTCGTCGGCGTCGACGTTGACCGCGATCAGCTTCGGCGGCTTCGGCATCCGCCAGTTCTGCGTCATCAGGCCGTCGAAGTCGGTGCCGATGGCCAGCACGACGTCGGCCTCGTCCCACAGCTCCCCGACCTCCGGCGTGTGCACCGGGTTCGGCGCCAGGCACGGGTGGTCGAGCGGCAGCAGCCCGCGGGCGGCGAACGTGGTGATCACCGGCGCGGCGAGCTTTTCGGCGAGCGCACCGATCGCGTCACCGGCGCCCGAGCGCAGCGCGCCGCCGCCGGCCCAGATCAGCGGGTGCCGCGCGTCGGACAGCATCGCCTCGGCGCGCGCGAGGTCGGGGACGTCGACGTCGGGCTTGCGGTGCGGCGCGGGCGGACGGCGGTGCGGCACCTGTTCGCGCAGGTAGTCGGTGGGCACGCCGAGGTAGACCGGGCCGCTCTGCGGCAGCTGCGCGAGCCGGGCGGCGCGGTGCACGGTGGTGCCGATCTGGTCGGGCGCCCGCACGGTGAAGCCGCCCTTGGTCACCGGCGCGAACATCGCCTGCTGGTCGGACGTCTCGTGCAGCACGCCGCGAACGACGCCGGGCCGCCGCAGCGTCGAGGGGATGTCGGTGGCGATCACCAGCACCGGGGCCGCGGACGCCATGGCCTCGCCGACCGCGCCGAGCGTGTTCGCCGCGCCCGGGCCGGTGGTGACCAGCGCGACGCCGAGCTTGCCGGTGGCGCGGGCGTAGCCGTCGGCGGCGTACCCGGCGGTCTGTTCGTGGCGGACGCCGACGAGCTTGATGCGGGTTTCACCGAGTGCCTCCCACAGTGGCAGGTTGTGCACCCCCGGAAGGCCGAAGACGATCTCCGTTCCCAGCGCTTCCAGCGCGTCCACCAGCTCCCGCGCACCACTCACAGCCACGGCTCGGATACTGCCAGATCGTTCAACGATCTGGCAATCGGCCCCTAGACGATGTTGTGCTCGGCACTCGTGGTGCCACTGGCGAATCGGCGGACGTCGAGCTCGGCGATGTCCACCGACGGCCGTCGGCCCAGGTAGAGGTCCCGGACCAGCTCTCCGGTGGCCGGGCCCATCTGGAAGCCGTGGCCCGAAAAGCCGGTCGCGTAGAAGAACCGCGACAGCAGGACGCTTTCCCCGATGATCTGGTTGCGGTCCGGCGTCGTTTCGTACAGCCCGGCCCAGGCCGTCCGTACGCCGGCGTCGAGCACGGCGGGGATCCGGCGGCCGGCCAGCCCGGCCAGCCGCGGCAGCCACTCGCCCGGCTCGTACCGGGTGTCGAAGCCCGGGACGCCGTCGCCGTCGGAAAAGGACATCGCCAGCCCCGGGCCCTCGCGGTGGAAGTAGAACGCCGACGGCATCTCGATGGTGAGCGGAACCGCTTCCGGGAGCCCGGGCACCGGCCCGGTGCACACGACCTGCCGCCGGTACGGGCGCACCGGCAGGTCCAGCCCGGCCAGCGCGCCGATCCGGCCCGACCACGCGCCGGCCGCGCACACGACCGCGCCGGTCCGGACGAACCCCGCCGTCGTGACGACGCCGGTCAGCGTGTCGCCGTCGCGCTCGATCCCGGTGCCCTCGACACCGGTGCGCAACTTCGCGCCGAGCGTGCGGGCCGCTTTCGCGTAGCCCTGGACGACCGCGTCCGGTGTCGCCTTGGCGTCGTCCGGCGACCACAGCGCGGCCACGACGCCGTCGGTCTCCACCAGCGGGAGCACCTTCTTCGCTTCGGACGGCTCGAGCAGGTGGCTGCGGACGCCGTGCTCGCGCTGGAGCTCGGCGCAGCGTTCGAAGGCGGGGACGTCGGCGGGGTCGGTGACGAGGTAGAGGTAGCCGTCGCGGCGGAAGTCGATCTCGGTGCCGAAGTCGCGGGAGAAAGCGCTGTACCCGGCCAGCCCGCGCAGGCCGAGCTCGACGTTGACGCGGCTGGTGAACGACGAGCGGATGCCGCCCGCGGCCTTCGCCGTCGAGCCTTCGCCGAGGCCGCCGCGCTCGAGCAGCAGGACGTCGACCCCGGCTTCGGCCAGCCGGAACGCGCAGCTCACGCCGATGACGCCACCGCCGATCACCACGCACTCGGCCATCGGTGGCAATGACGTTTCCCCTGCACCCCGGCCGGTCATACTCGCCAATGTAGAACGTGATCCACCGGCGGCCGCCGAGCGCGTAGAGTCGGCGTGCCGAGCTCGAGAGGTGATGTCCCATGGCGATGATGCCCGTGACCGATTCGATGTTCCTCCTCGTCGAAACGCGCGAGCATCCGATGCACGTGGGCGGTCTGCAGCTGTTCAAGAAACCCGAGGGCGCGGGCGACGAGTACCTCCGGGACGTCCGGCAGAGCCTGCTCGAATCGGACAACATCCGCTCGGTGTTCCGGCGCCGGCCGGCCAGGCCGGTCAACACGATGGGCCACGTGGCCTGGGCGAACGACACCGAGCTCGAACTCGACTACCACTTCCGGCACTCGGCGCTGCCGCGGCCCGGCCGCGTCCGCGAGCTGCTGGAGCTGACCTCGCGCTGGCACAGCACCCTGCTCGACCGGCACCGACCGCTGTGGGAGACCCACCTCATCGAGGGGCTCGACGACGGCCGGTTCGCCGTCTACACGAAGGTCCACCACGCACTGATGGACGGCGTCTCGGCGTTGCGCCAGCTGCAGGGC
This sequence comes from Amycolatopsis sp. NPDC004747, assembly GCF_053601335.1. NCBI lineage: Bacteria > Bacillati > Actinomycetota > Actinomycetes > Pseudonocardiales > Pseudonocardiaceae > Amycolatopsis > Amycolatopsis sp. NPDC004747. Next base: position 173,829 of record NZ_JBSGBQ010000005.1, on the reverse strand, counting down.
ACGCTGTCGGACGACCCCGCGGACCTGGACTGCCCGCCGTGGTGGGGCTCCCGGCGCAAGCCGGGCGGCGAGCGCGAGAAGCGCCCGCGGTCGCTCCTGCAGACCGCGAGCAAGACGGCCAACCAGCTCGCGAGCCTGGCGCCCGCCGCGATGAAGGTGGCGCGCGAGGCGTTCGGCGAACACACCCTGACGCTGCCGGGACAGGCGCCGAAGACGATGTTCAACGTGCCGATCGGCGGCGCGCGGCGGTTCGCGGCGCAGAAGTGGTCGCTGGACCGCGTCCGGCAGGTGGCGACCGCGGCCGGCGTGTCGCGCAACGACGTCGTGCTCGCGATGTGCTCGGGTGCGCTGCGGGACTACCTCATCGAACAGCGGGCGCTGCCGGACGCGCCGCTGATCGCGATGGTGCCGGTGTCGCTGCGCCGCCAGAACGACCCCGGCGAAGCGGCGGGCAACAACATCGGCGCGCTGCTGTGCAACCTGGCCACCGACCTGCCGGACGCGGGCAAGCGGCTCGTCACCATCCACCAGTCGATGCGCAACGGCAAGCGGCTGTTCTCGGAACTGACCCCGTTGCAGACGCTGCTGCTGTCGGCGGTGAACGTCGCCCAGCTCGGGGTCTCGCCGATCCCGGGGGTCGTCAAGAACACGCGGCCGCCGTTCAACCTGGTGATCTCGAACGTGCCCGGCCCGCGCAAGCAGATGTACTGGAACGGCGCCCAGCTCGACGGCGTCTACCCGGCGTCGGTGCTGCTCGACGGCCAGGCCGTGAACATCACCCTGACCAGCAACGGCGACCACCTCGACTTCGGCATCACCGGCTGCCGCCGCAGCGTCCCGCACCTGCAGCGGATCCTGACACACCTCGACACGGCCTTGGTGGAACTCGAAGCCGCGGTAAGGTAGCCCGCTCACCGAAACGCCGGCTCCCCCATCGGAAGGAATCTTTCCGAAAGCGGGGCGAAAATGCTGGTCAGTTGGTTCGGCACGCTCCTAGGGTGGCGACGATCAGCCCCAGCGAGAAGAGGAGCAGGCCATGACCGAGGAGTGGACGACCCCGGACTTCGTCGAGTACGAAACCCCGATGGAGGTCACCGCCTACGCGGCTCGCATGGCGGACTGACGGGTGCCGGTCGAGCCACTCCCGGAAAGCGCATTCATCGACGCGCTGCGCGGTCTTTCCGGCCGGTACTGGGGAACGCACCCGTTCCACCGCCGGCTGCACGCGGGCGAGCTCGACGAGCGCGCGTTGCGGATCTGGGCGGCGAACCGCTGGTACTACCAATGCGTGCTGCCGCAGAAGGACGCGGCGATCATCAGCAACTGCCCGGTGCCGGAGATCCGCCGCCAGTGGCTCGACCGGATCGTCTACCACGACGGCGTGAGCGCCGGCACCGGCGGGATCGAACGCTGGCTGCGCCTCTGCACGGCGGTCGGCTTGACCCGGGACGAGGTTCTCGACGAGCGCCACGTCGCTCCCGGCGTCCGCTTCGCGGTGGACGCCTACGTGAACTTCGCCCGGACGAAGCCGTGGTGGGAGGCGGCCGCGTCGGGACTGACCGAGATGTTCGCCGGGCACCTGATGCAACAGCGGGTCGCGGACATGCTCGCCAACTACGCGTGGATCGCGCGCGACGACCTGGCCTACTTCACCAACCGGATCGACAAGGTGGCCGGTGAAGGCAAGGACACCCTCGACATCGTGGTCCGCCACTGCGTCACCCGCGAACAGCAGGACCGCGCGATCGCCGCGCTTTCGTTCAAGTGCGACGTGCTGTGGTCGATGCTCGACGCGATCGAGCGAGCGGCCGCGTGATCACCGCCGAGTCGGTCCCGCAGCTGCGGCGCGGCGTCCGCCTGTCCTTCGACCACGTCCGGGAGACGCACGTGCTGCTCTTCCCCGAAGGCGTCCTGGTGCCGAACGCCACCGCCGCCGCGGTCCTCGAACTCTGCGACGGCACCCGGTCCGTTTCGGACATCACGACCGCGCTTTCCGAGCGCTATTCCGGCGTGGTCGCGCAGGACGTCGTCTCCGTGCTGTCCCGGCTGGGTGAACGGCGGGTGGTCGCGTGGACGTGAGCCCGCCGCTGGGCCTGCTGGCCGAGCTGACCCACCGCTGCCCGCTGCACTGTCCTTATTGCTCGAACCCGCTCGAGCTCACCGCCCGGGCCGACGAGCTGTCCACCGAGGGCTGGCTGTCGGTGCTGTCGCAGGCGCGCGAACTGGGTGTCCTGCAGGTGCACCTGTCCGGCGGCGAGCCGTTGCTGCGGCCGGACCTGCCTTCGCTGGTCTCGCACGCGCACGAGCTCGGCTGCTACGTCAACCTGGTCACTTCGGGGCTCGGCCTGACGGCTTCGCGGCTCGACGACCTCGTCGAGCGCGGGCTGGCGCACGTCCAGCTGTCGGCACAGGGCGCGACCCGGGAGCGGGCCGACCTGCTGGCCGGGGCGAAGGCGCACGACCGGAAGCTCGCCGCGGCCTCCCTGGTGAAGGCGTCCGGGCTGCCGCTGTCGCTCAACGTCGTGTTGCACCGGCAGAACCACGACCAGCTGGCCGGGATCATCGAGCTGGCCGAGCGGATGGGCGCGGACCGGCTGGAGCTGGCGAACACGCAGTACTACGGCTGGGCGCTGCGCAACCGGGACGCGCTGATGCCGACCGCCGAACAGCTCGCCGCGGCGGAACCGGTGGTGCGCGCGGCGACGGCCCGGTTGCGCGGAACAATGGAGATCGTCTACGTCGTCGCCGACTACCACGAGCCGTACCCGAAGCCGTGCATGTACGGCTGGGGCGCGCGGCAGCTGACGGTGGCGCCGGACGGGACGGTGCTGCCGTGCCCGGCGGCGTCGGCGATCTCGACCCTCTCGCTGTCTTCCGTGCGGGACACGCCGTTGTCGGAGATCTGGTACGAGTCTTCGTCGTTCAACGCCTACCGCGGCGAGGAGTGGATGACCGAGCCGTGCCGCACGTGCGACCGCCGGGGGCTCGACTTCGGCGGCTGCCGCTGCCAGGCGTTCCTGCTCACCGGCGACGCGGCGGCGACGGACCCGGTGTGCTCGCGGTCGCCGGAGCGCGGCGCGGTCGACCTGGTCCTTTCGCGCCCGCCGGTGGCCGACCTGGTCATGCGCCGGTGAAGGTCCTCCTGCTGGGCACCGCGGCGGGCGGTGGCTGTCCACAGTGGAACTGCGCGTGCCGCCTCTGCACGGCCGGGCTTCCGCCGCGCTCGCAGGACTGCGTCGCGATCAGCGCGGACGGCGACGGCTGGTACCTGCTGAACTGTTCGCCGGACATCCGGGCGCAGGTCCTCGGGACGCCGGAGCTGCGGGCCGGGCCGGGGCCGCGCGAGATCCCGCTGCGCGGGGTGCTGCTGACGGACGCCGAGCTGGACCACGCGCTGGGCCTGCTGGTGCTGCGCGAGTCGGGCGGCCTCCCGGTGTGGGCACCACCGGCGGCACTGTCGGCGCTTTCGCCGTTCCTTTCCGTTCTGGACGGTTACGGCGGCTGGACGTATCAGTCTGATGTGGACATTCCGGGGCTGCGGGTCGAGGCGCTGCCGGTGAGCGACAAGCGGCCGAAGTACGCCGCCCCCGCCGACGGCCCCTGGGTGGTCGCCTACCGCGTCTCGGACCCGGCGACGGGCGGGGTGCTGGTGTACGCGCCCTGCCTGCGGAGCTGGCCGCCCGGGTTCGACGAGTTCGTGGCGGACGCTTCGCTCGTGCTGCTGGACGGCACGTTCTACGCACCGGACGAGATGGCCGGCGTCGGCGGGCCGGACCAGCTCGCGATGGGGCACCTGCCGATCACGGCGAGCCTGCCCCGGCTGGCGGGGCGGCGGTGGGCATACACGCACCTGAACAACACGAACCCGGTCCTTGACCCGGATTCGGCCGAGCACGCCACCGTACTGGCCGCGGGTGCGCTGCTGCCCCCGGACGGCACGCGGTACCTACTTTAGGCCGTTGACAGCGGTGGTTGGCTGAAGCCATGCGCCCCCGGGCCCCGCGCATCACCCATCGGCGGCTGACCCGCGCCACCACGACACGCCTGTTTCCGCAGGCCCGCGCAACCGGAGCATGACAAGCGTCCCCACTGCCCGCCGCGGCCGGTGCCCGTGGCGGACCCGGTTCTCCGCCCGGCCGGAGCCGCTCCCATGACCACGTCACTCGCCGCGCCACTGCGGGAAACCCGGTTCCGCGCCCTCGTCACCGGCCGGACCTTGGCCGACTTCGGCAACGCCGTCGCGCCCTTCGCGCTCGCCTTCGCCGTCGTCGACCTGACCGGGTCGGCCGTCGACCTCGGGCTCGTCGTCGGGGCCCGGTCGCTCGCCAACGTGCTGCTCGTGCTGTTCGGCGGGATGCTGGCCGACCGGCTGCCGCGGTCGGTCATCCTGCAGGGCACCGAAACCGCCGCCGCCCTCACGCAGGCCGCCATCGCCGCGAGCGTCCTCGGGGGGTTCGCGTCCGTTCCGCTGCTGGCCGGGCTCAGCCTGGTCAACGGCGCCGTCTCGGCCATCTCCCTGCCCGCGGCCGCCTCGCTCACGCCGTTGACCGTGCCCGCCGCGCTGCTCGCGCCGGCGAACGCGCTGGTCCGGCTGCTGTCGAACGTCGGCCGCATCGCCGGGGCCGCACTCGCCGGCGTGCTCGTCGCCTTCGCCGGCTCCGGCTGGGCGCTCGGCGGGAACGCCCTGCTGTTCCTCGCCGCCGCGCTGGCCTACCGCCGGATCCGGCTGCCGCAGGGCGAACGGCCGCCGGGCCGGCGCCGTCCGTTCAGCGAGCTCGCCGAAGGCTGGCGGGAGTTCCGCGCCCGGTCCTGGGTCTGGCTCGTGGTGCTGCAGTTCATGGTGGTCAACGCCGTGAACGCGGGCGCGCTGCTGGTGGTCGGCCCGCTGGTCGCCGACGACACGTTCGGCCGCACCGGCTGGGGCCTCGCGCTGGCCGTGCAGACCGCCGGCGCGCTGCTCGGCGGCATCATCGCCGCCCGCCGGCAGCCGCGGCGGATGCTCGCGATCGGCGTCGCCTTCATCCTGGTCGACGCCCTGCCGATGCTGGCGCTCGGCGAGACGCCGTACCTGCTGCCGCTGCTGGTCGCCATGTTCCTCTCCGGGATCGCCATCGAGCAGTTCGCCGTCGCCTGGGACGTGTCGCTGCAGGAGAACATCCCGCCGGACAAGCTCGCCCGCGTCTACTCCTACGACATGCTCGGCTCGTTCGTCGCGATGCCGCTCGGCCAGATCGCGGCGGGCCCGCTCGCGGAGCACGCCGGCCGGTCGGCGACGCTGCTCGGCGGCGCGGCCCTGATCGTCGGCGCGACCGCGGTCGTGCTGGTCAACCCGCAGGTGCGGGGCCTGGTCCGGCAGAGCGCACCCGGATGAGGTTCAGGATGCTCGCGCTGAACACGACGTCCTCGTCGCCGTCGAGGAACTCGACCCGCGTCCGCACCACTCCGCGATCGAGCTTCGTGCGGGAGCGACGGGCCTCGGTCACGGTGGCCCGCAGCCGCAGCACGGCGCCCGGCCGCACCGGACGCGGCCAGCGCAGCTCGTCGACGCCCGGGCTGCCCAGGCTGGACGCCGCGGACAGGTAGTGCTCCGCGTAGAGCCGCATCATCAGGCTCGCGGTGTGCCAGCCGCTGGCGATCAGTCCGCCGAACGGGCCGTCCGCCGCCGCGGCCGCGTCGACGTGGAACTCCTGCGGGTCGTAGCGCCGGGCGAAGTCCAGGATCTCGGCGCCGGTCACCTCGACGCTCCCGCATTCGTGGGTGACGCCCGGGACGTAGTCTTCGAAGTAGCGATCGGTCACGGCCGCAGGGTGGCACAGGAACAGTTCGATCCGGAGCGAACGGTTCCCCGGCTACGCTCGCACCATGCCCGGCGAGCCCGACATCGCGGCGGTCGCCCAGGCCATCGGCGAGCCGGCGCGGGCCGCGATGCTGCTGCAGCTGATGGACGGCGGCGCGCACACCGCCCGGGCGCTGGCGACGGTCGCCGGGATCGCGCCCTCCACCGCGAGTTCCCACCTGCGCCGCCTGGGCGAAGCGGGCCTCATCCAGGTGACCGACGCGGGACGGCAGCGGCTGCACCGGCTCGCCGGCCCGGCGGTGGCCCAGCTCGTGGAGGCACTCGCGGCGCTCGCACCACCACGCCTGCCGGAACGGCTCCAGCCCGACCCACCCGCGGGGCCGCTCCTGCGCGCCCGCGTGTGCTACGGCCACCTGGCCGGGCAGCTGGGCATCGACCTGGCCGTGGCGTTGCGCGAGGACGGCGTCGTCGACGACCTGGCCCCGGGCGAGACGAGCGTGGTGCGCACCTTCGACCACCGGCTGCTCGCGGCACTGGGCATCGGCGAGCTGCCGGGCCCGGGACCGGCGGTTCGCGCGTGCCAGGACTGGTCGCACGGCACCGTCCACCTCGCAGGGGCGCTGGGAAACGCGCTCCTGACGGCGCTCCTCGACGCCGGTTGGGTACGTCGGCGGCCACGCGGCCGCGCCCTGCGGATCACCGAACCGGGGCAGCGCCGCCTGCGCGAGCTCGGCGTCGGCTGACCGCGTCACCGCCGGGCCTGAGGCTCCGGCGTCAGGTCGCGGTGGCCGTCGAGACGCCACCAGCTCTCGAGCGTCTCGCGCAGCGCCTTCAGCAGCTCGCCGCCGGTTTCCAGCGGGACGAGCGCCGCCCCGCCGCCGTCCACCCGCAGCGCGGCGGCCAGCCGGTCGCCCTGTTCGACCAGGCCGACGACCACCCGCGCCGGCTCCCCGGTGACGTCGACGGTCGGGATGGCTCGTTCGTACCGCCAGCCTTGAGCGTTCACCCGGCCGACAGTGGCACAGCTTCGCCCGCCCCGGTCCGGGTTTCACCCTCACGTGTGCTTCAGGCGGGCGCCCAGGGCCGGACTTCCTCCAGCAGCTTCGCCACGGCCAGCACCAGGTCGTCCGAGTGCCGCGGCCCGACGATCTGCAGGCCGACCGGCAGCCCGGCCGACGTGCGCCCGGCCGGCACGCTGATCGCCGGCTGCTGCGTCATGTTGAACGGGTACGTGAACGGCGTCCACTCCGGCCATTCGCTCAGCCCGCTGCCCGGCGGCACGTCGTGCCCGGCTTCGAACGCGGCGATCGGGAGGGTCGGCGTGATCAGCACGTCGTAGCGCGTGTGGAACCCGCCCATCCGGATGCCCAGCGCGGCGCGCTCGGCGGTCGCGTCGAGGTAGTCGCTCGCCGTCCACTTCCCGCCGAGCTCCCAGACCCGGCGCAGGCCGGGGTCGGTCCGGTCCGCCGACCCGGGCGGGAACGAGTCCAGCAGCTTCGCCGCCCCCGAGGACCACAGGACGTCGAACGCCGGCTTCGGGTCGGTGAACCCGGGATCGGCCTCCTCGACGTGCAGGCCGGCGTCCCCGAGCGCGCGCACCGCCTCCGCGACGATCGCGGCCACCTCCGGGTCCACGTCGACGTAGCCGAGCGTCGGCGAGAACGCGGCGATCAGCCCGCGCACGTCCCGCCGGACGGCCTCGCGGAACGACCCCGCCGGCGGCGCCAGCGCGGCCGGGTCGCGGTGGTCGGGCAGGGACAGGACGTCCAGCAGCAGCGCGGTGTCGTCCACCGACCGCGCCATCGGGCCGGCGTGCGAGAGCGGGCCGAACGGGCTGGCCGGGTAGAGCGGGATCCGGCCGTGGGTGGGCTTCAGCCCGACGATGCCGCAGAACGACGCCGGGATCCGCACCGAGCCACCGCCGTCGGTGCCGACCGACAGCTCGCCCATTCCGGCCGCGACCGCCGCGGCGCTGCCGCCGCTCGACCCGCCCGCCGTCTTCGACGGGTCCGCCGGGTTGCGCGTGATGCCGCACAGCGGGCTGTCGGTGACGCCCTTCCAGCCGATCTCGGGCGTGGTCGTCTTGCCCAGCAGCACCAGGCCCGCCTCGCGCATCCGCGCGGCGACCGGGCTGTCGACGTCCCACGGCTGGTCCGGGTCGATGCTCTTCGAGCCCCGGACGGTCGGCCAGCCCTGGGTGAGGAACATGTCCTTGATCGAGGACGGCACGCCGTCGAGCCACCCGATCGGGTTACCGTCGCGCCAGCGGACCTCGGACGCCTTGGCCTGTTCCAGCGCGCGGTCGGCGTCGACGAGGCAGTAGGCGTTGCACTCGCCGTCCCGGGCTTCGATGGCCTGCAACGCGTTCTGCGTCGCCTCGACCGGCGAAAGCTCGCCGGTCGCGTAGGCGGCGACGAGCTCGCTGGCGGTCAGCATCCTGTCGTTCATCCGGCTCCCTGGTTCCCCGACGGCACGTAGCCGAGCGTCTTGTCGACGACATTGCGCAGCGGCTCCCCAGCGCGCCAGCGGCGGAAGTTTTCGGTGAACACCTCGACCAGCGTGTTCCGCCAGCCGATGAAGTCACCGGACATGTGGGGCGAGACCAGCACGTCCGGCAGTGTCCACAGCGGGCTTTCGGCGGGCAGCGGCTCGGTGTCGAAGACGTCGAGCGCGGCACCGGCGATGGCGTTGCTTTCCAGCGCTTTTATCAGGTCCGAGGTCACCACGAGCTCGCCCCGGCCGACGTTGACGAACCGCGCCGACGGCTTCATCGCGGCGAACGCCCGCGCGTCGAACATGCCCTTCGTGTGCTCGGTCAGCGGCGCGACGGCAACGACGTAGTCCGCGTGCGGCAGGACCTCGGTGAGCCGTGCGGACTCGTGCACGACGCCGAAGTCCGGGTCCCCGATGCGCTCCCGGCGGCCGGCCCCGCTGACCCGCATCCCGGCCGCGCGCAGCAGCCGCGCGATGGCCCGGCCGATCGGCCCGGTGCCGACGACCAGCACCTCGCGCCCGGCGATCCGCTCGGTCTCGCGGTGCTGCCAGCGGCCTTCGCGCTGCAGGTCGTACGAGCGCGCGAAGTCCTTCGCGAAGGCGAGGACCACGCCCAGCACGTACTCCGCGATGGCGTCGTCGAAGACGCCCCGCGAGTTCGTCAGGACCACGTCGCTCTCGCGCAGCCCGGGGAACAGCACGGGGTCGACGCCCGCGCTGGCGATGTGCAGCCAACGCAGCCGGTCGGCCGCGTGCCACGCTTGTGGCACGGCCGTCGACAGGAAGTCGTAGACGAAGAGGGCATCCGCTCCGGACAGCGCTTCGGCGAGGCCCGCCGCGTCCGTGTAACGCACGACCGCCCCGGATTCGACAGCACGCATGTCCGGTGGGCGGGACTCGCCGCAGAGCACTGCCAGGACGGGGCGTTCCCGGTGTTCCGAGGCGATCACGTTGACACGGTAAAAGTCACTCGTATGATTGTCAACAATCCGAGGAACGACCCCCGGAGCACCGGACTGTCAAGCACAGACGTATTCCGGAGGCTGAGCCTTGGATTTCGACTTCCTGGCGTTCGACGGCCCGCTGGCCCAGCGGGGCATCGGTGTCATCGCCCCCTTCGACCTCGCGCTGGAGCGCGAGCTCTGGCGCTGGGTGCCGATGGAGGTGTCCCTCCACCTCGCCCGCACGCCGTACGAGCCCGTGCCGGTCAGCATGGAGATGGCCCGCCTGGTCAGCGACAGCCACCACCTGGCCAGCGCCACCCGGGACGTGCTGCACGTCGAGCCCGAGGTCGTCGCCTACCTCTGCACGTCGGGCAGCTTCGTCAACGGCGTCGACTACGAGCGCTCGCTGACCAAGGCGATCTGCGACGCCGGCGCCCCGGACGCCGTCACCACCTCGGGCGCGCTGGCCGAGGTGCTGCACCAGCTCGACCTCCACCGCGTCTCCGTGCTCACGCCGTACGACGCCGACCTGACCCACGCCCTGCACGGCTTCCTCGCCGAGCTCGACGTCGTGACCGTCGCCAGCGACCACCTCGGCCTGGGCGGCGGCATCTGGAAGGTCGGCTACCGGACCATCGCCGAGCGCATCCTCGCCGCCGACCACGGCGACGCCGAAGCGATCTTCGTCAGCTGCACCAACCTCCCCACCTACGACCTGATCGAGCCACTGGAGGCCGCGCTCGGCAAACCGGTGCTCACCGCGAACCAGCTGACCATGTGGGCGTGCCTGCGCCGGATGAACCTTCCCATCGTCGGACCCGGGAGGTGGCTTCGTGACGTGTCGTGAAGGGTTTTCCTTGACCACCCCTCTAGGATTGTCGACAATTTGCGTCCCCTCCGGAGGTTCCGTGACCACCATCGGTTTCATCTACCCCGACCACGCGGCCGAAGACGACTACCCGCTGGCCGAGCAGCTGCTCGGCGGCATGGCCGTCGACGAAGGCGACATCCGGCTGGCGGTCGAGCACATCTACGGCACCGACAAGCACGCGGTGGCCGAACTGCTGGACCTCGGCAGCGAAGCCCGCCTCGCCGACGGTGCCGCCCTCCTCGCCAAGCACGAGCCCGCGGCGGTCATCTGGGCCTGCACGAGCGGCAGCTTCGTCTACGGCTGGGAAGGCGCCCGCGAGCAGACCGACCGCCTCGCCGCCGTCGCCGGCGTCCCGGCCTCCAGCACCTCCTTCGCGTTCGTGCACGCCGCGCGGGCGCTGGACGTCAAGCGGGTCGCCGTCGCCGCCAGCTACCCGGACGACATCGCCCGGCTGTTCGTGGACTTCCTCAGGGCCGGCGGCATCGAGGTGGTCTCGATGGCCAGCGCCGACATCGTCACGGCGGCCGAGGTCGGCGCGATGACCCCGGAGGCCGTCGTCGAGCTCGCCGTGAGCCACGACCACCCGGACGCCCAGGCGGTGCTCGTGCCGGACACCGCCATGCGCACCCTCGGCGAGATCAACGCCGTGGAGGCCGCGCTCCGCAAGCCCGTGCTGACCGCCAACCAGGTCACGGTCTGGGAGGGCCTGCGCCTGACCGGGCAGCACCGGCTCGTCCGCTCGCTCGGCGCGCTCTTCCGGCACCTGCCGCACGGGGGCGCCTGAGATGGCCCTGCCTCCGGGTATGCTGCCCGAGATCGAACCGGTGAGCCGCGAGTCGACGGCCGCCGTCATCGCGCGCCAGCTGCGCGACGCGATCATGACGGGCGCCCTCCCGCCCGGGACCCAGCTCGGCGAAACCGAGCTGGCCGCGCGGTTCCAGGTGTCACGGGGGCCGCTCCGGGAAGCCATGCAGCACCTGGTGTCCGAAGGACTGCTGCGGAGCGAAAGACACCGCGGGCTGTTCGTGATCGACCTCGAGCCGGGCGACGTCTACGACATCTACGCGGCCAGATCCGCGATCGAGCGGGCGGCCATGCAGCGCGCGTTGCGCGGCGGCGACCGAGACCGGATCGCGGACCTGCTCGAGCAGACCGTCGCCGAGATGGCGACCGCGGCGAGCGAGGACGACCCGACCGCGCTCTCCACCGCGGACCTGAAGTTCCACGAGGCGCTGATCAACGCCTCCGGCAGCAAGCGGCTCGTGCGGATGGCCCGGACGCTGCTGATCGAGACGCGGATGTGCCTGACGGCGTTGCAGAGCACGTACCAGCGGGTCGAGGAGCGCGTGGAGGAGCACACGAGGCTCATCCAGGCCCTGCGCGCCGGCGACGAGGAGACGGCGCTGGCGTTGCTCGAGGCCCACATGGAGGACGCGGTGCAACGGCTCGCGCCGGGCACGAGCTTGAAGGACGGGCAAGTGCCGCCGGTGCCGGGAAGCGCGTGATCAGGCAGTCGACTCGCGTGATTGGGCGGTCGACACGCGTGATCAGGCGGTCGGCTCGCGTGATTGAACGATCGACACGCGTGATCAGGCGGTCGGCTCGCGTGATTGGGCGGTCGACACGCGTGATCAGGTAGTCGACTCGCGTGATTGGGCGGTCGGCTCGCGTGGTCCGGGCGTCCGGGGCCGGTCTCAGGCTCGCAGCCGGTACCCGATCCCGGGGATCGTCCGCACCACCGGCGGGTCGCCGAGCTTGCGGCGCAGGGTCATGATCGTCACCCGGACCGCGTTGGTGAACGGGTCGATGTTCTCGTCCCAGGCCTGTTCCAGCAGGCTCTCCGCGCTGACCACGCCGCCTTCCGCGCGCATCAGCACTTCGAGCACGGCGAACTCCTTGCGGGACAACGAGATGTGCCGGTCGCCGCGGGTCACCTGGTGCAGCGGGATGTTCAGCTCGATGCCCGCCACCCGCATCACCGGCGGCACCGCCGCACGGGCCCGCCGCCCGAGCGCCTGGACCCGCGCCAGGAGCTCGTCCCAGGCGAACGGTTTCGTCAGGTAGTCGTCCGCGCCGAGGGCGAGGCCGTGCACCCGTTCGGGTACCTCGCGGGCCGCGGTCAGCATGATCACCCGCGTCTCACCGCCGTCGGCCACGACCGCGCGGCACACGTCGTCGCCGTGCACGCCGGGCAGGTCGCGGTCGAGGACCACGACGTCGTAGCGGTTCACCGCCAGGCGTTCCAGGGCGTCCGCGCCGTCGAAGCACAGGTCCACGGCCATCGACGCCTCGCGGAGGCCCTCTGCGACGGCCTCCGCGAGCATCACTTCGTCCTCGATCACGAGTACGCGCACCGGATCATTGTGCCAGCGCGCGGATAAGGCCGCCATAAGCGCCGACCGTGGAAGCGATTTCTTCCATTTCTTCCCGCGTCGCAGCAGTACTGCTAAGAGGCCTCAACCTGGAAGTTCTCCCTTCCATTTCTTAGTGGCGCGGGAATTCCGGGACATTCTTTCCGGTGTTCGGCAAAATCCGACACCTGGAGGGACACAAATGACCTTGAAAGAGCGGGTTTCCTCGATCGGCAAGACGGCGAAGATCTCCTTCGCCGCGCTCGTGCTGGCGGGTGGTTTCGCCACCGTGGCACCGGCAGCCGCCACCGCGGCGCCCGCCGCCGTCCAGTCGGCGGACGGTGTCCAGGCTTCCTGGAGTTGCACCTACACGCTGGGCTACTACCGCGCCGACGCGTACTGCAACATCTACTCCGGCGCCATCCGCCTGCGGTCGTACTGCTCGGGCTACGGCTACATCGCCACCGGCTACTTCCAGAACGGCTACGTGCACCTTTCGACCGACTGCTACCCGTACCAGCGCACCGGTTCCTGGATCGACTCGATCGGCTGACCGCGATCGGACGCCGGGCCCGTGACTTCGCCCCTTGGTCACGGGCCCTTTCCGACGACGAGGACGAGAAATGCCCTTGACGCAACGGATCGGCGGGCCGGCGAAGATTCCGCTCGCCGCCCTCACGCTCGCGGGCGGCCTCGCGACGGTGGCACCAGCGATCGTGGTGGCGGGACCGATCGCGAGCAGTCCGTGGTGATCGACCGCCACCCCGTTCGACGGTGGCACCGGCGACCGTGGCGGCGGCACCGATCGCGAGCAGTCCCTGATGATCGACCACCACCCCCGTCGACGGTGGCACCGGCGACCGTGGCGGCAGCACCGATCGCGAGCAGTCCCTGGTGATCGACCACCACCCTGCTTCGACCTCGGTCGAGACCCGTCGGCTGAACTCCGGGCCCGTGGCCGCCCCTCGGCCACGGGCCCGGTCCCGTTCTCACGTGCTGGCCAATGCCTCCGTCGGCGTCAGCCGGGTGGCCCGCACCGCGGGATAGACCCCGGCCAGCACGCCCACCGCGGCCGCCGCCCCGGCACCACCGGCGAGCACGGCGGGCGGCAGGACGGCAGGCCAGCCCTGCGCCGCCGAGTACCCGGCGGTCACCGCGACGCCGACGAGCAGGCCGAGCGCGCCGCCGAGCCCGGCGAGCAGCACCGACTCCGCGAGGAACTGGCCGCCGATGTGGCCGCGGGTCGCACCGAGCGCCCGCCGCAGGCCGATCTCGCGCCGCCGCTCCAGCACCGAGATGACCATCGTGTTGGCCACGCCGATACCGCCGACCAGCAACGCGATCGCCCCCAGCCCGAGGAACAGCGCCGAGTACGCGCGCTCCACGAACCGCTGCGCGGTCAGCACCTCCGACGGCCTGCTCACCAGGACCTGGTTGGGGTGCAACGGGTTCACGGTCCGGCCGAGCACCGACTTCACCGTGTCCACGGCCGGCGAGTCCGCCCGCAGGTAGATGAACCCCGGGCTGCCGTCGAAGCCGAGCAGCCGCTCGGCGGCGGGCCAGCCGACCAGCACCGAGTTGTCGATCTCCGGCGCGAGCGGCAGCGCGTCCAGCACGCCGGCGACGGAGAACCAGCGATCCTTGATCCACACCAGCCGGCCCGGCTCGGCGGCCAGCAGTTCCGCGGCGCGGGCGCCGAGCACGGTCACCGGCAGCTCCGCGGTCGAGGGGGTGAGGAACGTCCCGGTCCGCACCGTGCCGTGCAGCACCGGCAGCAGGTCGAGGTTCGCCGCGCACACCCGGATCCCGCCGGTCTCCCCGGCCGGAACGCGGTCGGTCCGGCGCACCGTCGCCGACGTCGTCCCGGTCGCGCTGACCGACTGCACGGGCGGGATCCGCCGGATCATGGCCGGCGCTGTCGCGGGGAGCTTCGCGTCGCTTCCCGCCGCCACATCGCGGCCCGGCGCCACGGTGAGCAGGTTCGGGCCCAGCGCTTCGAGCTCGGTTTGCAGTGCCGCCTGGTTGGACGCCGGGATCCCCACGACGGCGATCAGCGCGGCGATGCCGATCGCGATGCCCAGCGCCGCGAGCGCCGTTCGCATCGGACGGGTGCGCAGGCCGACCGTGCCGAGGCTCAGCAGTTCGCGCGGGCCCAGGCGAACCGGTTCGGGTGGTTCAGGCATCCCGCACCCCCGAGTCGTACCGCAGCTCGCCGTCGAGCATTTCGACCCGCCGCGGCAGCGCAGCGGCGATCGCCAGGTCGTGCGTGATCAGCGCGATCGTCGTCCCCGACGCGTTGAGCTCGCGCAGCAGCGCGAGCACGTCCGCGCCGACCGCCGAGTCGAGGTTCCCGGTCGGCTCGTCGGCGAGCACGAGCATCGGCCGGTTGACCATCGCGCGCGCGATCGCCACCCGCTGCTGCTCGCCACCGGACAGCTCGGCCGGCAGGTGGTCCGCCCGCCGGGAGAGACCGACACCGGCGAGCGCGCGGTCGGCCGCGGCCCGGCGGCGCCGGGGCGGGACAGCGCGGTACACCTGGGCGGCCATGACGTTCTCCCGCGCGGTCATCCCCGGCATCAGGTGGAACTGCTGGAAGACGAACCCGATCCAGCCCGCGCGCAGCGCGGCGAGCCGCCGGTCGGCCAGCTTCGCGGTGTCCTGGCCGCCGATGAGCACCCGGCCGGCGCTCGGCCGGTCGAGCGTGCCCATCAGGTGCAGCATGGTCGACTTGCCGGAGCCGGACGGCCCGACGATGGCGACCAGCTCCCCTTCCCCGACCCGCAGGGAGACGTCCCGCAGCGCCGCGACCCCGCCGCCGTAGACCTTCGTGACGCTTTCGAGTTCCAGTACGGCGCTCACGACGCGGTCACCACCCGCATGCCCGCGGCCAAGCCGCGACCGGACACCTCGACCTTGCCTTCGGCGAACAGGCCCAGCTCGACCGGGATCAACCGTCGCGAAGCGCCTTCGACCACCTCGAGCGCGTAGCCCCCTTCGCGCGGCGCCAGCAATGCCTCGACCGGCACCACCAGCACGCCGGTGTGCTTCTCGCCGTCGAACCCGACGTCGACCGAGCCGCCTTCGGCCAGGTTCGCCCCGGGGTCGTCCGGCGCTACGGTGACGTCGTACTTCGTGGTCTTGCCGCCGGACTTGTCGTCGGCCGACTTCGCCGTGATCGCGCGGATCGTGCCGGGCGTGTCGTGGCTGTCGGCGGTCTCGATCCGGACCTTGGCGCCCACGGCCGCGTGGCCGCGCTGCGCCTCCTCGAGCTCGACGGTCACCAGCCGCTCGGTACCGCCGACGGTCAGCACCTCGCCGGTGGCGGGCGCGCCCAGCTGCGCGGACACCGTGGCGACGCGCACCGCCGCGGGCATGACGACGACCTCGCCCAGCGCGATCCGGCCGGTCTGCTCGACCCGCAGCGCCTTCTGCCAGCGCTTCAGCGCGGCTGTCGTCGACGCGCCGAACGTGCCGGGCTTGTCGGCCGTGCGATAGCCCAGTGCGACGAGGTTCTCCTGCAGGATCCGCACATCCGGCCCCTCCGCGCCTTCCGCGACGTCGCGGTACGCCGGCGTCCGTCCGAAGAGGACGATCACCGGCTTGGCGTCCACGGCGTAGAGAGGGCGGCCGCGGTCGATCACGGCGCCCGGGTCGGGCAGCCAGGTCAGCGTGCCCGGTCTCGCCGAGGTGACCGGACGGCCGGGGCCGTAGCCGACTTTGCCGGTCACCGTGATCCGGTCGACCAGGTCGGTCTTGGCCACCTCGGCCGTCGCCGGGGCGGACGGCGTCTTCGGCACTTCCGTGCGCCCCTTCGCCGACCACCGGGTGAAACCGACCACGCCCGTCGTGGCTAGTACCGCGACAGCGACCGCGACGAGACCGGCCCTTCTCCGGCGCCGCCGCCGGGCGACGCCGGGACCCGCCGTCATTTCGTCGGCCGGACGGCCGACGCGCCGCCCGCGACCTGCGCGCACTTGTCGTACTTGGCGCGCACGGCAGGGTCGTTGATGTTCACGCCCTGCGGGATCGGCTCGACGACGGCACCGGGCTGCGCCTGGTACCCGCCGGTGTTCGGATCCGGGTCGGGGAACGCGATTCCCTGCTCCCGCATGCACTTCGCGAACTTGCGGCCCTGCTCCAGCGCCTCCGGGCTCAACGGCTGAGGCTTCCCCCCGTCGGGTAGGTACTTACCGCATTTCGCCATCGCCTCCTGCTGTTTGCGCTGCTGCTCCGGTGACTGCGTTCCCTGCGTCACCGTGCCGCTTCCGATTTCGCCGAGCGAGGTCCCCGGTTCGGCCCCGTTCTCCTTCATGCATTTCGTGAACGGGTCTTCGGCACCGTTCCGGTCCGCACCGGACGTTCCTGTCGCCGACGTCGTGGGCACCGACGCGACGTCCCGGCTGGCGTCGGCCGGGCCGCACGCGGTCACGGTCAGCGCGGTGGCCAGCACCGCGAAGATCATTCGGCTTTTCGCCCTCATGGTCTGTACCTCCCGGGTTTCCGTGTCCAGGAAAGGTGTACCCGCAGGGTGATCTCCCGGTCGTAAGCATCGGTCCTTATGCCCGGCTTACGGCCGATTTCGTCAGACTGGGAGCCATGGTCCGCCGATTCTCCGTGAAAACCAGGTTCGCGATCGTTTTCGCCGGGCTGCTGCTGGTCAGCGGCACGGTTCTGCTCGGGCTCAATTTCCTGCTCGTGCGCGGCGCGCTGCCCGGGTACGCGAGGCAGGACTCCGCCGACCAGACGACGGCACCGGCCGAGAGCGTCAACCTCGGCGGACCCCGGCCGAGCGGCGGGACGAGCTCCGAAGTCGTGCAGCGCAACATCGAGCAGTACCGGGCCGACATGCTGAACACGCTCGTGGTGCAGTCCGGGATCGCCCTCGCCGCCACCGCGGTGCTCGCACTCGGGCTCGGCTGGGTGGCCGCGCACCGGCTGCTGCGCCCGGTCCACCGCGTGACGGCCACCGCGCGGCAACTCGGCGCGGACAGCCTCGACGAGCGCATCCGGATGCCCGGCCCACGCGACGAGCTGACCGAGCTCGCCGACACCTTCGACGAGATGCTCGACCGGCTGGCCGGATCGTTCGACAGCCAGCGCCGGTTCGTCGCCAACGCGTCGCACGAGCTGCGCACCCCGCTGGCCACGCAGCGGACGATGGTCGAGGTCGCGATGGCCAAGATGCCCGCCGACGCGCCCGCCCGGCGGCTGTGCGAGCGGCTGCTGACGGTGAACGCGCGCAGCGAGGAACTCATCGACGGACTGCTGGTGCTCGCGAGCAGCGACCGCGGCCTCCGGGACCGCACCGACGTCCGGCTCGACGAGGTCGTCGCCCAGGCCGTGCTGCAGCACCGGGTTTCGGCCGGGGAACAGGGCATCGCGCTCGACACCGAGCTCGTGCCGCGGACCGTGCGCGGCGACCGGCTGCTCCTCGACCGGCTGGTGACCAACCTGATCGACAACGCGATCAAGTACAACCACCCGGGCGGTTCGGTCCGGATCCGCGTGGCCGCCGAACCCGCGCTGACGGTGACCAACACCGGCCGGGTGGTGCCCGCCGACGCGATTCCCGCGCTGTTCGAGCCGTTCCGCCAGCTGCGCGAGGACCGGACGGGCCGCGGCCGCGGCGTCGGGCTCGGCCTTTCGATCGTCGCCTCGATCGTGCGCGCGCACAGTGGCACGATCCACGCCGTGCCGGGCGAGGACGGCGGCCTGTCGGTGACGATCGGATTGCGGTCGTGACCGGCAATCCCGGCTCGGCGAGCCGGCAGGCGGACGCCCGCCGGCCGGCGCCCCGCCGGCCTCCCGATCAGCCGGCCCGGATGTGCACGCGACACGGTGGCACCGCCGACGTTTCTTGACGGCGCGTTAGCACGCTGTTCCGCAAATTCGAAGAAGAGGAAGCGATTCCTTCCGGAAGAACGCCACATGGCTGGTTGCTGCTCCTTTCGCGCGCACCGGATGCCGCCCTTCGACGCAGCATGTGCCGCATTGATAGGCCATCGGGGCAATACTTATGTCCTACTTATGGCGCCGCTGGCACAATTCGAACGGGGAGTGATCCCGGTTCTTGGATGATCATCGGGACGAGGGGAAACTGTGCATCCTTATTCTTTTCCGAGCAGCGCTTTCTTTTCCGCACCGCAGACGGGCGGGCGGTGTCATGCGCGGTGACGAGGGCGGCCCGAGAAATCGCCTGGACACCCATGCGCTGATGACCGCCGACCTGTTCGCGGCGACGATCGGGCTGTCCTCCCGGACCATCCGCTCCTACCACGCCCGCGGCCTGCTCCCGCCGCCGGCGCGCGTCGGCCGCACGCCCTGCTACACCGAGCAGCACCTGGCCCGGATGCGGCAGGTGCTCGAGTTCCAGAGCCGCGGCCTGCCGCTGGACGCGGTCCGCGCGCTGCTGGAACCCGACCTGGTGCTCGGCGAGTTGACCGACCTCGGCCCCGCGATCCGGGAGGCCGTGCGGCGGCAGCCGGGGCTGCTGGCCGACCTGGTCGAGGCCGGGGTGCTGGTCCGGCACACCGACGGGACCCTCGAACTCAACGGCGCCCGCGCGGTGCTCGCGGCGCGGACGCTGTCCGGGCAGGGCGCCTCGATCCAGCAGATCCTGGCCTTCCTGCCCGAGGCCGTACGCGAGGTGACACCGCACGCCGAGGTCGCCCTCGCCGAGGTCCTCAACGCCGTCGAAGACCGGCTGGCGCAGGCGGACTCGGGCTGGGGCGCGATCCCGGAGCTCGCGGTCGAGATCGTCCGCGTGTGCATCATGCGGCTCGCCCGGGCCCAGCCGATTGCGCACGCGCGACCGGAATTCCGGCGAAGCGGCGGGCGGTCCCACCACCACACACCGCTCAGCGGCACGTCCCGGTGAGTGAAGCTTCCTGGATCCCGCGGCCATCCCGCGTGGGCGGGAGGGCTTTCCGGGCACGGCGTCAGCGGGCACGGCGCACCCCCAGCACCGGCTGGCCCGCCTGGCCGTCCCGGTAGTCCGGGGACCAGGGGAAGCGGCCCCGGGTGTCGGCGTGGACCAGTTGCAGCGCCCGGATTTCCGGTCCGTACAGCGCCGCCGCGAAGACCAGGTGGACCGACGGCTCGGCGAGCTCGACGACCTCCACCAGCGGGCCGTCGCGCAGCGGGATGCGTTCGCCCGCCGCCGGTGGTGAGCCGCGCAGGACCTCGGCGGCCTGGGAGTTCAGCAGGTTTCCGGCCGCGAGCATCGGCAAGCCGGTCACGACCAGCTCCGGCAGGCCGTACCCGCTCAGGCCGATCGTGTAGGCCCACGGCGGGTACGGCCCGGCCCCCTCCACGCCCTGCACCAGCCAGCCCCGGGCGGCCACGCCGCCGCGAAGCCGGTCCAGGTACCCGGGTCTGTCCCGGTTCTCGCACTCGAAGCACATCGGTGACTCCTCCCCCTCGGTGGGCTCGTGGTCCACCGTGCCGGAGGGCACCGACAAAAACTCAGCCCAGCGCTTCGGCCACCGCCGTGCCGAGCCGTTCTGTGGTATCCGTGCCGCCGAGGTCGGGCGTGCGCACGCGGCCCTCGTCGAGCACCCGGTCCACCGCGGCGCGGATCGCTTGCGCCGCAACGGTTTCGCCCAGGTGTTCGACCAGCATCGCGGCCGCCAGGACCTGCGCCACCGGGTTGGCGATCCCCTGCCCCGCGATGTCCGGAGCGCTCCCGTGGACCGCCTCGAACATCGACGGATGTTCACCCGATGGGTTGATGTTTCCGGACGGTGCCATGCCGAGCCCGCCGGTGATCGCGGCCGCGAGGTCGCTGAGGATGTCGCCGAAGAGGTTCGACGCCACCACGACGTCGAGCCGGTCCGGCGCCTGCACCATCCGCGCGGCCAGCGCGTCCACGTGCATCTGTTCACTGTGGACGTCCGGGAACTCCGCGGCGACCTCGGCGAAGATCTCGTCCCAGAACGGCATCGAGTGGATCAGCCCGTTCGACTTCGTCGCCGAGCAGACGCGCGAAGACCGCGTCCGCGCCAGTTCGAACGCGTACCGGATGATCCGCGTGACACCGACGCGCGTGAACACCGACTCCTGCAGCACGAACTCGTCCGGACGGCCGGCGTTGTGCCGCCCGCCGATCGCCGAGTACTCCCCTTCGGAGTTCTCCCGGACGATGACCAGCTCCAGCTCGTCGGCCTTCCGCCCGGCCAGCACGGACGTCGTGCCCGGCAGCAGCCGCACCGGGCGCAGGTTGACGTACTGCTGGAACGCCCGCCGCAGCGGGATCAACAGGCCCCACAGCGAAACGTGGTCCGGGACGCCGGGGAAGCCGACCGCGCCGAGCAGGATCCCGTCGAACGCCGACAGCTGCGCGACGCCGTCCTCCGGCATCATCGCGCCGGCCCGGGCGTACCGCTCGCAGCTCCAGTCGAACTCGGTCCACTCCAACGAGAAACCGAAGAGCGCGGACGCCCGGTCGAGGACCTTCCGGGCCTCGACCGTGACGTCCACGCCGATCCCGTCGCCGGGGATGCTCGCCAAGCGGTAGGCCGTCACAGGGCCACCGCGATGTACTTGGTCTCCAGGAACTCGTCGATGCCGACCGAGCCGCCTTCGCGGCCGAGCCCGGACTGCTTGATCCCGCCGAACGGCGCCGCCGGGTTCGACACGATGCCCTGGTTGAGCCCGATCATCCCGGCCTCCAACGCTTCCGAGACCCGCAGCGCGCGCTTGAGGTCGCTGGTGAAGACGTAGGAGACGAGCCCGAACTCGGTGTCGTTCGCCTTCGCCACCGCCTCTTCTTCGGTGTCGAACGGCGTGATCGGGGCGACCGGCCCGAAGATCTCCTCGTGCGTCAGCCGCGCCTCCTGCGGGACGTCGGTGAGCACGGTGGCCTGGTAGAAGTGGCCCGGCCCGTCGACCCCCGAGCCACCCGTGAGGACCCGGGCGCCGCGGTCGGTGGCGTCCTTGACCAGCTCGGTCACCTTGTCCACGGCCTTGTCGTCGATCAGCGGGCCGACCACGACGTCCTTCTCGGTGCCACGCCCCATCGGCAGCGCCTGCATGCGCTCGGTCAGCCGCCGCGCGAACTCGTCGACGACGCCGCGCTGCACGTAGAACCGGTTCGCCGCGGTGCACGCCTCCCCGATGTTGCGCATCTTCGCCTGCATCGCGCCGTCGACGGCCGCGTCCATGTCCGCGTCGTCGAAGACCAGGAACGGCGCGTTGCCGCCCAGCTCCATCGACGTCCGCAGGATCTTGTCGGCGCACTGCTCCAGCAGCTTGCGGCCGACGCCGGTCGAGCCGGTGAAGGACAGCTTGCGGGCGCGGCCGTCGCGGATCAGCGGCTCCATCACGCCGCCGGAGTCGCTGGTCGTGACGACGTTGAGCACGCCTTCGGGCAGGCCGGCCTCGGCGAGGATGCCGGCCAGCGCGAGCATCGACAGCGGCGTCTGGGCGGCGGGCTTGATCACCGACGTGCAGCCCGCGGCGATCGCCGGGCCGATCTTGCGGGTGCCCATCGCCATCGGGAAGTTCCACGGCGTGATCAGCAGGGTCGGCCCGACCGGCTGCTTGGTGATCAGGAACCGGCCGACGCCGTTCGGGGCGGTCGCGTAGCCGCCGTCGATGCGGACGGCCTCCTCGGCGAACCAGCGGAAGAACTCCGCGGCGTAGGCGATCTCGCCCTTCGACTCGGCGAGCGGCTTGCCCATTTCCAGGGTCATCAGCAGCGCCAGGTCCTCCTGGCGCTGCATCAGCAGTTCGTAGGCGCGGCGCAGGATCTCGCCGCGCTCGCGGGGCGCCATCTTCGCGAAGCCGGCCTGGGCCGCGACCGCGGCGTCCAGTGCCGCGACGCCGTCCGACGGAGAGGCGTCGGCGACGTGGCACAGCTGTTTGCCGGTGGCGGGGTCGACCACCGGGAACGTCTTCCCGTCCTGCGCGGCGACCCACTTGCCGCCGATGAACAGTTCCTTGCCGACCGCCTCGACGACGCCGGCCTCGGTGCTCGCGCTCATCCCGACCTGCTCCTCACGTGTTGTCCCGAGGGCCATGCTATGGATATTGTCAACAATCGACAACCCGATCGGACCGACCGAGGAGCACGCTGTGGCCCAGCTCTCTCCGCTGCTCAAGCAGGCAACGCCCGTCGTGGTCGACCACGGTGAAGGGGTTTACCTCTACGACGTCGACGGCAAACGCCACCTGGACTTCACCGCCGGCATCGGCGTCACGAGCACCGGGCACTGCCACCCCCACGTCGTGCGGGCCGCGCAGGAGCAGATCGGCAAGCTCGTCCACGGCCAGTACACGACGGTCATGCACAAGCCGCTCCTCGAGCTGACCGAACGCCTCGGCGAGGTCCTGCCCAGCGGGCTCGACTCGCTCTTCTACGCGAACTCGGGCAGCGAAGCGGTCGAAGCGGCGTTGCGGCTCTCGCGCCAGGCGACGAAGCGCCCGAACGTCATCGTCATGCAGGGCGGCTTCCACGGCCGGACCGTCGCGGCCGCGACCATGACGACGTCCGGGACGCGGTTCAGCGCCGGCATCGGCCCGCTGATGGCCGGCGTGCACGTCGCGCCGTTCCCGTACGCCTACCACTACGGCTGGGACGAGCAGACCGCGACGAAGTTCGCCCTGCGCGAGCTCGACTACCTCTTCCAGACGGTCAGCGCCCCGAGCGAGACCGCGGCGATCTTCGTCGAGCCGGTGCTCGGCGAGGGCGGGTACGTCCCCGCGAACCCGGAATTCATGGCGGGCCTGCGCGAACGCGCCGACCGGCACGGCATCCTGCTCGTCCTCGACGAGATCCAGACCGGTTTCGGCCGCACCGGGAAGTTCTGGGGCCACGACCACTTCGGCGTCTCCCCCGACATCGTCCTCATCGCGAAGGGCCTGGCGAGCGGTTTCCCGCTGTCCGGCATCGCCGCTTCGCAGGAGCTGATGGCGAAGGCGCTTCCGGGATCGCAGGGCGGGACGTACGGCGGCAACGCCGTTTCATGCGCCGCGGCGATCGCGACGCTCGAAGTCATCCAGCGGGAGAACCTCGTGGAGAACGCGGCCGAGCGCGGCCGCCAGCTCCTCGAAGGCGCGCGGGTGATCGCGGACAAGACGCCGTCGATCGGCGAGGTGCGCGGGCTCGGGCTGCTGGTCGGCTCGGAGTTCACCACCGACGGCGGGGAACCGGACGCCGCGACCGCGGCCGCCGCCCAGCAGGCGGCGTCCAAGAACGGCCTGCTGCTGCTCACCTGCGGGCCGTACATGAACGTCGTCCGCATGGTGCCGCCGCTGGTCGTCACCGCCGAGCAGGTCGACGATGCGCTGCGGATCTGGGGAGACGTCGTCGCATCGGTCACGGGGAGCTGAGCATGGCCCGGTACATCACGATCACCCTCGACAAGCGCGGTGTCTCCTGCCGCGCCCGGCTGCTGGACGACGAGG
Source organism: Amycolatopsis sp. NPDC004747 (assembly GCF_053601335.1). Taxonomy (NCBI): domain Bacteria; kingdom Bacillati; phylum Actinomycetota; class Actinomycetes; order Pseudonocardiales; family Pseudonocardiaceae; genus Amycolatopsis; species Amycolatopsis sp. NPDC004747. Next base: position 149,967 of record NZ_JBSGBQ010000005.1, on the reverse strand, counting down.
CCCCGCGGACCTGCAAGGCGGTCTGGGACGCGTTGCCGCAGAGCGGCTCCGCCTACCACGCCAAGTACGCGCGCAACGAGGTCTACACGCTCGTGCCGCCGTTCGCGGAACCCAAGCCGGGGCGGGAAAACCCGACGATCACGCCGATTCCCGGCGACGTCGTGTACTTCGGCTTCGAGGCCTGGGAAATCGGCAACCCGGCGTACGGCTACGACGAAGGCAGCGAGGCGCACAGCGACCAGGGCGCGACCGACCTGGCGATCTTCTACGGCCGCAACAACCTGCTGATCAACGGCGACGCGGGCTGGGTGCCCGGCAACGTGTTCGCCACGATCGAGGAGGGCCTGGCCGAGATGGCCGCGGCCGCGCAGGACCTGTGGCTGCGGGGTGTCGAAGGCGAGACGCTCTCGTTCGCGCGCGCCTGACCGGACCCGGCCGCGGGGACCCCGCGGCCGGGCCGGGGTTCAGCCCAGCGCGTTCAGCTGCTCGAAAGCCTCGTCCGACAGCGTCAGTTCGGCAGCGGCGCAGTTCTCCTCCAGGTGCGCGGCCGACGACGTCCCCGGGATCGGGATCACCACCGGCGAACGACGCAGCAGCCAGGCGAGGGACACCTGGGCCGGTGTCGCGCCGGCGTCGGCCGCGACCTTCGCGAGCACGCCGCCCGCCGTGGCGTGGTCGCCGCGGGCGATCGGGAGCCACGGCACGAACGCGATCCCTTCGCGCTCGCAGTACTCGAGGACGTCGTCGGACGCGCGGTCGGTGAGGTGGTAGCGGTTCTGGACGCTCGCGATCGGCGCGATGGCGCGCGCTTCGGCCAGCTGCGCGACGGTCACTTCGGACAGTCCGATCCGGGCGACCTTGCCTTCGTCCCGCAGCCGGGCGAGCGCGCCGATCTGGTCGGCGAGCGGCACCTGCGGGTCGAGCCGGTGCAGCTGCAGCAGGTCGAGACGGTCGACGCGCAGGCGCCGCAGGGAAAGTTCCGCCTGCTGCCGGAGGTATTCGGGCCGGCCGAGCGGCACCCACTCGCCGCGGCTCGGGCGCGCGTGCCCGCACTTCGTCGCGATGAGCAGCCCCGGGTACGGGTGGAGCGCGTCGGCGAGCAGTTCCTCGTTCAGGCCAAGGTCGTAGGCGTCGGCGGTGTCGAAGAAAGTGACACCGAGCTCGGCCGCGCGGCGCGCGACCGCGGCGGCGCCGGGCTTCACGTGGTCCCACTCCGTCAGCCGCATGGCGCCGAAACCCAGGCGGTGCACGGAAAAGCCGTCTTCGAAGGTGTACGTCGAGGTCATGCCGGAAGCTTCGCCGTCACGACCGTCCCCGACCAGAGATTTAGCCTGAGCTAAAACGTGCAACTTGCACTCTGCGTGATGTGTTATCGCGAACAGAGTAACCGGATTGGTCCATCCGGGGATATGCTGACGCGTCAGGCAACTTTAGGGTGATCGGACCTGACCACCGGGTCGGCACGTCGAGGCGTCGGGACAAGGAGAAACGAGCCCCATGAACATCGAAACGGCCTTGAAGGAAGCCCTTTCCATCACCGGCGCGGTGGGGGCCGCGCTGGTCGACTACGAGAGCGGGATGGCGCTCGGGACGCTGGGCGGGGGCGACTGGCTGGACCTGGACACCGCGGCCGCGGGCAACACCGAAGTCGTCCGCTCCAAGCTGCGGGTGATCTCCGCGCTGCGGCTCAACGACGACATCGAGGACATCCTCATCACCCTGGGCCGCCAGTACCACCTGATCCGCCTGCTGAAGCCGGCCAAGCACGACTCGGCCCTGTTCCTGTACCTCGTCCTGGACCGCGAGCGAGCCAACCTCGCACTGGCCCGGCATTACCTCAAGAACATCGAAACCGAGCTGGTCGTGTGATCGGGATGCCGGCCGAAGTACCCGGCGCCCCGCTGCCGCTGCCGACGCGCACGCAAGGTGCGGCCCACGCTTTCCCCGTCCGGCAAGGCCTCCGGCAGGAGCACCCCGAAGCGAAGGCCACGGCCAAGGCCCTCGACTCGATCCAGGACAAGGTCGACCGGGCCAACATCACCGGGCTCCTGGTGGCCAGCCGGGACGGCCTGCTGCTGGCCAGTGCCACCCAGGAGATCGAAGACGACAGCGTGGCGGCCATGTCCGCGGCCGCGGTCGGGCTGGCCACGAGGTTCATCGGGCAGGCAGGTCTCGGCGAGGCCAAGGGCGCGATGTTCCAGGGCTCGCTCGGCCACGTCTGCGTCTTCCCCGTGCAGGGTTCCGCCCTGCTGGTCGTGTTCGCGCGGCCGGACACGACCATGGGCCTGTTCAACGTGGTCGCGAGGCAGGCGCTGACCCTGCTCCAGGACGCCCTGAACGCGTCGAACTGACCATCGGAACTCCTCCGCGCAAGAACGTGAAAATCCTTCATGGCGGCGTACCACCGGTACGTACTACGCTGCGGTAACCACAGCGACGGCGCGGAGGAGAACTGCCGATGGGCGACGTGGCGGCACGCCTGGCCGAGATCGTCGGAGAGCGGAACCTGCTCACCGGCGAGGCCATCTCGGAGGACTACGCGCATGACGAAGCACTGACGGCGGAGCCGCAGAAGCCCGCGTACGTCGCGAAGCCGGCAACGGCAGAAGAAGTCGCGGAGCTGCTGAAAGCCGCTTCGGAGCACAACGTCCCCGTGACCGCCCGCGGCTCCGGCAGCGGGCTGTCCGGGGCGGCCCGGCCGCAGGCCGACGGGCTGCTGATCTCGTTCGAGCGGATGAACGCCGTCCTCGAGGTCGACACCGGGAACCACGTCGCCGTCGTCCAGCCCGGCGTCACCCTCGCCGAGCTCGACGCCAGGACCGCCGAAGCCGGGCTCGGCTACACCGTCTACCCCGGCGAGCTCAGCGCGAGCGTCGGCGGGAACGTCGGGACCAACGCCGGCGGGATGCGCGCGGTCAAGTACGGCGTCACCCGCAACAACGTGCTCGGCCTGCAGGCCGTGCTGCCGACCGGCGAGATCATCCGGACCGGCGGCAAGACGTCGAAGATCTCCACCGGCTACGACCTCACGCAGCTGATCATCGGCTCCGAGGGCACCCTCGCGCTGGCCACCGAGATCACCGTCAAGCTGCACCCGCGGCTGGCCCACGGCGCCACCGTGCTCGCCCCCTTCGGCGACTTCGGCCAGGTGATGGCCGCCGTGCCGGAGCTCCTCTCCAGCGGGCTCGCGCCGCACATCCTCGAGTACATCGACAACCTGACGATGGCGGCCATCGTCTACAACGAAAAGCTCGAACTCGGTGTCCCGGACAAGATCCGCGAGACGAGCGAGGCCTACCTCGTGGTGGCGCTGGAAAACCGCGAGCCCGGACGCCTCGAGGAAGACGTCGAGACCGTCGGCGAGCTGCTCGGCGAGCTGGGTGCCACCGACGTCTACGTCCTCGAAGGGAACGCTGCCCGCAAGCTGATCGAAGCCCGCGAAAAGGCTTTCTGGACGGCGAAAGCGGCCGGCGCCGACGACGTGATCGACGTCGTCGTGCCGCGCACCGCGATGCCGCGGTTCATCTCGAAAGCGCGTGAGCTCGCGATGGCCGCCGGCGGCGGCGCGCTGGGCTGCGGGCACGCCGGGGACGGCAACGTCCACCTCGGCATCTTCTGCAAGGACGACGCCAAGCGGAAGCAGCTGCTCACCGACATCTTCGCCTACGCCATGGAACTCGGCGGCGCGATCTCCGGCGAGCACGGCCTCGGCCGCACCAAGGCGCACTACCACTCCGAACTCGAAGACCCGGCGAAGATCGAGCTGATGCGCCGGATCAAGCAGAGCTTCGACCCCGCCGGGATCCTCAACCCCGGCGTTCTCTTCCCCGAAGGAAAAGCATGAGCGAGCTGAACGGCGCCCAGTCCCTGATCCGCACGCTGGTCGACGCCGGTGTCGAGGTGTGCTTCGCCAACCCCGGCACGTCGGAGATGCACTTCGTCGCCGCGCTCGACACCGTCCCCGAGATGCGGGGCGTGCTGGCGCTCTTCGAAGGCGTCGTCACCGGTGCGGCCGACGGGTACGCGCGGATCGCGGACAAGCCCGCCGCGACCCTGCTGCACCTGGGCCCCGGCCTGGGCAACGGCCTGGCGAACCTGCACAACGCGCGGCGCGCGCACACGCCGATCGTCAACGTCGTCGGCGACCACGCGACCTACCACAAGCAGTACGACGCGCCGCTGGAGTCGGACATCGAGGCCGTCGCCGGCTCGCTGGAAGGCTGGGTGCGCCGCTCGGAGCACACCAAGGACGTCGGGGCGGACGCCGCCGCCGCGGTCGCCGCCGCCCAGGACGCGCCCGGCCGCGTCGCCACGCTGATCCTGCCCGCCGACGCTTCGTGGGGCGAGGGCGGCGAAACCTGCGCGCCGGTGCCGCCGCGCGTGCCGCAGGCCGTGGACGCCACGACCGTCAAGGACATCGCCGCGGTGTTCGGCACCGGGGAGCCGGTCGCGCTGCTCATCGGCGGCAAGGCGTGCCGTGAAGAAGGCCTGCGTGCGGCGAGCCGGATCGCGGCCGCGACCGGCGCGAAGGCGTTCGTCGAGACGTTCCCGGCGCGCCTGGAGCGCGGCGCCGGCCTGCCGTCGATCGAGCGGCTCGGCTACCTCGCCGAGCAGGTCGCCTACCAGCTCGACGGGATCAAGCACGTCGTCGTCGCGGGGACGAAGGCGCCGGTTTCGTTCTTCGCCTACCCCGGCAAGGCGAGCGATCTGGTGCCCGAAGGCGCCCAGGTGCACACGCTCGCGTCGGTCGGTCAGGACGTCACCCGCGCGCTGGCCGAGGTCGCCGACCTGGTCGCCGCGGACACCGAACCGGTGCTCGCGCCGGAGTCGCGGCCGTCGCTGCCGAGCGGGCCGCTGACCCCGCAGAACTGGGTCGACGTCATCGGGGCGCTGCTGCCGGAGAACGCGATCATCGCCGACGAGGCCAACACCTCCGGTCTGATGCTGCCGATGGCGACGGCCGGCGCGCCGCGGCACGACGTCCTGACGCTGACCGGCGGCGCGATCGGCTACGGCATGCCGGTGGCGACCGGGGCGGCCGTCGCGGCGCCGGACCGGCCGGTGCTGAACCTGCAGTCCGACGGCAGCGCGCTGTACACGATTTCGGCGCTGTGGACGCAGGCGCGGGAAAACCTGAACGTCACGACGGTGCTGCTCAACAACCGCGCGTACGCGATCCTGCGGCTGGAGCTGCAGCGCGTCGGGGCGGCCTCGGGCGGCCCCAAGGCGAACGACCTGCTCGACCTGTCCCGGCCGGACATGGACTTCGTGAAGATCGCGGAGGGCATGGGCGTGCCCGCGACGCGGGCGACCACCGCCGAAGAGCTCGCCGAACAGCTCCAGCGCGCCTTCGCCGAGCCCGGCCCGCACCTCATCGACGCCGTCGTGCCGCCGCTGCTGTAGAAACGGACCACACCTCGACCCGGGAGCGGCGGATGAGCGAAGACGAACACGCGAAGCGGGGCATCGACCTCGAGAGACCGAACGCCGCGCGCGTGTACGACTACATGATCGGCGGGCAGCTCAACTACGCCGTCGACCGGATGTTCGCCGAGCAGATCCTGGGTGTGCTGCCGAACGCGCAGCACATGGCGCTGGTCAACCGGGCGTGGCTGCGCCGCGCCGCGCGGTTCGCCGCGGAGCAGGGGATCCGCCAGTTCCTCGACATCGGCTCCGGCATGCCGACGGTGGGGCACGTGCACGAGGTCGTCCAGGCGATCGACCCGGCATCCCGGGTGGTCTACGTCGACAACGAGCCGATCGCGGTCGCGCACAGCGAGATCGTGCTGGAGGGCAACGACAACGCCGCCATGGTCCAGGCCGACGCCGAGCGCCCGGACGAGGTCCTGGAGCACCCGGCCACCGAGGCGCTGCTGGACTTCAGCGAGCCGGTGATGGTGATCATGGCGGCGTTCGTGCACTTCATCCCGGACTCGCGCGACCCGGCCGGGCTGATCGCCACCTACCGCGACGTCCTCGCCCCGGGCAGCTACCTCGCGCTGTCGTCGGGCACCTGGGAAGGCCAGGGCGAGGAGTCCCAGCGCTCGGTCGCGCTGTACGAGAAGAGCGGCACGCCGCTGACGCTGCGTTCGCCCGACGAACTGCGGGCGCTGGTGAAGGGCTTCGAAATCCTGCCGCCGGGGATCGTGTTCACGCCCGAATGGCGGCCGGACGGACCGCTCGAAGACCCGCCGGAGCAGTCGGGCGGCCTCGCGCTGGTGGCCCGCAAGGAGCGCTGATGACCGACGAGCACGCGACCATCGGGGTCGACTTCGACAAGCCGAACGCGGCTCGCGTGTACGACTTCCTGATCGGTGGCAAGCTCAACTACGCGATCGACCGGGACTTCGCCGAGCGGATCCTCCAGGTGCGCCCGGAGGCCCGGGAACTGGCCCTGCTCAACCGGCGGTGGCTGCGCCGCGCCGTGCGGTTCGGCGCTTCGCAGGGGATCCGGCAGTTCCTCGACATCGGTTCGGGGATGCCGACGGTCGGGCACGTGCACGAGGTCGCCCAGTCGATCGACCCCGACGCGCGGGTGGTCTACGTCGACAACGAGCCGATCGCGGTGGCGCACAGCGAGATCGTCCTGAAGGACAACGCCAACGCGGAGATGGTGCAGGCGGACGCGGAGGTCCCGGCCGGCGTCCTCGAGCACCCGACGACCGAGCGGCTGCTCGACTTCACCGAGCCGGTGATGCTGATCATGGCGGCGTTCATCCACTTCGTCCCGGACTCGCGCGACCCGGCCGGGCTGATCGCGGCCTACCGGGACGCGCTCGTGCCGGGGAGTCACCTGGCGTTGTCGTCGGGCACGTTCGAAGGACAGGGCGAGGAGGTCCGCCGCGCGGCCGAGCTCTACCAGCAGAGCGTCACGGACGTCGTCGCGCGCTCGAAGGAGGAGCTGCGCGCCCTGGTGGACGGCTTCGAGATCCTGCCGCCGGGGGTCGTGTTCACGCCGGAGTGGCGGCCGGACGACCCCGCCGACGCCGGCGAACACCCGGAGCGGGCCAGCCAGCTGGCCCTGGTGGCCCGCAAGAACTGAGCGGCTATCCTCGCGTCAGACCTGACTCCGGGAGCGGCGGATGAGCGAAGACGAGTACGCGCGGCGGGGCATCGACCTCGACAAGCCCAACGCCGCGCGCGTGTACGACTACATCCTCGGCGGGCAGCTCAACTACGCCGTCGACCGGATGTTCGCCGAGCAGGTGCTGGCCGCGCAGCCGAACGCGCGCGAGCGGGCGCGGCTCAACCGGCAGTGGCTGCGCCGGGCCATCCGGTTCGGGATGGACCAGGGCATCCGGCAGTTCCTCGACATCGGCTCCGGGATGCCGACCGTCGGGCACGTGCACGAGGTCGCCCAGGCCGTCGACCCCAGCGCGCGGGTGGTCTACGTCGACAACGAGCCGGTCGCCGTGGCGCACAGCGAGATCGTCCTGGAGGACAACGAGAACGCGGCCATGGTGCACGCCGACGCCGAGTTCCCCGACGACGTCCTCGAGCACGACATCACCGAGATGATGCTGGACCTCGACCAGCCGGTGATGGTGGTGATGGCGCTGTTCGTGCACTTCATCCCGGACGAGCGCGACCCGGCCCGGCTGATCGCCGCCTACCGCGACGCGCTCGCGCCGGGCAGCTACCTCGCCCTGTCCTCGGCCACCTACGAGCAGCAGAGCGCCGACACCGCGCGCGCCGTCGCGATGTACCAGAAGAGTGCGAACCCGGTGACGCCACGCTCGGCCGACGAGCTCCAGGCCTTGGTGGACGGCTTCGAGATCGTCGACCCGGGCATCGTGTTCATTCCCGAATGGCGGCCGGACGACCCCGCGGAGATGCCACCGAACCCCGCCGAGTGCGGCGGCCTCGCACTGGTGGCACGCAAGAACTAGACGGCGACCAGCTCCGGCGCGGTCCGCTTCCGCGGGACCAGCGCCGCGAGCACCGCGCCCGCCAGCGCGGCGAACGCGGCCACCGCGAACGTCGCGCGGAAGCCGGACAGCGACGGCACCGGCAGCCCGCCGACGGTGATCGTCAGCTGGGCCAGCATCGCCGCCATCACCGCGCTGGAGACGGCCGTGCCGACCGAGCGCATCAGGGAGTTCAGGCCATTCGCCGACGCCGTTTCGGTGACCGGTACCGAACCCATGATCAGCGCGGGCATCGCCGCGTACGCGATGCCGACGCCGGCCCCGATGATCACCGACGCCGTGATCAGCTCGAACGCGTTGTCCATCAGCACGATCGCGAACGCGTACCCGGCGGCGATCACCAGCGAACCGCTCATCAGCGTCGGGCGCGGCCCGAACCGGGCGATGAGCCGCGCCGAAACCGGCGAGAGCAGCATCATCACCAGGCCGTTCGGGGCCAGCGTGAGGCCCGACTCGACCATCGTCTGGCCCAGCCCGTAGCCGGTCGACGCCGGTGCCTGCAGCAGCTGCGGGAACGACAACGCCATCGCGTACAACGCGAAGCCGACCATGATCGACGCGAGGTTCGTGAACAGCACCGGCCGGCGCGCGGACACCCGCAGGTCGACCAGCGGGTCACGGCGGCGCAGCTGGTAGGTGCCCCAGGCGAGCAGGACGACGACGGCGGCCGCGGCCAGCCCGAGCGTCGGCGCGCTGGTCCAGCCCCAGGTGCCGCCCTTGACCACCGGCAGCAGCAGGCAGAGCAGCCCGGCGGCCAGGCCCAACGCGCCGAAGTAGTCGAACGGCGCGGGCGTCCGCAGCGACGACTCGGGCACCACCGTGACGATGAGCAGCGCGCAGGCCAGCCCGAGCCCGGCGGCGGTCCAGAAGAGCACGTGCCAGTCGGCGTTCTCGGCCACCAGGGCCGCGACCGGCAGCCCGATGGCCCCGCCGACCCCGAGCGTCGCGCTCATCAGCGAGATCGCGCCGCCGACGCGTTCGGGCGGCAGTTCGTCGCGCATGATGCTGATGCCGAGCGGGATGACGCCCATCGCGCAGCCCTGCAGCCCGCGGCCGAGGATCTGGAACGCGAGCGCGCTGGTCGTCGCGGAGACGACCGAGCCGGCGATGAGCAGCCCGAGGCTGACCAGGATCATCCGCCGTTTGCCGTAGAGGTCGCCGAGCCGCCCGCTGACCGGCGTGATGACGGACGCGGCCAGCAGCGTCACGGTGACCACCCAGGAGGCGTCGGCCGCCGGGACGTGCAGCAGCCGCGGGAAGACCGGGATCAGCGGCACGACCAGCGTCTGCATGAACGACGCGACGAGCCCGCACGAGGCGAGCACCACGACGATCGCGCGAGGAGACGACGCCGAACGGGACACCACCACACCCCCAGTGTGTACTTAGTACGCATCATGCAACTTCATGCACTGTACCCACGGGGTGACGGATTTCCGTCCGAGTGGCGGTTTCGTCACAGCCAGGTGCGGACGCCTCCGTGGCCGGAACACGTGCCCGAGCGGTGCTGGCTGTAGCTGTAGGTGCCGTCCTTGCAGAGGGCCGTCGCGCCGTCCGGGTTGTCGCTGGGCCGGTGGACGCAGTTGCCGTCGGAGTTCCGGTAGTAGTCGGCGCCGCACTCGGCCGGCTTCGGCGCGGCCTGCGCGGTGGTCCGCGGCGTGGTCGCCTTCGGAGCGGTCGTCTTCGGAGCCGCCGCGGTCGTGGTGACCGCCGGGGCCTCGGACGTCGTCGGGACCGGAACCGGCGTCTCGGTCGGCGCCGAGTACGTCGGGGTCGAATACGCCGAAGTGGTCGGGGCGACGACCCCGAGGTTCCCGGCGTCCTTGGGCGGCGTGGGCGGCACGGAACCGACCCCGCACCCCGCGACCAGCACACCCGCGACCAGCACTGCACCGAGCTTCATCCGCATGCCGACTCCCTTAGCCGCACGAAGCAATGCCGCAGGAGTCGACCGAACGCGCCCGGTTGTTACGCCGGTTCTCCTAAACTCTCCATATGTCCTGGTTACGGCGGTACGCGGCCGAACTGGCGGTCGTCGTCACGGTCGTCGTCGGCTCGCTCTTCGCCGTCCTCAACGACGGTGCCAAGCCCGCGCACCACGCCGCGATCGGCTGGGCGCTCACCGGCCTCGCCTGTGCCGCCCTCTTCTTCCGGCGCCGGTACCCGCTGGGCGTCGCCGCGCTCACGCTCGTCTGCTGCGCGCTCTACTACCCCCTGACCGACCCCGACGGCCTCGTCCTCCTGGCCTTCGCCTACGCCCTCTACAACGCCGCCGCGGCCGGGCGGATCCGCGGGGCCGCGCTGCTCGTCGTCGCCGCGATGGCCGGGGTCACGGCAGGCGAGATCGGCTCGCGGACCGGGCGGCACGTCGACAACTTCGCGTTCTTCCTGATGACCGGCTGGTTCGTCGCCCTGGTCGCCGGCGGGGCCGTCGCGCACTACCGCGCCGAGGCCGAGCGCACGAAGGAGGCCGAGGCCCGGGCGCGCGCGACCGACGAACGCCTGCGCATCGCCCGCGAGCTGCACGACGTCCTCGGCCACCACCTCGCGCTGATCAACGTCCAGGCCGGCGCCGCCCTGCACCGGCGTGACCCCGGCCAGGCCGAGGAAGCGCTCGGGGCGATCAAGGAGGCCAGCAAGACCGCACTCCAGGAGTTGCGCGCGACGCTCGGCATGCTCCGCCAGGCCGGCACACCGAGTCTCCAGCGGGTCGCCGAGCTGGCCGAGTCCGTCGGCGCCTCCGGGCTGACCGTGCGCACCGAGATCGACGGCGTCGCCCGCGACCTGCCGCCGGACGTCGAGCTCGCGGCGTTCCGGGTGGTCCAGGAGGCGCTGACGAACGTCGCCAAGCACGCCGGGGCGAAGACCGTCGTCGTCCGGCTCGGCTACGGCGCCGACGAGCTGACCGTGGCCGTCGACGACGACGGCCGCGGTGGCGCGGCGCCCGCGGGCAACGGCATCCGCGGGATGGCCGAGCGCGCGCGGGCGCTCGGCGGCGAGCTGACCGCGGCGCCGCGCGAAGGCGGCGGTTACCGGGTGCGAGCCCGGCTGCCGGTGCGATGATGGGCCGATGATCCGGGTCCTGCTCGTCGACGACCAGCGGCTCGTCCGCGCCGGCTTTCGGTCCATTTTGGACGGCGAGGACGACATCACCGTCGTGGCCGAGGCCGCCGACGGGCGCGAGGCGCTGCAGGCCGCGCACGACCACCACCCCGACGTCGTGCTGATGGACATCCGGATGCCGGTGCTCGACGGCCTCGCCGCCACCCGGCACCTCCTCGAAGACCCGGGGGTGCGGACGAAGGTCGTCATCCTCACGACGTTCGACCTCGACGAGGACGTCTACGGCGCGCTGCGGGCGGGCGCGAGCGGGTTCCTGGTCAAGGACACCGAACCCGAGGAGCTGATCCACGCCGTGCGCGTGGCCGCCCGCGGCGACGCGCTGCTGGCGCCGTCGATCACCCGGCGGCTGATCGCGGAGTTCGCCGCGCGCGGCACCCGCCCGGCGCCGTCGCCGGCCCTGGAGCGGCTCACCGAGCGCGAACGCGAGGTGCTGACCCTGGTCGCGGCCGGGCTGTCGAACGACGAGATCGCGCGCGAGCTCACGCTCAGCCCGGCGACGGCGAAGACGCACGTCAGCCGCATCATGACCAAGACCGGCACGCACGACCGGGCGCAGCTGGTCGTCCTCGCCTACGAGTCCGGCGCGGTGACGCCGAGGTGGCTGGCGCCCTGACCCGTACTCCCCCGGGTGTACGGGACGAGCCTTAAGGGACACCGCTGGGAGCACACGAAGTGTCCTCCGCGGCGCGACGCGGGGTAGGGCCCTTCTCGCGAATCCTTGTCCACCATGGACACCATCACCCGTACCGCCGGCGGCGGCCTGGCCCGGCTGGCCGGCTGGGCGCAGCGCCACCGGTGGCTCGCCGTCGCGCTCTGGACGCTGGTCCTCGTCGGCGTCACGTTCACCTCGCAGCTGGCCGGCAGCGCGTTCCACGACGACAACTCGTTGCCCGGCACCGAATCCCAGCAGGTCGTGGACCTGCTCGAGTCGTCCGCGCAGTCCGGCGCGAGCGCGCAGATCGTGCTGAAGGCCGACGGCGGGCTCGCCGCGAACCGCGCGCCGGTCGACACCATGCTGGGCGAAGTCCGGTCCCTGCCGCACGTGCGGTCGGTGACCGAGCCGACGCTCTCGCCCGACGGGCGGATCGGCTACGCCACCGTGACCTTCGACGCGGCGTCGACCGACCTCCCCTACGACGACATCGTGAAGTTCGCCGACACCGCGAAGCGGACCGGCCCAGTGGAAGTCGCGCTCGCCGGGGACCCGATCGAGCGGATCTCCGGAGGCGGTGGTCCCGCGGAAGGCGTCGGGCTGCTCGCCGCGCTGGTCATCCTCGTCTTCCTGTTCCGTTCGCTGCTCGCCGCCGGGTTGCCGGTGCTCACCGCGGTGTTCGCGGTCGGCAGCACACTGGGCGTGATCACGGTCGTCTCGCACTTCGTCGACATCGCGAGCTACACCTCGCCGCTGATGATGCTGGTCGGGTTCGGCGTCGGCGTCGACTACGCACTGCTGATCTTCTCCCGCTACCGCACGGAAATCCTGGCCGGCCACGACCGCGACGCGGCCGCCCGGCGGGCCCTGGACACGGCGGGCCGTTCGGTGCTGTTCGCCGGGACGACCGTGATCATCGCGCTGCTCGGCCTGCTCGCGCTCGGCCTCGGCGGGCTGCGCGGGGTCGCGCTGTCCGTCGCGCTCACCGTCCTGATGACGATGCTGGCGTCCGTCACGCTGCTGCCCGCGTTGCTGTCGCTGTTCGGCAGGCGGCTTGAACGCGGCATCCGCCGTCAGGCTCTCCGCCGGGAACCCGGCAAGGCGTGGCGACGGCTCGCCGACGGCGTCCAACGTCGTCCCCTGGCCCCGCTGGCGATCGGCCTGATCGTCCTCATCGGACTGTCCATTCCGGCCGCCGGAATGCGGCTCGGGTTCGCCGACGCGAGCACCGACCCAGCCGGTTCGACCACGCGGAAGGCCTACGACCTGCTGGCCGAGGGCTTCGGCCCGGGCTTCACCGGCCCGCTCGCGATCGTCACCGAAGACGGCGACACCGTTGCGCTGCAGCGGAAATTGGCGACCACTCCCGGCATCGCCCAGGTCCTGCCGCCGATGGGCCGGACGGTTCTGGCCTTCCCGACGACGTCACCCCAGGACGAGGCGACCGCCGAGCTGGTGACGCGGCTGCGCACCGACGTCCTCCCGACCCTGCCGGGCCACTACCTGGTCGGCGGCTCGGTGGCGGCCGCAACGGACTTCGCGGCCGCCGTCGCGGACCGGCTGCCGCTGTTCGTGCTGGTCGTGGTCGGGTTGTCGGCGTTGCTGCTGATGGTGGTGTTCCGCTCGGTGCTGATCCCGCTCAAGGCGGCACTGCTGAACCTGCTGAGCATCGGAGCAGCTCTGGGCGCGATGACCCTGGTGTTCGGCGACGGCTGGTTCGGCGCCCAGCCGGGCCCGATCGAGGCGTTCGTCCCGGTGATGATCTTCGCGATCGTCTTCGGGCTGTCGATGGACTATGAGGTCTTCCTGGTGTCCCGCATGCACGAGGAGTGGCGCCGGACGGGCAACGCCCGCTTGGCGGTGCGCGAAGGCCTGGCCTCGACGGGCGCGGTGATCACCGCGGCGGGCGCGATCATGGTGCTGGTGTTCGGAGCATTCCTGCTGGACCCGTCGCGGATGCTGGCCCAGTTCGGGCTGGGCCTGGCGGTCGCGGTGCTGCTGGACGCACTGGTGATCCGCTGCCTGCTGGTTCCGGCGATCATGCGGCTGCTCGGGGCCCGCGCTTGGTGGCTGCCGCGGTGGCTGGACCGGCGGTTGCCGCACTTCGCGCTGGAGCCGTGAAACGCCGAAGGCCGCCACCGGAATCCGGTGGCGGCCTTCGAACGTCAGCCGTTATTCGTAGATCTCGCCCTTCGCGGCCTTCTCGACCAGCGAAGCCGGCGGCTCGAAGTGGTCGCCGTACCGGGCGGCCAGCTCGCGAGCCCGGTCGACGAAGCCCTGCAGGCCACCCTCGTACTGGTTGATGTACTGGATGACACCGCCGGTCCACGCCGGGAAGCCGATGCCGAAGATCGAGCCGATGTTGGCGTCGGCCACCGACGTCAGCACGCCCTCGTCGAAGCACTTCACCGTCTCGAGCGCCTCGGCGAAGAGCATCCGCTCCTTGAGGTCCTCGAACGGCACCTCCGCCGAGCCGGACTTGAACGCGTCACGCAGGCCCGGCCACAACCCGACGCGCTTGCCCTCCGCGTCGTACTCGTAGAAGCCCGCACCCGTCGAACGGCCCTTGCGGTCGAACTCCTCGACCATCCGGTCGATCACGGCCTCCGACGCGTGTGCCTTCCACGTCCCGCCCGCGGCCTCGACCGCTTCGCGCGTCTCCTTGCGGATCTTGCGCGGCAGGGTCAGCGTCAGCTCGTCCATCAGCTGCAGCGGCGGCGCCGGGTAGCCCGCCTGCGAACCGGCCTGCTCGATCGACGCCGGCTCGACGCCCTCGCCCAGCGCGGCGACGGCCTCGTTGATGAACGTGCCGATCACGCGCGAGGTGAAGAAGCCGCGGCTGTCGTTGACGACGATCGGGGTCTTCTTGATCTGCAGCGTGTAGTCAAAGACCTTCGCCAGCGTCGCCGGCGACGTCTTCTCGCCGCAGATGATCTCGACCAGCGGCATCTTGTCCACCGGCGAGAAGAAGTGGATCCCGATGAAGTCCTCGGTCCGCTGCACGCCCTCGGCGAGGGTGGTGATCGGCAGCGTCGAGGTGTTGGAGCCCAGCACCGCGTCGGCGTTGACGACGCTCTCGATCTCGCCGAACACCTTGTGCTTCAGCTCGACGCTCTCGAACACGGCCTCGATGACGAAGTCGACGCCCGCGAAGTCGGCCGGGTCGGCGGTCGGCTTGATCTTCGCCAGCAGCGCGTCCGACTTCTCCTGCGTGGTCTTGCCGCGCGAGAGGGCCTTCTGCTCGAGCTTCTCCGCGTAGCCCTTGCCCTTCTCGGCCGCCTCCAGCGAGACGTCCTTCAGGACGACGTCGATGCCGGCCTTCGCCGACACGTACGCGATCGCGGCGCCCATCATGCCCGCGCCGATGACACCGACCTTCTTGGCGGTGTACTTCTCGAAGCCGTCCGGCCGCGAGCCGCCCGAGTTGATCGTCTGCAGGTCGAAGAAGAACGCCTTCGTCATGTTCTTCGAGACCTGGCCGGTGGCGAGGTGGATGAAGTAGCGCGTCTCGATCTGGATCGCGGTGTCGAAGTCGACCTGCGCGCCCTCGATCGCGGCGGCCAGGATCGCCCGCGGCGCCGGCATGTTCGCGCCCTTGATCTGCTTGCGCAGGTTCGCCGGGAACGCCGGCAGGTTGGCCGCGAAGCTCGGGTTCGACGGGGTGCCGCCGGGGATCTTGTAGCCCTTGACGTCCCACGGCTGGACGCCGCCCTCGGGGTTCGCCTTGATCCACGCCTTCGCGGCGGGGACGAGCTCCTCGACCGTGCCGACGAGCTCGTGCACCAGCCCGAGCTCGAGCGCCTTGGCGGGACGGTGCCGCTGGCCCTGGAGCAGGACGTTCAGCAGCGCGCTCTGGATGCCGAGCAGGCGGACGGTGCGGACGACGCCACCGCCGCCGGGCAGCAGGCCCAGCGTCACCTCGGGCAGGCCGATCTGGCTGCCCTTGACGTCGGCGGCGATGCGGTGGTGCGTCGCCAGCGCGATCTCCAGGCCACCGCCGAGCGCGGCGCCGTTGATCGCCGCGACGACCGGCTTGCCGAGCTGCTCGATGCGGCGCATCTGCCCCTTCATCAGGCTGCTGCCCTCGGTCAGCTCGACCGCGTGCTCGGGCTTGGCCTGGATGAGGTCGTTCAGGTCGCCGCCGGCGAAGAACGTCTTCTTCGCGGACGTGATGACGACGCCGGTGATGGAGTCCTTCTCGGCCTCCAGGCGGTCGACCGTGACGCCGAGCGACTCGCGGAAGTCGGCGTTCATCGTGTTCGCCGACTGGTTGGGGTCGTCCAGGGTCAGGGTGACGATGCCGTCGGAGTCCTGCTCCCAGCGGATGGTCTTGCTCTCGGCCATTAGTGTCCTCACACCCGCTCGATGATGGTCGCGACGCCCATGCCGCCGCCGATGCACAGGGTCACCAGGGCGCGGCGCGCCTGGCGGCGTTCCAGCTCGTCGACCACGGTGCCGACCAACATCGCGCCGGTGGCGCCGAGCGGGTGGCCCATGGCGATCGCGCCGCCGTTGACGTTGACCTTGTCCTCGTCGAGGTGCAGGTCCTTGATCCACTTGAGCACGACGGAGGCGAAGGCCTCGTTGAGCTCCCACAGGTCGATGTCCTCGGGCTTGAGGCCCGCGGCCTTCAGCACCTTCTGGGTGGCCGGCGTGGGGCCGGTGAGCATGATCGTCGGCTCGGAGCCGATCGACGCGGTGGCCACGATCCGGGCGCGCGGGGTCAGCCCGAAGGTCTTGCCGACCTGCTCGGAGCCGACGAGCACCAGCGCGGCGCCGTCGACGATGCCGGAGGAGTTGCCGCCGGTGTGGACGTGGTTGATCTTCTCGACCGAGTGGTACTTCTGCAGCGCGACGGCGTCGAAGCCGCCCAGCTCGCCGATGCCGGCGAAGGCGGGCTTGAGCTTGCCGAGGCCCTCGACGGTGGAGCCGGGACGGCGGTGCTCGTCGTGGTCGAGGACCGTGACGCCGTTGATGTCCTTGACCGGCACGACGGACTTGGCGAAGTAGCCGCCGGACCAGGCGGCCTCGGCGCGGTCCTGCGAGCGGACGGCCCAGCGGTCGACGTCCTCGCGGGAGAAGCCCTCGATCGTGGCGATCAGGTCGGCGCCGGTGCCCTGCGGGACGATGTAGTTGTCGTAGGCGGTGGCGGGGTCCATGAACAGCGCGCCGCCGTCGGAGCCCATCGGCACGCGCGACATCGACTCGACACCACCGGCGATGATCAGGTTGTCCCAGCCGGAGCGCACCTTCTGCGCGGCGGTGTTGGTGGCCTCGAGGCCGGAGGCGCAGAAGCGGTTGAGCTGCACACCGGCAACGGTCTCGGGCAGGCCGGCGTTCAGCGCGGCGGTGCGCGCGATGACGGCGCCCTGCTCCCCGACGGGCGAGACGACGCCGAGGACGATGTCGTCGATCGCCTGCGGGTCGAGGTTCGGATGGCGGACCTTCAGTTCGTTGATCAGGCCGACCACCAGGTCGACCGGCTTGGTGCCGTGCAGGGCACCGCCCTTGTTCTTGCCGCGAGGCGTGCGGATCGCCTCGTAGATGTAGGCCTCGCTACTCACTGAACAACTCCTCGCGAGCGTTTCGGACGTCGTCGTACCGTGACCGAGTGTACCGGCCAGTAGGGCTAATGCCCATTAACATATCGCCGGATAACCCCATGGTGTCAATGGGTTGCAGGTGTGCCTTCAGCCGCTATCGTTCACTCACCATGACCGACTCTCTGCGTAGGGCGCGCCCCCGCGACCGCAAGGCCCAGCTGGCCGCGGTGGCGGCGGAGCTGTTCCGCGCCCGCGGCTTCCCCGGAGTCGGCATCAAGGACATAGCGGACGCGGCGGGCGTCACGGGCCCGGCGTTGTACCGGCACTTCGCAGACAAGCAGGCGATCCTGGCGTACGTGGTCCTGAGCGGCTTCGAGGACATGGAGGCGGCGACAGCGGAGGCCCTGTCGGACTCGGTTCCCCCGGCTGACCAGCTGGAATCGTTGTTGAGCCGCCTCGCGACCCAGGCGGTCGAGCGACGCGAGATCGCGGCGTTGTGGCGCTGGGAGGGGCGGCATCTGCCGAAGGAGGACCAGCGCGAGATCGCCCGCCGCTCGGCACTGGCCCTGGCGACGTGGGCGAAGGCGCTGCAGACCCGCCGCCCGGAACTGCCGGCCGAGGACGCCGAGCTCCTCTGCTGGGCGGCGCTGTCGGTGTTCGGCAGTGTTTCGGTCCACCACACGTCGGTGGCGCGCCGCCGCTTCGCTCAGTTACTGGTCGAACTGGCACTCGGTGTGCTGAACGCCACACTGCCTTCACCTTCGCCGACCCCCGAAGCCCCCGCATTACGGCTCGGCACCCCATCCCGCCGAGAGCAGGTCCTGGCGGAGGCGACGGCGTTGTTCGCCCAGCGAGGCTTCCACGACGTGAGCATGGAGGACATCGGAGCGGCGGCGGGCATAGCCGGCCCCAGCGTCTACCGGCACTTCCCCAGCAAGGCAGCGCTGATGGTGGCAATCGGCCACCGGGCGGCGGACAGGCTGGCGTTGGCAGCCGAGCAGGCCCTCCAGGCACCGGACGAGCGTTCAGCCCTACGCCGCCTGGCGGCGTCGTATGTGCACACGATCTTGCACACGCCGGAGCTGCTGGTGTCGTTCTCGGCGGACCGGGTGACGATGCCGGATCGGGACAAAGTGGACCTGCTCCGGGTCCAGCGGGACTACGTGGCCCAGTGGGTGACGCTGCTGTCAGCGACGCGGCCTTCACTGCCTCCGCGCGAAGCAAAGATCACGGTCCACGCGGCGTTGACCATCGCCAACGACCTGGCGAGAACCCGCCGAGTGGCGTCGAGACCCCAGTTCGGGGCCGAGCTGACAACGTTGCTGCACACAGTCCTCGGCATTGCCTGATCGGCGCTTCAGCCCAGTACAGATGACGACGATCGTGGCGATAAGTCGATAACTCTTTCTCGTAATTCCGACATAGCGCTCAGTAACACTGGGGGCACCCGAATGGGGCTACACAGGCCTGCTAAATTGTGGTCGACTTACCAGTCGTTTCTATGTTGCGGAAGAGGCATATCGGTATGCGGTCGCCGGATATTAACGGACAACCGGGGATCCAATCCAATATCCCCGATCTGAGTGCGTACTCACTGTCCCAACTGCCAAAACTCGACTCCGTGGCGTTTCGCCGTTCGATTCGTCACGCTGCGGACCGGACCGCTTACATACCGGTGACCGCGAGCGGCAGCCAAGGCGCCAAGCGCGTCGACTGAAACGCTCCGGAGAGTTCATGGTGCACGCGAAAAATCAGGTGACGTCCACTCCGGACCCACACTCGGTTTCCTGGGATGCCTTCGACAAACTGGCCGTTGGTGCCGGTGGGATGAGCGCCGGGAGCGTGCTACGCAGCGCTGATCGCAGTCGCCGGTTGCTTCTGCTCTCCGGTCTCGTCAACCTCGCAGCCTCGGACGAAAGTGTGACAGGACCGCTCGCCCCCGTCGAAACAGTCTGGAATCTGCTGGTCCAAGCCGAAGAGGCTCAGCCAGACGCGCTGGAGCGGGTGATCGCCCACCCGTACATGGGAAGCTGGGCGGGGTACACCACCCGCTTGATCGAACAGGGGCTGACCGGTGAATGCCCGCTCTGGGTCCACTACGGCTACCTCCACACCCTGGCCGCGGCTGCGGCGATCCACGCGGGTCTGACTTTCACCATCCTGGTGCCGGTCTGGGACGACGTCGTCGTGCTGCCGACGCTGGGTGCCGCCCGGTTGGCCGAAGGTGGCGGGTTCACGACCGCCGAAGTGCGCGGGGCAGCCGGGGACTTCACGATCCACGGCGAACGCTCGCAGGCCACGCCGGGAACGGCAGCCTGGAGTCCTCTCCGGGACTTCCGCTTCGAGGCCGGCGGCCGGGTTCTGGCGCTGCGGCTCGACGACCTGGACCCGCACCGCGGTCTCTACCACCCGATTCCGCCGGACCGGCTGACAGATGCCGAAGCGTCGACCTGGCGAGATCTGCTCGACGAGGCATGGCGGCTGATCGTCGAGCACCTGCCCGAGTACGCGGAGATCCTGCCCGCGGGCCTGACGTCGATCGTGCCGAACCCGGCCGTTCCGTTCCGGCTCCCCAGCGCGTCGACCGGCGAAGCCTTCGGAAGCGCGGTCATCGCCGGGCCCGAGGCAGAAGAACCCGCCACTCTCGCCGCGGCTCTGGTGCACGAATTCCAGCACATCCGGCTGGGCGGCCTGCTGCAGCTCGCCCGCCTGCACGACGACGACCGCACCGAACGGCTCTACGCCCCCTGGCGGGAAGACCCGCGGCCGTTCGGCGGTCTGGTGCACGGGATCTACGCGTTCTTCGGCGTTTCGGCCTTCTGGCGGGCCTTG
The DNA here is from genome assembly GCF_053601335.1 of Amycolatopsis sp. NPDC004747. Classification (NCBI taxonomy): domain Bacteria; kingdom Bacillati; phylum Actinomycetota; class Actinomycetes; order Pseudonocardiales; family Pseudonocardiaceae; genus Amycolatopsis; species Amycolatopsis sp. NPDC004747. The sequence continues at coordinate 129,889 of NZ_JBSGBQ010000005.1, read as the reverse complement.
GCACGAGCACATCCGGAAGATCGGTTGGCCGCCTTCGAGTTCGCCCACTGGCGCGCCCAGACGTGGCAAACTCTCGAATCCATCCGGGACGACGCTGCGCTGACCGACTCAGGACGGCGGTTCCTCAACGAACTCGCCACCGTCTTCGGGCCTTGGCAAACCGAACCGTGCGCTTCCGAAGCAGTGCATTGGGCGGAGAGGCTGGCCGCGGACCACTACGCCGGTTGGCGGCTCCGTCACATCCGCCCCGAGCCTGAAGTAATCGCGGACCTCGCTCGGGCCTGGCTGCACGGCGAGCCCTGCCCCCAGGCGGCGCCAAGTGGCCGTCTCGACACCCTTTCGGACGGAGAATGGGCGAACGCCCGTCCCGATCTGATCCGGGTCCGGCTTCGCCCGGACGGCGAACGCAAGTTGTCGCAGGTGTGGTCCCAGGTGCCGGGCGCGATCGAGGGCGACCACTGGCTGATCGCCGGCTTGGACGACGAGGCGCGCAAGGCCTACCAGTCTGTGCTCGACCGAGATCCCGAGCATGCCGAGGCACTGATCGGCCTCGGCCTCTCGTTGCCGGACGGGCCGGCCACGCGCGCCCTGCTCGGCGTACCGGAACTGGTCCGCGCGGTCCACCGGGCGCTGCGCGACGCGGGGAAAGCGCCGGCGGTCGGCGAATTGGCCGCTTGGATTGGCGAAGCGCGGCACTGACCCGGGCTACAACGGCATCGGGTCGATGTCGCACTCGGCGCGAACCGCGTTCTCCGCCGCCGTGATCGCGGGGTGACCGGGGCGAAGCACCCGATCAGCCACGACAAGGACGTCCCGGTGCTGGCTCAACGCTTCACGGACACGACCGAGCCGCTCGAGGTCCAGGGCTCGGTTGAGCCGCGCCGCGAGTGTGGTGGGGTGGTTCTCCGGCAGGGCTCGGCGCAACCGCGCCAGCGTGTCGGTGTTCATCCGCAGAGATCGCTGTACGTCGCCGAGCGCGAACCAATCGTTCGCGGTGTTGATCGAACACGCCAGGACGTGCGGGTGGACCGGGCCGAGCCGATCACGGAGGCCGGAGAGCGCGCGCTCGTCTCGGGCCAGCGCGTTCGCCGGATCACCGAGCAGCCGCATGGTGACGCCGATGTCGGCTTCGGCAGCCAGCGTGTGCGGGTGCCGGTCGCCCAGGCTACCCCGGTACAGCGCCAGTGCCTGTTCGCCCAGCTCCAACGACGGTGTCAGTTCACCGGCGTTGCGCAAGTCGATCGAATGGGCGAGCGCGCAGGCCATTGCGTTGGGGTGGTTCGACCTGTACTTGAGCTGGAAGCGCTCAAGAGCGCTGCCGGACAGAGTCAGCGCTGCCTCGTGGTAGCCATCTTTGCGTTGGGCCACCGAGAGATGGTAGTCGCGGCGGATGACGCCGTCGGTGCCCGAGCCGAACAGGCCGCGCACCCGCTCCACGGCCTTTTTCTGTTCTATGTGCGCCCATGAGTAATCGCCGAGCTCCCGTCGGCAGATGATCATGATGTTCAGCGTTCCGATGGTCTTCCAGTTGTCGTACCCGAAGATCTCAGACCGGCGCTCATAGGTGTCCTCGCTGAGCCAACGAGCCTGCTCGTAGTCGCCGGCCAGCAGAAGTGAGACGACGAGGTCGTGGGCCGCCTCGAGCGCGGTTGGATCGTCGTCACCGAAGAGCGAACGGACTTTCTCGTAGGTCTGCCGGTTGAGGTCGCGCGCGGCGAAGAAGTCGCCGTTGGCCTTCAGCCCGGTCGCTACCAGGACTTCGGCGCCGAGCGCCTGTTCCGATTCCGGGCCGAAAGTCCGCCGGTAGAGCCGTAACGTCCGGCTGCTGACCTCGGATGACTCCTCATATCGGCCGAGCACCCACAACACGAAACCGAGCTGCTCCGAGGTCGCAAGCGTTTGCGGGTCTTCCGCGCCATATCGCGCTGTCCACGTGGCCACGATTTCCTCGGCCAGCGCGACCGAGCCCAGGTGATCACCGGAGAAGTACAGGAACTTGACCAAGTTGAGCAGCAACTGACGGACCCACGGATCGTCGCAGTCGATCAGCCGGGCGTGCCGGAGGTGGGGCAGCACCATCTGGTACTGCGGCCAGTGCCGAGCAGCCTCCGGATCCTTCGGATCGACGTTGCCGAGCAACAGGTGGGCGCCGTGCCGCATCCGGGTGCGGGTCTCATCCGCCATCGTGGCCCGCAACGCCTGCTGCGCCAGCCGGTGCAGGAGCAAGGTGCCGCTGCGGTGATCCAGTTTGGCCAGGCGGCACCGGTTGATCTCCCGGAGTGCCCGGTCCAACAGGACGGGATCGCGCATCGCGGTGTCCAGTTCCGGCGCGATCGACACTCCGCGTACCCCGGCGAACAGGCTACGGGAGATCGGTTCGGCGGCGAAGAACGCGCACACTTGGAGCAGCTGGTGTGCGGCCGGACTTCGGGTCGAAAGCCCGTCGAAGGAGACGTTCCAGGCTGCCGTCACGGAAATCTCGTGGGCTGTCGGATGCGGAGACATGGCAGCGAGCTCGGCCATCTTCTCGTCCAGCAGCCGGGTGTACTCGGCGACCGGCATCCCGGTCTCGACTCGCCAAGCCGCGGCCTGGGCCAACGCGATCGGCAGGTCACCGAGCTTCTCCGCCAGTGCCTCGGCGTCAGCGGTCGTGACGGTGCCATCCCGGCGCCGCAGGAGGTCGATGCTCTCGGCGCGGGAGAACCGGTCGACCTCGATCGGCTCCGCCGGGAAGGAGCCGGAGGCCGGGTCGCGTGCGGTGACCAGGATCCGCCCCGGCCCGTCGACCGGGAGGAACGGCAGGAGGAACTCGGGTTCGTCCGCCGCGTCGAAGACGATCAGCCAGCGACGGAACGGCTTGCCGGCGCGGAGCGCGGCGAGGACGGCCGGTACCGCGGCGACCGTCTCGTCCGCGCCCGGCAGCCGCAGCTGCCGGGCGAGCTCCATCAAGGACGCCCGGATCTGGCTCTCCTGGGTCGCGCTGACCCACCACACGAGATCGTGGTCGCGGAGCCGCCGGTAGATGTACTCGACCGCCAGCTGGGTCTTGCCGAGGCCGCCGGGCCCGTGCAAGATCACGCTGCCGGCCGAATCCAGGCTCGCCCCCAGCCGGTCGAGCAGGTCCTGGCGGCCGACGAACTCCGGGTTGCGCGCGGGGACCGCGCCCCAGATCGCCGGTGCGTCGGTGGTGATCCGCCGGACGCGGCGCAGGGACGTGGCCGCTTCTTCCCGGACGTCCTCGACCAGCCGCTCGTCCGCGACCTCCGGTTCGGCTGTCGCCGGCGGCCCCACGCCGTCGTCGGCCTCGCCTGCGGTGTCGCTCTCCGCCGCCGCGAGCGCGAGTTCACGCTCCCACTCGTGCAGCCGTTCCGCGCGCCAGGCGTACGGCCCGGAGAGGGCGCGCATCACCACTCGCTCGAGAGCGACGTCCGCGCCCTCTTCGGGCAGGGCCGCCCGTTCGGGGTCGGCCAGCGCGTCCGCGATCCGCAGCAGAACGGGGTACTGCTCGCCGAACCGTTCTCCGGTCGCGAGGACGACCTGCACGGTTTCCGAGCGCCGTCCGGCCGTGAGCAGGACCTCGCGGATCGAGGCCGGGAATTCGAAGACGGCGTCGTCGCCGGCGAGGTTCGGCCGCGGACCGAGGAGCCCGCTGACGAACACTTCGGCGAGGTGGGACGAATCGGCTTCGGGCACGAGTTCGGCCCGGACGAACCGGGCGATCGGCAGGCTGACCGGAACCGCGGCCAGCAGGGTCGCGAGCCGGAACGCCGGCGGCGTCGCGGCGCCGAGGAACCGCCGGACCCGCTCCTGGGCCGTCGGCGGCCTGGCCGGCTCCTCGTCGTCCGCAGTCTCGGGCATCGGCTGGTCACGCGCGAGCAGCACCGTGCCCGGCACCGGCTCGGTGACCGACTGCGAAATGAGCCGCACCCACCAGCTGAACCACCGTCCGCCCAGCTCGAGGACCGGAACCGGAACCGCGCCGCTGACGGCCTTGTCGGGATCCGCCATGGTCATCCAGGCGTCCGGCAGGTCGAACCCGTAGCTGCCGTTCGGCCGGAACGGACCGGGTGACGTCAGCAACGCCCGGTGCAGCGGGATACCGGCCTTCTTCCACATGTGCTGGGGCAGCAGCTGCACCAGCGCGACCGGCATGCGTCCGCTCCACTGCGCGAGCAGCGGCGAAACCAGGTCGCGCCGCCACACTTCGCCGACCCCGTCGGTCAGGACGAGCATGAGCCGGTCGCCGTACCAGTCCAGGAGCTCGGCCACGCTGTGCTGCGGTGCGTCCGGGGTGCCGCCCCGCAGCACCGGAGCCAGTGAGCCGTCGGTTGCCCGGGACTCCGTTTCCAGGTACCGGATCCGGACCGTCCGGAACGCTCCCAGCTGCTGCACCAGCTTGAGGAACGACCGGACTTCCGGCTGCCACAGGCCCATCGACGCACCGGCGTCGATCACCACCGTCAGGTCCAGGACGCGGGTCGTCCTGGCGGGTTTGAGCATCGGAAGCCAGAGACCGTCCTGGACGGCACGTTCGGCGGTCCGTTCCTCGTCCAGCTGGACGTCGTCTTCCTGCGGTGAGGGGCGCAGCTGCTTCAACGGCCGGAGGGCTCGCAAGATGTCCTGACCACCAGGCATCGCCGACGATCCCGGGGGCCGCCCGTTCCCGGCCGACCGCTCGCCGCGGCCGAGGACGTCCCGCGCAAACCCTCCGACGAGCGGGCGGCGCCGACGCCCGATGGCCGGCTCCGCCTCCCCGGTCGAAGGAGCCGGCGGATCCGCGACCGGAGCCGGCTCGGGCTCCGGTCGCGGCTCCGGTAGCTGTGCCTGCTCGGACGGGCCGGGCTCCGGGATCGGCTCGTCGGCCGGCCGCGCCGCGGGCTCGCCGAGCACCGCCGCGAGCCAGACCGCATCCGCGACTTCACTCCACGACAGGGGCCCGGCGTCGGGGCGGCGCTCGGACGGCTCCCCGGCCATCTCACGGCACCACGGAGTTCAACTGCCGCCAGATGGCGTCGATCAACCGGGGCCAGGACTCACCTTCGTCGCGGTAGGCCCCCGAGGTCGCGAGGTAAACGGCTTCGAGGAGCTTGTCCACCGGCAGCCCGCCGAAGGCCTCGCTGCGGCTGACGAACTCTTCGATGATGCGGGACCGGTGGGTGTCGTTCGGGTCGAGCGCGTGCGCCGCCACCATCTCGGCCAGCTGTTCGATGTCCGGGTCCTGGATTTCGAGCCGGAGGCACCGGCGGAGGAAGGCAGGCGGGAAGTCGCGGTCACCGTTGCTGGTGATCACGACGAAGGGGAAGGCGGCGCACCTGACCCGGCCGTCCGGGATCGTGGCCGTCAGGTCCGGATCCGCCGTGAAGACCTCGACCTCGCGGCTGCGGCTGCGCATCCGCACCAGCTCGGGAATCAGGAACTCGCCGTCCTCGAACAGGCTGAGCAGGTCGTTGGGCAGGTCCGCTTCGCTCTTGTCCAGCTCGTCGATCAGCAGCACGCGCGGCTGCCGGCGCGGCAAGAAGACCGTGCCGAGTTCGCCGAGCCGCAGGTATTCGCCGATCGGCGGTTCCCGGTCGCCGTCCCGCCGGTCGGCCGCGCGGCCGGCGGCCGCCTGGGCCCGGCCGATCGCGTCGTAGGTGTAGAGACCGCCCTTGAGAGTGGTGTGGGAGGTGATCGGCCACCGCAGCACGCGGCCCAAGCGCAGCTCCCGGGCGACGCGGTACGCGAGACTCGACTTCCCGCTTCCCGGACGGCCGGTGACCAGCAATGGGCGACGCAGGTAAAGCGCCGCGTTGACCATGTCGATCTCGTGCGGGTCGACGTGCCGGGCGGGCAGCCGATGCTCGGAACCCAGTCTCCGGTCCGCCTCGCCTTCGTCCTGCGGGACGACGTCCTCGACCGGCAACGGGCCGCCGTTGAACGCCCGCCACGGTGGTGCCGGTGGCAGCAGGTCGGCCAACGACGCTTCGGAAAGGGGACGGCCGGTGCCGCGGTAGATCCACCACTCCGGTCGCTCAAGATGCTCTGCCGCGTTCATCTGAATCCTCCCGTATCGCGTCCGGCAGGTACGGACCGTCGTCCAGAAAGAGCAATCTGTTCGGGTCGTCCCACAGGATGACCAGATCGCGGGCGATCCGGAGGTCGACGGGGATGGTCACCTCGCGGAACGCCGCCCGCCGGGAATCCCGGGTCCGTGCGGGCAGGTCGCCGAGGCCGCCGCTGTCGAGGAGCCATGCGACGACTTCGTGCAGCACATCGGCGGTGGCGTCGGGGTGCCAGAGCAGCACCGGGATCCCGGAACGCAACCCGGTCGCCATTTCGTCCCCGCCGGAGCACGGCCGCGTCGGCGGCGGACCGGCGAGGACCATCATCAACCACTTCCCGTCGCTGAGAATCGCGTCGAGCCGGTGACGCCCGGCGGTGTCCTGCGGCGAGCAGTAGTACACCCGCTCGGCGGACGGATCATCGCTCATCGCCTCCCAGCGGATTCGCCACGCCCGGTGCCATTGCCGGGAGAACATCCTTTCCAGCGACCGGATGACGATCGGATAATCGAGGAACAGCGGCCGGGGATCGCCGGTTTCGTGCTCCTTGCACCACCGGTGCACCGGAAGGTTCACGAGCGCGCGTGGCAGCACGAACTCGAGTGCGACTTCTTCGCGGTATTCCGACCAGGCGCGTTCCGCGTCGACGATCAGCCGGTCGACGTGGTATTCGAGGTCCGCGCCGCGAACGGTGGCGATGCCGCCCCTGGCCGGCGGCCATTCTTGCGGGTCCTCCTGGCGCCAATGGGAAACCACGTGCCGATCGGGGTCGATCCCGTCCAGCTCCACCATGATCACCAGGTGCAGCCGGAGTTCGCCGCCGCCGCCGTTGTGTTCGCGTTCGGCGCGAAGCTCGCGCAACCGCTCTTCGCCCTGCACCCGCCGGGCCTGCCAGGTGTTCCATTCCCGCAGTTCGTCACCGAGCGGACGAGCGCACTTGGCGGCGACGAGTTCGACGAAAGCGAGCGCCGGTGGCAGGCCGTGCGCGGGCGTGTTGAGCTCGGTCAGCAGGCAGAACGCCTCCCAGGCGTCACCCGGCTCGGAGGCCGGGCACGTGGCCGGGCTGGCGGCGCGCCTGACCAGGATGCCGAGCAGGGGCGGGGTGAATCCGACCAGCACGGAACGCAGCCACGACAATTCCGAATCCGGCAGGAGGTCGTGCATCCGCGGTTCGTGCACGAGCCGGTGCAAGAGCTCGAATTCCGGGGAACCCGGACGCAACATGCGTACGGCGTGATCGAGGGCGTGCATCCCGCCATCGGCACGGGCGCAGGCGTTGACGATATCGATCAGCTGGTCACGTCCGGTCGCGTGGTCCGAAAGCGTCAACTGGAACCCGAGGTTGTCGTGAATCAAATCCAGCATCAGCGACCGGCTCGGCCGGTCGGTGGCGAGTCCGGCGTTGGCGAGGAGATTGACGATCGCCTCCCGGACCGCTACCCGGACCGTGGACGGGAGGTGGAGCTCCCAACCCGGTCCACGAGTTTGCTCACCGGCCGACACCTGACGAACCACCTCCCCGCCCGGGTGCCCGGGACCCGTGATTTTACCCATCGATCCGGGGCGGAATAGGGGCAAAAGATGGACATGAAGTGGTGCGTCGCAGACAACCGGCCGAATACCGTTGCGTCACCGCTCTCGGATGATCACGGCTAGAGCGTCGACCTGCGGGGACGACGGAGGTCCGGCTTTGCGCATTGCGAACGCGCGGGACCGCCCGGCACCGCAGCCAAGCTTCCGCCTTCGGCTCCACACGATCAGTGCCAGTGCCGTGCCGGACGTTTTCAAGGCAGTCTTCGCCTCCCGTGCCTCCATCAAGCGGAAGGGTGGCTGGTCGCGTTGCAGCCGGCGATATCCAGCGCCATGATCGTCTTGCGGTAGGCCGCCGAGCCCATGACCACCAGAGATCCCGAGTTCACGGGAACCCTCCTCGCCACAGGTCACACCGGCCACGCTCGACGCGACCGGGCTCGCCCCGTCGTCGTCCGAACGGCGCACGGCCTCCGTCCCTATCGCAATCGCCGGGAATGGGGGACAATACCCAGCGGGCCGACGGGGTCCGTTCTCCCTGCGAGAGGGGAATCGCGATGCAGGACGCACGATCCGGCAGGGAAGCGGGAATCGACTCCGCAGTCCTCGATCTCGGCGCGATACCACTGTCGGAGCTGCGCACCTTGGACGGCGGCGAATTGCGCAAAGCTTTGCGACACGCGGCGGAGCGGGTTTCTTATATCCCAGTGACGGCGAGCGGCAGTGAAGGTGCCCGGCGAATCGACTGACCATGGCCACCGACGCACTGATCCCCCACCACCTGTCGTGGAGCGATTTCGACGCATTCGCCCGGGGCGACGGCGGCCCCGCCCTGGTCCGGAACCTGCGTGCGGCCGAGCGGAGCAGAAGGCTGCTCCTGCTGCGGGGGATCATCGATCAGGCGGCCAAATCCCCCGACGTTTCCGCCCCGCTCCCGTCGCTCGAGTGGGCGTGGGAGCTGCTGGCCAGGATTCAGCAACAGGATCCCGCCGCGGTCGAAACGATTCTCGCCCATCCCTACACGGGGACGTGGGCCGGCTACACTACCCGGTTGTGCCGCCAGGACATGACCGGTGTCTGCCCGTTCTGGGTCCACCTCGGCCACGTGCACTGCCTGGCCGCCGCAGCGGCCGTCCGTGCCGGAGCCGCTTTCGAGGCGGAACTCCCGATCTGGCAGGGCACCGTGTCCCTGCCGACGCTCGGCATGGTCCGGCTGCGCACCGGCGAACCGTTCGGTGTGGCGCGGGTGTCCGCCGGGGACGACGGAATCGTCGTCCGGAACCGCCACATCGAAGTCCGGCTACCGGACGACCTGGGTGTCGAAACCGCGGGTTGGCACCCCCTCCGCCGGATCACGAGCTGGCACGGCGACCTGCGGCTTTCGCTCAGGCTGGACGACCTCGATCCCTACCGCGGCCTCTACGAACCGATTCCGCCGAAGCGGCTCACCGCCCTGGAAGTCGAATCTTGGCGCACCGTCGTCGACAACGCGTGGCACCTTGTCGCCACGCACCTGCCCCAGATGGCTGAGGCGCTCCGCGCTGGGCTCGAATCGCTGGTGCCGGCCCCGGCTGTCGCCTTTCGGCTGCCCAGCGCGTCCACTGGCGAGGCGTTCGGCAGTGCGATCGTGGCCTACAGCAGCGATTCCGAGCAGCTCGCCGCCGCGCTCGTCCACGAGTTCCAGCACATCAAGCTCGGCGGTGTCCAGCACCTGGCCACCCTGCACACCGACGATCCCCGCGAGCGGCTGTACGCACCTTGGCGAGACGATCCGCGGCCGATCGGCGGTGTGCTGCACGGCATCTACGCGTTCTTCGGTGTGACAGGCTTCTGGCGGGCGCTGGCCGCGGCCGAACCGGACAACGCGCTTGCGTCGTTCGAGTTCGCGCTCTGGCGAAGCGCCACTTGGCGCACTCTGCAGGACGTCCGTGGCGACGCCGTCCTGACCCCGACCGGGCAACGCTTCCTCGACAACATCGCGGTCGAAATGACCCCGTGGCAGGAGGAACCACTCGCCGCCGGCCCCGGAGCTTGGGCGATGTCGGCGGCCGCCGACCACTACGCCACTTGGCGCCTCCGGCATCTGCGCCCGGACGCCGAGACAGTAGCGGCGCTCGCCGCCGCGTGGCGTTGTGGGGATTCCTGGCCCAAACTCGGCAAACCGGCCGAGCCACGGACCCCGACGCCGGTCCCCGACGGCCGCTGGACCAATGCCCGGGCGGACCTGATCCGGCTCCGGCTCGGCCGCGGTGTGGCCGCGCTCGCCGAACACGGCCACACCGTCCCCGCTGTCACCGACGCGGACCTGGAACTGGTCGCCGGTCGACCCGAGCCCGCGATTGCCGGGTATCGGCGTCTGCTGGCGGACGACCCCGACGACCCGGCCGCACTCGTCGGGCTGGGACTGGCCCTGACGGCCTGCGGAACGGGGCCGGCAGCTCGAGCATTGCTGCACAGCCCAGAGCTGGTACGGGCGGTGCACCGAGCCCTCCGCGCGATCACCGGCACGCCCCCGCCTGTCGAAACCATCGCCGGATGGCTCGGCCGGTTCACTCACTGACCGAGCCGAGGCATCCGGCGCACTCCGCATCGGTTCGAATCAGGAGATCCGTTGCCGACCCGGCGTCACGGCTGCGACCGGAGGATTTGCCGCGCCTTCTCGATTTCCTCTATCAATTTCTCAGCAATCCGATCTTGCCGCGAAATACTCCTCATTCGCCAGTCCTCAGCGGACGAATCTCCGGCGGAAGCTGCAACAATCACGTCTTGTTCAGGGCCAGCCGCATCAGCGAGACGTCGCGCAAGGTCGGCAATCTCGCGAAGATGAACGCCGGTTCCCTCGATATTCTGCTCAGCGAGATTGCTCGCCACGATTCGAAACTCGGCGATGTTGAGCTTCTCGAACCCAGCGCGAGTGATCGGAACAAATGCCAGCACATGGCGTCCGATCTCTTCCCCGCGATTCAACACCTGAACGACCTCACTGCGAGCCATCCGGGCTCGTTGGGCTCGACGCTCGAGGTGACCCGTCCACGCGCTGACAGCAGCCACCACCGCAGTAAGAATGCCCGCACCTGCAGCGATCACGCTAGCATCAAGGCCGACACCATCGGTCAGAGCAGACGCAATTTCAATTGAGGTCCGTACCAGTACCGGCCCCTCCGAATTTCCCATTGTCGAACCCTTTCAGCATGTTCAGCCGGGGCCGCGGTAGCAGCCCATCGCCCCACCCCGCGGACGAGGTAATTTTTCGCAATAGCGGCACCGGCCTGGAAACTCTATTCCCACTCTTCGGCAGCAAGGTATCCGTTACGGAAACTTGAGGGCTGCACCTGAGCGTCGCTTGCGCCGGGCGTGGCCGGGAACGTGCGTCCCGGCCGTGCCCGGCGAACCCGTCGTCCGCCGCAACGCACGTGGACGAAGGTGTGAACAGAATGCCTTAGAGGGGCATCGGGTCGATGTCACAGTCTGCGCGAATGTTGTTCGCCGCAGCGATCGTGCCCGGGTGGGTCTCACCCAGGACCTGGCGATAGCGATTCATGACGTCGATGTAGAGCTGCTCTGCTTCTTCTGTCCGGCCCAGCGCCCTGAGGTCGAGCGAACGGTTGAGCTGAACCGCCAGTGTCGTTGGGTGGTTCTCACCGAGAACCCGACGGGAACGCACCAGCAGTTCCGCGTCACGCTCGGCGGCTTCTTCGAGGCGGTCCAGTGCGGCGAGATCACTCGCGACGTCGATCGCGCACACGATGCTGTGCGGGTGATCCTCGCCCAGCTGTGCCCGGAACCCCTCCAGGGAACGTTCGTCAAGGGCTCGCGCGCTTGACGGGTCGCCGGACAGCCGCATCGTCACGCCGAGATCGAGCGCCGCGGAGAGCGTGTGCGGGTGCTTTTCTCCCAGGCTCTCGCGGTAGAGGTCGAAGACCTCCTCGCCCAGTTCGCGAGCCCGCGCGAACTCGTGCGCGTGCCGCAGGTCGATCGAGTACCCGAGCGCACAAGCCAGCGCGTTCGGGTGCTTGTCGCCGTACCGGACCCGGAACCGGCGGAGCGCGTCCTCGGAAATCGCGCGAGCCACGTCGTGGTCGCCGTCCTTCCTGCAGGCAACTGCCAGGTGGTACTTGCGGCGCAGGGTGCTGATGCTGTCCGTACCGTAGAGCTGCTCGACCCGGTCGGTGATCTGCTGCTGCTCGATCCGCGCCCACGGGTAATCGCCCAGCTCACGCCGGGCGACCACCATCAAGACCTGGGTCGTGACGGTCGACGCGTTGTCGTAACCGAGAACCTCGACGCGTTGGCGATAGGTGTCCTGGGCCAGTTCATACGCCCGCCGGTACTCCCCCGTCAGGAGCAGTGCCGCGATATAGTCATTGGCGGCGACCAGTGTGCTCGGGTCGTCGTTTCCGAACAAGCCACGTGCCTTGACGTAGATCTCTTCGTTGCGCTGGGCGGCTTCCGCGAATTCACCCCTCGCCTTCAGGATGACGGCGTAGGTCAGTGCGGCAACGAGCGTCTCTTCGCGATCGGGACCGATCGCGTCCCGGTAGCGGTCATAGGTGTCGTGGCTGGTCCTCGCGGCGTCTGCATAGCGCCCGACAGTCCATTGGAAGAATGCCAGCCGCTCGGAAGCTTCCAGCTCCTGCAACGGCGGGTCCTCGATGGACGCCTCGCCCCTGCGCTGTCGTTCGAGCCGGTCCCGCTCCCACCCCTCCACCGCGCGTTCGGCAAGGGTGACTGCGCCTTTGTGGTCACCCCAGTAGTAGAGGAACTTCATCAGGTTGAGCACGAGCTGCCGCACCCACTGGTCCGTGCACTCGATCAGCTCGGCGTCGTAGATGTGCGGCAGCACCTCCTGATAGCGCTGCCACTGCCGCGGCGACCTCGGGTCGTTCGGGTCGAGGTTGGCCAGCAGCTGGTGCGCGCCGTGCCGCATTTCGTTCCGGTGCTGATCCGACATGCGGTTGCGCAGGACCAGCTGGACCAGCCGGTGCAGAAGGATCGTGTCGGTGCGGTGGTCGATCTTCGCGAGGCCGAACCGGTTGATGTCGCGAACAGCCCGGCTCAGCTTGATCGGATCACGCAACGCCGTGTCGAGTTCGGGTGACACCGTGAGCCCGCGAACGCCGGCGAACAAATTGCGCGACACCGGTTCGGGGGCGAAGAAAGCACACACCTGCAACAGCTGGTGGGCCGCCGGGTTGCTGACGCTCAGCTGGTCGAACGACACGTTCCACGCCGCGGCGACCGAGGTCTCGTAGTCCTGCGGGCTGGAGGTCTCGAGGATTTCCGCGACCTTCTCGTCGAACAGCTGCAAGTACTCCCCGGCCCTCATGCCGGTCTCAGCCAGCCAGGCCGCGGCCTGCTCGATCGCCAGCGGGAGGTCGCCCAGTTTTTCGGCGATGCGATCAGCGTCCGCGTCGTCGAGTTGCGGCCCACGCCTGCTCAGCAGCATCTTGCTTTCGCTGCGTTCGAAGATGGCTATCTCCAGCGGACGTGCCACTCCCGCCCAGTTCGGGTTGCGTGAGGTCACGAGGATGTCGCCGGGACCGCCGACCGGGAAGAACGGGCGGACCATTTCCGGGTCTTCGGCCGAGTCGAAGACGAGCAGCCACCGCCGGTACGGCCGGCCGAGGCGGAGTGCCTCCTTGACCGCGGGCACGGCGGTGATGGCCTCCCCGGCGCCAGGCAGGCGGAGGTGCTGGGCGAGTTCGGTGAGCGACGCGTTGATCTGGGTCGGCTGGGTGGCCTGGATCCACCAGACGATGTCGTAGTCCTGCAGGTGCCGGTAGATGTATTCGGTGGCCATCTGGGTCTTGCCGATGCCACCCATTCCGTGCAGGGTGGCGGGCAGCACCGCTGTGGTGCCGGCGCCCAGTAGTTCGCTCAGCTGGCTGAGCAACTCGCCGCGGCCGGTGAAGTTCGGGTTGGGCGGGGGAATCGCACCCCAGACCGGGGGAACCTCCTCACCCGAACGCCGTACCTGGCGCGAAGTCGACGCCCCTACGCTGGCCACGACGCTTGCCTTGTCGGCAAGTATTGCTTGGGTCTCGGCAGAGCGTTCCGTCGACTCCGGGTCCACCACATCCGTAGCGGCGGCCTCGCCGGGGATACCCGATTGCTTGAGTTCCTGCGACATCGTCACCGCCGGGATGCTAGCAGCGCTAACATCGTTGTCCATAGTAGGGGAACCGCGCATACCGGGTGAACTCGAAGGCTCGGTGTCCAGTCTAGCCAGCCGATCGGCTCGCGATAAGTATGGACCCGACAACGCACTCATCACATCTCGTTCGAGTGCTATTTCGGCAGGTGACGCCGTTTCGGGTTCCGGGTCCGGGGTCGAGTCCGGCTCGGCCAATGCCGCCTGCAGCCGCGCCAATGTCGGGTTCTGCTCGCCGTACTGCCGCGACGCCGCCCGGACCGCGTGCGCGGTGTCCGACCTTCGCGCCCCGCTGAGCAGCACTCTTCTGGTCTGGCCGGAGAACTCCCACGGCGTGTTCCGGTCCCAGGGCTGCCGATCACGCTCGTGTCGCAGCAGGCCGCTCGTGAACACCTCCACGAGGTGATCGGGACCGGACCCCGGCAACATCTCCGCCTGCACCGCCGACGCGACGTCGAGATCCACCGGGACCGCAGCCAGTAGCGTGGCCAGCCGAAATGCCGACGGCGACGCCTGACTGTGAAAATCCCTCACCCGATCACTCGAGTCGGCCTCATTCTCACGTGAAGCCGGAATTTCACTCGATTCGGTTATCGCCCTCACCGGCTGGTCGCGAATGATCATGACAGAACACTTCCGCGGGACACCCGCCCGGCCGGTGACGACCTCCGCCCACCTGCGAAACCACCGTTCCTCCAGTTCCAGCACCGGTACTGCGACCGAGTTCGCGGTCAGTTCCGCTTGCTCGAGTTCGTCGAGCAGGAAGTCGGTCAACCGGACGAGGTAGGACGCGTTGGGCCGCACCGGACCCTTGGTCGTGATCTCGGCGTCCTGTGCGTCGACTCCGCCTCGGGCCCAGAGCCGCCGGGGCAGCAGGTGCACCACCGCGACCGGCACCTTCCGCCCCCAGCGCGCCAGCAGCGGCTGCACGAGGTCCCGGCGCCAGGCGTCACTGATGCCGTCGGTCAGCACGAGCATCAACCGGCGGCCGGAGGAGTCGACCGGCTCACCCGCACCTCGCGCCGGGCTGTCCGGTGTGCCGCCGCGCAGCACCGGCCCCAGGACCAGGCCGCCCTCGGCACGTCCGGTCTTCCCCGTCTCCAGAAGCCGCACCTGGACCGAACGGAAGATCCCGAGCCGCCGCTGGCACAGCGTGACGAACGCCGCGATGGTCGGGTTCCACAGCGCCATCGACGGCGCCTGCTCGACCACCAGGGTCAGGTGCAACCACGGCCGGCGCGTCCGTTTCATGACGGGGAACAACATCCCCGCTTCCGCGCTGAGGTCGACCGTCCGCTCCTCGTCGAGTTCGACGTCTTCCGGCTGCTCCGAGGCGACCTTCCGCTTGAACGCCCGGAAGGAGCGAACGAGTTTCCCGATGTCGGGCAACGGCGAGGTCGCACCGGCCGACGGTGATTCCGCTTCGGCATCGAGCAGGCCGCCCGCGCCAACGGTCACCCGAGGGGTCCCCAGCTCGGTCAGGACGACCGGTGGCAGGTCAGGCGGCGGCAGCCGATCTCCGTCGCGCCCGGGCTCTTCCCCCCGGTTCACCGGTGGCGGATGCACCGCGGCTGTCTCCGGCAGCTCGTCCCGGTTCGGCGGCTCCTCAGGGGCCGGCAGCGGCTCCGGGGCGTCCACCGAGCCGGCCGCGATGGCGGCCATCAACCACAGCCCGTCGGCGACCTCGTCCGCCGTCAGGTCGTGGTCGTCGGGATTGCCCGGGTTTTCCGGCATTTCAGTGCCCCTGCTGGTTCAGGTGCTGCCAGAGCGCCTCGACCAGCTCCGGCCAGCCCGGGTCATCCGGCCGGTAGGCCCCCGAAGTCGCCAGGAAGATCGCGTCGAGCAGTTTGTCCGCGGGCAGTCCCCCGAGTGCCGTCCGCCGGGCGACGAAGTCCTCGATCAGCACCGCGCGGTGGTTCGGGTCGAGGGCGTGCGCGGCGACGATGGCGGCCAGCTTCGCCGGCCCGGGGTCCTTCATCTCCAGGCGCAGGCACCGGCGCAGGAACGCCGGCGGGAAGTCCCGTTCCCCGTTGCTGGTGATGATGACGACGGGGAACGCCGAACACCGGACGACCCCGTTCTCGATCTCCGCCGTGTGGCCGGGATCCGCCGTGAACACCTCGGTGACGGGCGAATGACGGGCGTCTCGCGCGAGCTCCGGGATGAGGTACTCGCCGTCCTCGAAGACCGACAGCAGGTCGTGGGGGAGGTCGGACTCCGCCTTGTCCAGCTCGTCGACGAGCAGGACCCGAGGCAGCCGGCGCGGCAGGAACGCCGTCCCGAGTTCCCGCAGCCGGAAGAAATCGCCGACGGGCCGATCCTCCCCGGCGGAGCCGCGTGCCTGCGACGCCTGCAGACGGCCGATGGCGTCGTAGTCGTAGAGCCCGGATCTCAGCGTGGTCTGCGAAGTGACCGACCAGCGGAGCACTCGCCCCAACCGCAGCTCGCGGGCGATCCGGTAGGCCAAGGTCGATTTCCCGCTTCCGGGTTTCCCGGTCACCAGGAGCGGACGGCGCAGGTACAGCGCGGCGTTGACCATGTCGACTTCGGCGCGGTCGACGTGCCCGGCGGAAAAGCTCAGCTCCACGCCCAGGCGCCGGTTCGTCTCGGCGTCGTCCTGCGGCAGGTCACCGGCCGGCGGTACCTCGTCCCGGCGGAAGTCACGCCACGGCGGCGGGGGCGGCAACCGGTCGGCCAGGTGCGTGTCCTGCAGCGGATGACCTGTGCCGCGGTAGATCCACCAGTCGTGCGTGCCGTCATGACGCTCGGTGGTGCTCATCGGCACCCCCTCCCGGAGCCGGTCCGGGTCCGCCGTCGGCGAGAGGGAGCATCCGGTTCGGATCGTCCCATAGCACCACCAGATCCCCTAAGATGCCGCCATCCGGGGACGACGACCGATTCCTGAGCGCGTCGAGCCGATGTTTCCTGGTCAGAGTCGGCAGATTCCCCAAATCGTGACGCCCGGCCAACCAGGTTACCACCTCGCGCACGCCTTCCGAAGAAACCGTAGGATGCCATACGACGACCGGCAAGCCCGCGCGCAAGGCGGCGAAGAGTTCGTCCCGGCCGGGAATCGGGTTCGACGGCGGAGCGGTGGTCAACACCGTCATGAGCCAGCGCTCGTCACTGAAAACCGCGTCGATCTGCTGCTGGTCTTCAGTGTCCGCCGGATCGCAGAAATACACCCGCTCGACGGATGGTTCCGCCGTCCAGGAGGCCCAACGCCGCCGCCAGACCCGGTGCGAACGTCGGGAGCTCATCCGTTCCAGTGAACGAATGACCGTCGGATAGCTCATGTACAACGGTTGCGGCCCACCGAACTCACGCTCCGTGCGCCAGGTGTGCACCGGAAGATCCAGTAAACCACGCGGCAGCACGAACTCGATGACGGCTTCCGCGTCACTTTCCGACCACGATTCTTCCGCCGCGGAGATCACTTTCGCCACTTCGGTTTCGAGCTCCGCCGACCTCGCCACGACGGTTTCCCCACGAGGGGGCGGCCACTCGTCCGGATCGTCCTGCCGCCAGTGCGAGATCTCGTGCCGATCCGCGTCGACCGGATCCGTGCTGATCATGATCGCCAGGTGCAACCGGCCCGACCGAGAGGGCACAGCCTGCGCACGAAGCTCACGAAGTGCCTCTTCGAGCCGGAGCCGATGAGCCTGTCCGTCCGCCCACTTGCGCAGGCTCACGGCCAGTTGTTCGTCGCATTCGGCCGAGATCAACTCGGCGAAGGCCACGACCGGTGGCAGCTCTCCGGGCGCGGCGTTGAAGTCGGCAAGGCCGGAGAAGGCCTCCGCCGCGTCCGGGAAGACCGGCGCCGGGAAGACGTGGGGGGCGGCACGGCGAACGGCCACCCGGAGCCCGGGTGGCGCGAACCCCTCGAGCCGCTGGCGAAACTGCTCCTGCTCCGATTCCGCTACCACATCCCGCAACGGCAGGGAATCCACCAGATCGCGGAACTCGGTGCACTCCTTCGTTCCCGGCCGCAGGAATTCGAGCACGTCGGCCAGCGCCGGCAGCCCGTTGTCGAGCACGCTGCAACCGTTGACGATCTCGATCAGCTGCGCCCGCGGGGCGAGCTGATCCGGCACGGTGAAAGGATTGTCAAGCGCTCGCCGCAACTCCGCGACCATCAAAGTCCTGATCGACTTGTCGTCGGCGAAACCGGCGACCACCAGTACGTCGACGAGAGCCCGGCGGATCGTGAGGCCGATTTGGGGGCGCCCTTGCCTGATCGACACCGGCGTACCACCTCCCGCCCCCGCGAAGTGCCCCGAAGATCGCGAGTCTACCTATCCGGCGCTTCGCGAAAAGGGGCAAAAGGCGGACAACTGTCAACGCACCTCGAGCGTCGAACGACCGGCGATCACGGCTCCCAGGTGATCGACCTGAGGCGACCCCGGGTCGAGCAGGCGCACGGTGGCGAGCAATTCCTCGAGACCGCCGTCGTACCGTTCGCAAGTTCGCGCCAGCGCGATCACGTGCAGGCGGTCTTCCGCTTGGTGCGGCACGGCGTCGGCGATCTCGCGCCGGGCGAACGACTGCAGGAGGAGCCGCCGGCTTTCCGCGTTGCGCACGCACGCGACCGCCAGCAGTGCCTCGACGAGCTCCGCGAACCCGAACGGACTGGCGGCCGACCGCGATGCCGACACCGCGACCCGGGCGGCCGGGGCACCCAGAAGGCGCAACCACGCCTCGGTCTTCGTTTCCTTGTTCTCAATGGGGATCCGCCGGTACGAGGGCGCGTCCGCGGCCGGGTCCGCGCGGACCACGTCCTGGTAGAACGTGTTCGACACGACCAGTGCCAGCACGGCTTTCGACTGCTTCAACGCCTCCTTGACCTCGGCCGCGTCCAGCAGGCGGAACGCGAAGCTGTTCGCGTCGCTGATCGTTCCGTGGCTGCCCTGGTAGACCTCGCCCGCGTGGAGGGCCACCCGCAGGCGCACGTTCGCCTCGGCGGCGTGCACCTCGTTGTACCGGCGCAGCTCCGCCAGCATGCGGTCCGGCAGCTCGGCCACCAGATCCGCCTTCGTCACCTCGGTGGGCAGGTGGATCATCACGCCGTCGCCGGTGTTCTCCATGAAGAGGGCGTCCCATGGGATGCCCGCGTCCGCGAAAGCGGTGCGCATGAGTTTCCAGAACCCCTCGTGGACGACCAGCCGGTGCGCGGTCGTCCTCTTGGGGTCGTTGTAGCCGGCGATGTCGACGGCCATGATCGTCTTGTGGTGCGCGGCCGCATAGGAATGCACGACCCACCTCCCCACGTCCGGGCTCATTGTCCCAGACACATGCACGCTGGGCCACGTTCGCGCAGGGCGTTACGACAAAACCGGAACCACTTGACATGTTTTCGTCCATAATTCGGCGTGCCCACGACACGCCTGCACCTGGTGAGCGCGGATGAGGACCACCGCGTCTCCACCATCGAGCTGTTCTTCGACCTGGTCTTCGTCTACGCCATCACCCAGACCACGCAGCTGATGGCCGACCACCTGAGCCCCATCGGTGTCGGGCAGGGGGTGGCCATGCTCGCCGTCCTGTGGTGGTGCTGGTGCTCCTATGCCTGGCTCGGGAACACCATCCACGTCGACCACGGGATCGCGCGGCTGGCCATGTTCGGCGCCATGGCCGTGATGTTCCTGGTGTCGCTGACCATCCCGGAAGCCTTCGTCGACCACCCCGGCGGCCTGTATGCGCCCGCGCTGTTCGTCGTCTGCTACGCGCTCGTCCGGCTTCTTCACCTCGTTGCCTATCTGGGCGCGGCGAAGGACGACCCGGGGCTGCGGCGGGTGCTGCTCAAGATGTTCGTGGGCCTGCTGCCGAGCGTCGTGCTGCTCGGGGTGGCCGCCTTCCTGAGCGGGCCGTGGCAGCTGGGGCTGTGGGTCGTCGCGCTGCTGGCCGACTACCTCAACGTCTACCTCACCGGGCCGGACGGGTGGCGGCTCAACTCGCCTGCGCACTTCGCCGAGCGGTTCGGGCTCATCGTGATCATCGCGCTCGGCGAGTCGATCGTCGCCATCGGGATCGGGATCGGGGCGCTGCCGATGTCGTGGCTGGTCGCCGGGGCCGCCGTGTGCGGGCTCGCGCTGGCCGCCGGGATGTGGTGGACCTACTTCGACGTCGTCGCGCGCGTGTCCGAACACCGGCTCACCCAGGCCACCGGGACCGAACGCACCAAGCTCGCCACCGACTCCTACACCTTCCTGCACCTGCCGCTGATCGCCGGGATCGTGCTGGTCGCCCTCGGCCTGAAGAAGGCCTTCCTTTACCTCGCCGACACCGAGCACCACACCCCCGGCGAAGCACTGCACGGCGTGCCGATCTGGACGTTGACCGGCGGCCTCGCGCTCTACCTGATCGCGCTGAGCGCGCTGCGCAAGCGCAACCTCGGCAGCTGGAACGTCCAGCGGCTGGTCCTCGGCGTGCTGCTGGTCGCGTCGACGCCGCTGCTGGAGCACGTGCCCGCCGCCGCGCTGCTGCTGATCGCCGCCGCGCTGGTGCTCGGGCTCATCACGTTCGAACGGCTCCGGTTCGGTGAGTGGCGGCGGAACGTGCACGCCCAGCACTCATAGCAGCCCGGGGCCGACGACCGACAGCAGCCGCAGCTTCTCCGCGTCCTCGGTACCGGGCGTGGCCGTGTACACCAGCAGCACCTGCGCGAGGTCGTCGGTGAAGAGCAGCTGGCAGTCGAGCGCGATTTCGCCGACGCCGGGGTGCACGATCGTCTTGCGCCGCTCGAACGGCACCGCGACCTCGTGCGCCTCCCACAGCGTCGCGAACTCCGCGCTCTTCGCGGTCAGCAGCCGCGCCAGTTCGGTGGCCCTGGTTTCGGTCGCGCTGGCCGCCCGCAGCTTCGCCACCAGGAAACGGGCGTGACGCGCGCGCTCGGCCATGGGATGGATCCGCTGCTCCGCCGGGTCGGTGAACCACCGGTAGACGGCGCTGCGGGCGGCCCCGCGATAGCCGGTTTCGGTGCCGAGCAGGGCTTCGGCCAGCCGGTTCTGTGCGAGCGTCTCGCCGAGGTTCGACATCACCTGCGCGGGTGTGTCGTGCAGCCGGTCCAGCACGCGCATCAGCGGCGGGCTGACGTGGTCCGCGCGCGACACGCGGCTCGGCGCGGTGTGCCCGGCCAGCCGGAACAGGTGGTCGCGCTCGTCCAAGGTGAGCCGCAGCCCGCGCGCGATCGCGGCGAGCAGCTGCTCCGACGGACGCGGCCCGCGCTGCTGCTCGAGCCGCGTGTAGTAGTCCGTCGACATCCCCGACAGCGCCGCAACCTCCTCCCGCCGCAGCCCGGAGGTGCGGCGGCGCTGCCCCGGCGGCAGCCCGACGTCGTCCGGGCGCAGCGCCTGCCGGCGGCGGCGCAGGAAGTCGGCGAGTGCGGCGCGGTCCACGTCGTCGATTATCGGCGCCCCCGCGGCCGGTGCCAGGGATCGCCGATCCCCCGATCGGCGCGCTCTGCCGCGGCCTTCCCGCCGCCGCGACGCTGAGCGCATGACCACTTACCTCGTCACCGGCGCCGGCGGTGGGCTCGGCGCCGTCACCGCCCGCGAACTCGCCGCCACCGGCGCCCGCGTCGTGCTCGCCGTCCGCGACCCCGCCCGCGTCACGCCCCCGCCGGGTGACACCGAAGTCCGGCGGCTCGACCTCGCCGACCTCGCTTCGGTGCGCGCGTTCGCGGCCGGCTGGGCGGGCGAGCTCGACGTCCTGATCAACAACGCCGGCGTGATGGCCGTGCCGTACGCGAAGACCGCCGACGGCTTCGAGACGCACCTGGCCGTCAACCACTTCGGGCCGTTCCTGCTGACGAACCTGCTGCTGCCGCACGTCACCGGCCGGGTGGTGACGGTCTCGTCAGGCCTGGCGCGGCGGGGCCGGATCCGCCTCGACGACCTGAACTGGGAGCGCCGCCGCTACTCCGCGCTGGGGGCGTACAACCAGTCGAAGCTGGCGAACCTGCTGTTCACGCACGAACTGCAGCGGCGCCTCACCGAGGCCGGGCGGGCCACGCTCGCCGTCGCGGCCCACCCCGGCGTCGCGCGGACCGGGCTCGACCGGCACTACCGCGGGGTGTCCGCCGCCGTCTTGAAAGCGCTTTACCCGGTGATCGCCCAGAAGAAGCCCGAGTACGGCGCCCTGCCGATCCTGTTCGCCGCGACCGGAGACGTCCCCGGCGGCGCCTACGTCGGCCCCGGCGACCGGTCGGGTGGCCGGCCGAAGCTCGAACGGCAGCGCGGCGTGGACGCCGACCTGGCCCGCCGGCTGTGGGAGATTTCGGCCCGGCTCACTCGGCGATGAACCCCACACTGGCGCTATCCCCGCTCCCGGGTTAACCTACTGGCGAGTAGGTAACGGGATGGAGGGCCACATGGCTGCGCCAAGGAAACGGGACGCGATGGGCTGGGGCCTGTCCGCGCTGACCCGGCTCGCCGGGAGCAAGGTCGTCGATCGGGCCGGGTTGCGGAAGCCGCTCGAGGGCCTGGTCACCGCGGGGACGCGCAACGGTTTCCGCGTCGCCGGCGCGGCCACCCGGTCGTTCAAGTCGGTGCAGAAGCTGGGCAAGCCCGCCCGGCTCACGCCGGCCGCCGACACCGGGCTGTTCGACCTCACCCCGAGCGAGGACCAGCAGCTCATCGTCGAAACGGTGACCGAGTTCGCCGCCGAGCAGCTGCGGCCGGCCGCCGCGGACGCCGACGCCAAGCTCGAGGCGCCCGAAGGGCTGCTGAGCCGGGCCGCCGAGCTGGGCATCAGCCTGGTCGGCATCCCGGAGGAGCTCGGCGGCGTCGGCACGGAACGCTCGGTCGTGACCAACGCGCTGGTGGCGGAAGCGCTTGCGCACGGCGACCTCGGCCTGGCCGTCGCCGTGCTCGCGCCGTCCGCGGTCAGCACCGCGCTGGTCAGCTGGGGCGACGAGCAGCAGCAGGCCGACTACCTGCCCGCCTTCACCGGTGAGCACGTCCCGGCCGCCGCACTGGCCCTGCAGGAGCAGAAAGCGCTCTACGACCCCTTCAAGCCGGCCACGAAGGCGCGCCGCACCCCGAAGGGCTACCAGCTCGACGGCGTGAAGTCGCTGGTCCCGCGGGCGACGCAGGCGGAGCTGTTCGTCGTGTCGGCCGACCTCGAAGGCCGCGGCCCGGCGCTGTTCCTCGTCGAGTCGTCGAGCGCCGGGGTGAGCATCGAGGCCGAGCCGGCGATGGGCCTGCGCGGCGCCGCGACCGGCAAGCTGCACCTGGAGCACGTCAACCTGCCCGCGGGTGCGCTGCTCGGCGGCGGCAAGGCGGACGTCTTCGCCGAGGTCGTCCGGCTGTCGCGGCTGGGCTGGGCGGCGCTGGCCGCCGGCACCTCGAAGGCCGTTCTCGACTACGTCGTCCCGTACGTCAACGAGCGGGTGGCGTTCGGCGAGCCGATCAGCCACCGGCAGGCGGTGGCGTTCTCCGTCGCCGACATCGCGATCGAGCTGGAGGGCCTGCGGCTGGTCACGCTGCGCGCCGCGGCGCGGGCCGAGCAGGGCAAGCCCTACGCCCGCGAGGTGGCGCTGGCGCGGAAGCTGGCCGTGGACAAGGGCATGCAGATCGGCAACGCGGGCGTGCAGCTGCTCGGCGGGCACGGCTTCGTCAAGGAGCACCCGGTCGAGCGCTGGTACCGGGACCTGCGGGCCATCGGCGTCATGGAAGGCGCCGTCCTTCTCTAGGCTTTGGGAAAGGCAAGTCATGATCAACCTGGAAGTCCCCAAGAAGGCCGGCGCCCTGATCAACCAGGCGTACCAGGCCGCGGCCGAGGTGTTCCGCCCGATCTCGCGCAAGTACGACCGCGCGGAGCACACCTACCCGGCCGAGCTGGACATGTTCGCGGCGCTGCTCGACGGCTTGAATTCGTCCGGCGAGGGCGGCGCGGGCGCGGCGGGCGTCCGCCGCTCCGGCTCCGACGATTCGGCCAAGGGAAACCGCAACGGAGCCAACCTGAACGTCGTCCTCGGCACGATCGAGATGTGCTGGGGCGACGTCGGCCTGCTGCTGTCGATGCCGCGCCAAGGCCTCGGCAACGCGGCGATCGGCTCGGTGGCGACGGACGAGCAGCTCGAGCGGTTCAAGGGCATGTGGGCGGCGATGGCGATCACCGAGCCGGCGTTCGGCTCGGACTCGGCGGCGGTCAGCACCACGGCTCGCCTCGACGGCGACGAGTACGTCCTCAACGGCGAGAAGATCTTCGTGACGTCGGGCGAGCGCGCGGACGCGGTGGTCGTCTGGGCGACGCTGGACAAGTCCAAGGGCCGCGCGGCGATCAAGTCGTTCGTGGTGGAGAAGGGCACGCCGGGCTTCGAGGTGGTGCGCACCGAGCACAAACTCGGCATCCGCGCTTCGGACACGGCGGTGCTGCGCTTCGAGAACTGCCGCGTCCCGCGCGAGAATCTGCTGGGTTCGCCCGAGATCGACACCAAAAAGGGTTTCGCGGGCGTCATGCAGACGTTCGACAACACCCGCCCCCTGGTGGCGGCCATGGCGATCGGCGTCGCCCGCGCGGCACTGGAGGAGACTCGCCGGATCCTCACGGAGGCGGGCGTCGAGATCGACTACGACCGCCCAGCCAACTCCCAGCACGCGGCGGCGGCGGAGTTCCTGCGGCTGGAGGCGGACTACGAGTCGGCGTACCTGCTGACGCTGGAATCGGCCTGGATGGCGGACAACCGCAAGCCGA
This sequence comes from Amycolatopsis sp. NPDC004747, assembly GCF_053601335.1. Taxonomy (NCBI): domain Bacteria; kingdom Bacillati; phylum Actinomycetota; class Actinomycetes; order Pseudonocardiales; family Pseudonocardiaceae; genus Amycolatopsis; species Amycolatopsis sp. NPDC004747. Next base: position 105,472 of record NZ_JBSGBQ010000005.1, on the reverse strand, counting down.
ACTCGCTGCAGGCGTCCATGGCGAAGGCCAAGGCGGGGCGTTCGGTGGTGGAGATCGCGCTGAAGTGCGTCGAGCTGACCGGGGCTTACGGTGAGGAGTCGCTGCTCGAGAAGTGGGCCCGGGACGCGAAGATTCTGGACATCTTCGAGGGGACGCAGCAGATTCAGCAGCTGATCGTCGCGAGGCGGATCCTCGGGAAGACGTCCGCCGAGCTCAAGTGAGACCGCTGGAGGCCGCCCCGGCCCGGGTGGCCTCCAGCTCCTTCACGAGATCTGGTCGTCCAGGAACTCGTCCAGGTAGCGCCACGTCGTTCCCCGCGCCTTTCGGCCCGTCAGCACGCCCAGGTGTCCTCCCGGCGCCGTCTTGAAGCGGACCTCCGGGGCCTTGTCCAGCAGCTCCACCACGCGCTCCACCGACGGCCGGGGTGCGATCGTGTCGTTTTCGCCTGCCACCACCAATGTCGGCACGCGGACCGATGACAGCGAGATGATCCGGCCGTTCAGGTCGACCTTGCCCTCCGCCAGGTCGTTCGTGCGGAACAGGCGGTGGTACAGCTGGCCGAACGTCCTCCCCGGGTACGCGTACATGTTGCTCATGAAGTGGTCGACCGCCTCGATCTGGGCCAGGTAGTCGCGGTCGTCGAGATGGGACAAGATGGCCAGGGGCTTCGTGATTTCCTTGCTGATGCCCGTTGCGCGGAACACTCGGCTGACCAAATAGGACGGTGCGCCGCCGAACGCCCGGTAGATCGGGGTCAGCAGGTGGCCGTTCGTGAGGTCCACCAGGGGGCGGAACGGCGCCACGATCGGGATGGCCGTGAAGTCCACCGGCGAGCCGATCGCGGTGATCGACGCGATCGGGAGGTCCGGCTGGTCGGCGTTCGCCAGCAGCGAGAAGATCCCGCCCAGCGACCACGACACCAGGTGCACCGGCTGTCCGCCCGCATCAAGACTCACGCGGCGGATCGCGCGTGGGAGGACCTCGTCGATCCAGTGCTCGATGCCCAGCCTGCGGTCGGAGAACGCCACCATGCCGTAGTCGACGAGGTAGGTGTTGCGGCCGCCCTGGATCAGGTGCTCGATGAGGCTGCAGCCTCGGCGCAGGTCGAAGCAGATCGCCGGGGCCGCCAGCGGGGGCACCAGCAGGATCGGCGGCCCGGACACCGTCCCGCCGCTGTGCGTCATCCGGTACAGCGAACGGTTCGGCCCCTGGTCGATCAGTACCCGCGGCATCGGGCGCAGGTCGGCGACGCCGCCGTGCAGCACCTTGCCGACCACGTTCGACGCCGCGGCGGCCAGCCGTGCGGGTGGTGAAACCATTGTTCTCGCGCCTCCCAAAACCGGTCCGGAGGCAATCTTGCCGGGCCGGGCGGGCGGACTCAACACCCGGCACGTCCAAATCGGACAGTCACTGGTCCGTTCGAGTTACCCCGGGACCGCTCTCCGCGGCCCGTGCCTCGTAGGCCGCGCGGGCCGGGGAATGGGCCGCTGAAGCCAAAAGCCGGTCCGCTTTCAGCGCACGGGCGAACGCCTCGCCCGCCCGCCGCGGCAGCAGCCGCGTGAGCTTGCCCATAGTGCCCAGCGAGCGGGGCACGAAGACGTCGAAACGAGGCTTGCGCAGCGCGGATACGATGGCGTCGGCCACATCTTCCGGCCGCACGGACTTGACCATCTTCGCCTCGGCGAGGCCGCTCGCCAGCTCGGTCCGCACGATGCCCGGCATCACGCACGAAACGTGGACGCCGCTGCCGTGCAGTTCCAGGTGCACCGCCTCGGACAGCCCGACGACGGCGTGCTTGGTGGCGCAGTAGGTCGCCGCGCCGGGGAAGCCGGCCTTGCCCGCGAACGACGCGACGTTGACGATGTGCCCGCTGCGCCGCGGCCGCATCCGCTGCACCGCCTCGCGCGTGCCGTGGATGACGGCGTGCAGGTTGATCTCCAGCTGACGCCGGGTCGTCGCGTCGGTCTCCGTCTCGAGGTCGCCGAGCGGCATGATGCCGGCGTTGTTGATCAGCACGTCGATCCGGCCGTGCCGGCGCTCGACCTCGTCGAGGAATGCGGTGAACCCGCGGATGTCGGTGACGTCCAGCGGCAGCGCGTCGGCGTCCAGCTCGCCGGCGGTCTTCTCGGCCCGGACCTGGTCGAGGTCGCCGATCACCACCTTCGCGCCCAGCCTGGCCAGCGCCGACGCGGTCGCCGCGCCGATCCCCTGCCCGCCGCCGGTGATGACGACGACCTTGCCCGCGAGTTCCATGGCGACTCCTTCGTCTGTTGGCACCGCGTCAACAGTGTCGCCTGCGGGCCGCGAGAGCGCTACCCCACGCGCTGTTCCAGCACCTGCCCGACCCAGTCCTCGACGGTGAACCGGACCGTCGGCGTGAACCCCTGGCTCTCGTAGTACCGCTGCAGCTCACCGTCGCCGCCGGCCCAGCAGTCGACGCGCACGAGGTCGATGCCGCGCCGCCGGGCCTCGTCGAGCGCGTACTCGACAAGGCGACCGCCGACGCGCCGCCCGGTGAACCGCCGTGACGTGATGAGCAGCCGGATGTACAGCTCGCGCTCGTCCACCGCGGGTACGTGCGGGTCGTGTTCCTCCGAGACGATCAGCGCGCCGGCGGCCTCGCCGTCGACCACCGCGATGCGCAGGCCCGGGTCCGCGGCCATGCCCTTGACCCGCTCGACGCGCTTCGGGACGCGGCTCCACGGCTCGGTCCCCCACTGCTTCGCGCTGCCGCGCGCGACCAGCCATTCGACGGCTTCGTCGAAGAAGCGCAGCAGCGTGTCAGCGTCCCCAGAATCACCCGACCGGATGACGGTGTTGTCCATCCCCTCTGTTTACCGCACGGTGAGCACGCGCGGGCCGTCTTCGGTGATCGCGATGGTGTGCTCGACGTGCGCGGCCCGGCTGCCGTCGGCGGTGAGGATCGACCAGCCGTCCTCGGCGTACCGGTAGGCGTCGCCACCCCGGGTGAGCATCGGCTCGATCGCCAGCGCGAGGCCCGGCTTGAGCCGCATCCCGCGCCCCGCGCGGCCTTCGTTCGGCAGGTGCGGGTCCTCGTGCATCGCCCGGCCGATGCCGTGCCCGCCGTGGTCGTCGAGCATGCCGTGCCCCTCGGCGCGCCCGGCGACGCCGATCGCGTACGAGATGTCGCCGAGCTTCGCGCCCGGCTGCGCGGCGGCGATCCCCGCGGCCAGCGCCCGCTCGGTGGCCGCGATGAGCGCCAGGTCCGCGGGGTCGGCCTGGCCGACGACGAAGCTGATCGCCGCGTCGCCGTTCCAGCCGTCGAGGATCGCGCCGCAGTCGATGCTGACCAGGTCGCCGTCCTGGATGCGGTACGCGGTCGGGATCCCGTGCACGACGACGTCGTTGACGCTGGCGCAGAGGACGTTCGGGTAGGGCGTCGGCGCGGACCGCGGCTGGTAGTGCAGGAACGACGGCTTCGCGCCGGCCTCGCTGATGACGTGGGCGGCGACTTCGTCCAGCTCGCGCAGGGAGACGCCGATCGCGGCCGCTTCCTTGACCGCGTGCAGGGTGTTCGCCACCACCCGGCCTGCTTCGCGCATCATCGCCAGCTCGGACTCCGTTTTGATCTCAACCATGGCGATAACTATACCGGTATAGTTATCGCTGTCCAGCGCGAGCCGACCTGGTGGCGTTCAGCCCGTGGCTCCGTCCGTGTCATCCGCAGTTCAACGGGCGCTGATTGACTTCTCCTGTTCACGACCTCCTTTGCGAGAAGGACAAATTGACACAGTCAGTGCCCGACGGCGACGCCTTGGCCGCGTTCGGCGCGGAGCTCGCGGAGATCCAGGCAAAAGCCGCGGCAGCCCAGGAAAAGCTCCAAGCCGCCACGGCCGGCGCGCAGTCGCCGGACGGAGCGGTCTCGGTGACGGTCGGCCCCAGCGGCGTCCTCCAGGACCTCCGGTTCGGCCCCCGCGCGTACGAGCGACCACCGCAAGCCCTTTCCGGCTTGGTGATGCAGCTCATCGGCCGCGCGCAGCAGAAGGTCTCGGCCCAGGTCGCCGAGGCGTTCAGCGGCATGGTGGGCGAAAACTCGGCCGCCCGCGGATTGCTGGACGAGTTCCTGCCGTCGCCCGAACCGGACGAAGGACCACAACCCGGCAAGAGCGAGGCGTTCAGGCCCGAGCAGGAGGCCCCGGACCGGCCACCGCACCGCCCGCCACAGCCACCCCAGCACGGTCAGCCGCGTCGTCGTCCCCGGCCCGAGCCGGACGAGGACGACGAGAGCAACCCCTGGTAGGACGGAGGAAGACCGGTGGTTTCCGGAGCAGGTTTCTCGGTCGACCCGGCCGAGCTGCAGAAGTTCAGCCAGTTCCTGTCGGGCACCACGCAACCGGCGGTGCAGGACGCCGCGAACCGGATGCAGGCCGCCAACGGGTTCGACAACGCCGCGTTCGGCATCCTGCTCGCGCAGGTGCTCGCCGTGCCTTCGCGGATCACGATGGCGGTGATCGCCGGTGAGATCGGCAAGCTCGCCGGGGACATCGCCAAGTCCGCCGCCGATGTGACGAAGGCGGCCGAAACGTACGCGACCCACGACTCGAACACGGCACAGGGTTTGAGCACCTTCGAGACGGAGCTGGGCAAGTGACCGTTCCCATCACAGCGTCGAACTCCACGACCGGCGCCGGCGTCTTCGACAGCTGGAAGCAGGTGGGCGACTCGATCGGCAAGGTCCAGACCGAGCACGGCGGCGACCTCGCGGCCGTCAGCGTGGAGCTGGGCATCAACCTCGTCAGCGCCGCGCTCGACACCGTCGCGTTCGTCATGGACCCGCTTTCGAAGCTGATCGCCGCCGGCCTGGGCTGGCTGATCGAGCACGTCTCGTTCCTGAAGTGGCCGCTGGACCAGGTCGCGGGCAACCCGTCCGAGGTCACGAAGGTCGCCAACGAGCTGCACAAGATCGGCGAAAGCCTGCGCAACACCGGCGAAGACCTCGACAAGACGCTCAAGTCGACGATCACCCAGTGGCAGGGCAAGGGCTACGACAGCTTCAAGAAGTCGATCGACGACCGGAAGGGCTGGATCGACGCCAACGCCAAGGCGTCCGACGTCGCCGGCTACATGGTCGAGACCACCGGGGCGCTGATCGCCGCGGTCCGCGCGCTGCTGCGCGACATCATCACGACGATCCTCGGCGACATCATCTCGACGATGCTGATCGCCCTCGCGATGGCCGCGTTCACCTTCGGCGCGTCGATCGCGGTCGGGGTGAGCAAGATCGTCGTGCAGGTCTCGGTGCAGGTGGCGGCGATGGCGGCCAAGCTCGCCAAGGTCGTCGCCTACGCCGGTCGCACGCTGGCGCGGCTCACCGGGCTGTCGAAGCTGGTCAAGGGGAAGCCCGGCTCCTCCTCGAGCGCGGGCCACGAAATGACGCCGGTGCCGCGCCCGGGCGGCGGGAGCACCGTGCCCAACTTCTCGCGGCCGCTGCCGCCACCGCCGGGCACCGCGGTCACCCACAACACGCCGGGGACCGGCGGCGCCACGCCGAGCACCCGGCCGCCGGGTGACGGCACCGTCCCGAACTTCTCCCGGCCGCTCCCGAAGCCGGCGGACCCGCCGCCCGCGCCCAAGCCGGCACCGCCGAAGTCGCACCTGAGCGAGCACGACTTCCCGATGATCAAGAAGCACGAGGACTGGCTGAAGACCAAGTTCGGCGACAGCTACAAGAAGACGAAGTTCGTCGAGGACTGGCTGAAGGCCAAGCACCCGGACTACTTCCCGATGCTGAAGGCCCTCTCCGACGCCAAGAGCTCCAAGAACTTCGCCGGCTGGGCCGGCAAGGACATCGTGCAGGTCGACCGCGGCCTCACCGACATCCAGATGCAGGCGGAAGCCGCCTGGGCCGAAGAAGACAAGAAGCAGCAGCAGCCGCAGTAGCCCTCGTGAGTGGTAAGGCGGGTTCTAACCCGCCTTACCACTCACGAGACGCCGAGGTGGCGCGAGATCAGCATCTTCTGGACCTCGCTCGTCCCCTCGCCGATCTCCAGGATCTTCGCGTCGCGGTAGAAGCGGCTCACCGGGAACTCGTTCATGAACCCGTAGCCGCCGAAGATCTGCGTGGCGTCCCGCGCGTTGTCCATCGCCGCGTTGGAGGCCACCAGCTTCGCGATCGACGCCTCCTTTTTGAACGGCTCGCCGCGCAGCATCTTCGACGCCGCCTGGTAATACGCCAGGCGCGCGGTGTGCGTGCGGACCTCCATGTCCGCGATCTTGAACTGGATCGCCTGGTACTCGCCGATCCGCTTGCCGAACGCCACCCGGTCCTTGACGTACTTGAGGCACTCGTCGACGCAGCCCTGCGCCAACCCCACCGACAGCGCGGCGATCGCCACCCGGCCCTCGTCCAGAATGGACAGGAACTGTGCGTACCCGCGGCCACGGCTGCCGATCAGGTTCTCCGCCGGCACCCGGACGTCCGAAAAGGACAGCTCGTGGGTGTCGGAGCAGTTCCAGCCGACCTTGGAGTACTTGGGCGCCACCGCGAAGCCCGGCGTGCCGGACGGGATGAGGATCGCCGAGATCTCCTTGCGGCCGTTCTCCATCACGTCGGTGACCGCGGTGGCGGTGACGAACCGGGTGATGTCCGTGCCCGAGTTGGTGATGAACGCCTTGCTGCCGTTGACGACCCACTCGTCGCCGTCCTGGCGGGCGCGGGTGCGCGTCGCGCCCGCGTCCGAGCCGCCGCCCGGTTCGGTCAGGCCGAAGCCGCCCAGCGCCGTCCCCGCGCACAGGTCGGGGAGCCACTTTTCCTTCTGCTCCTGCGTCCCGAAGCGGTAGATCGGCATCGCGCCGAGGGAAACGCCGGCTTCCAGCGTGATCGCGACCGACGAGTCGACGCGGGCCAGCTCTTCCAGGGCCAGGCACAGCGCGAAGTAGTCGCCGCCCATGCCGCCGAACTCCTCGGGGAACGGCAGGCCGAACAGGCCCATCTCGCCCATCTTCGCGACGATCGCGTACGGGAATTCTTCCTTCTCGTACAGGTCGCCGATCACCGGCGCGACTTCGGCGTGCGCGAAGTCCTCGACGGTCTTGCGGAGGGACTCGTACTCCTCGTCCAGGCGGAAGTCGATCACGGCTGCTCCTCTTGGGGGCTTACGACGGCTAGGGTTTCGTCCAGCGCGACCTGTTGGCCGGCCCGGACGGGGAGTTCGCTGACCACGCCGTCGATCGGCGCGGTGACCGTGTGCTCCATCTTCATCGCTTCGACGACCAGCAACGGCGTTCCGGCCTTCACGACGTCACCGGCCGCGACCTTGACCACGAGCACCGTGCCCGGCATCGGGCTGGTGACCGGCCCGGCCCCGGCGGCCTCGCCGCGGGACGAGAGCACGAACTCCTGGTCCCCGAAGGGAAAGCTCAGGCCGTCACGGGCCAGCCAGACCGTCCGGTCCGGAGCGCACGCCTGGCGGTAGCGGTGGAACCCGCCGGCGTGGCGGATCTCCAGGACGTCGCCGTCACGCCGGGCCGACACGTGCACCGGCGGAGCGTCGTCGACGAACACCGTCGCCGACGACGGCGTCCCCTGCACCCGGACCACGGCGCGGGCCGCGCCGGACTTCAGCCGGAAGGTCACCCCGCCGGAGCCGCCCATCCGCCAGCCGTCCGGCACGTCCCACGGGTCCACCACGGGCCCGGACGGCTGCAGCTCCAGGAACCGGTCCAGGGCGGCCGCGACGAAGAACTCCGCGGGCACGTCCGAAGAGACCAAAGTGGACAGCCGCCGGTCGACCAGCTCGGTGTCGAGCTTGCCCGCGCGGACGTCGGGGTCGGCCAGCAGCCCGCGCAGGAACGCCGTGTTCGTGCCGATGCCCAGCAACGCCGTGTCGGCCAGGGCCAGGTCGAGCCGGTGCAGCGCAGCCGCGCGGTCCGGGCCCCAGGCGATCACCTTGGCCAGCATCGGGTCGTAGTTCGAACCGACCACCGCGCCCGGCGTCATCCACGAATCGACGCGGATGCCGTCGCCGGCCGGCTCGTGCACCGCCAGCACCGTGCCGCCGGTCGGGATGAACCCGCGCGCCGGGTCCTCGGCGTAAACGCGCGCCTCGACGGCGTGGCCGTTCAACATCACGTCGTCCTGCGCCACGGTGAGGTGTTCCCCGGCCGCGACCCGGACCTGCCACTCGACAAGGTCCAGGCCGGTGACCAGCTCGGTGACCGGGTGCTCGACCTGCAGCCGGGTGTTCATCTCCATGAAGAAGAACTCGTCCGGGTCGTGCGCCGACATGATGAACTCGACGGTCCCGGCGCCGACGTACCCGACCGAGCGCGCGGCCTCGGCCGCCGCCGAGCCCATCTTCTCGCGCGTCGCGGGGTCGAGCAGCACCGACGGCGCTTCCTCGATGATCTTCTGGTGCCGCCGCTGCAGGCTGCACTCGCGCTCGCCGAGGTGGATGACGTTGCCGTGCGTGTCGGCCAGCACCTGGATCTCGATGTGCCGCGGGGTCGTCACGAACCGTTCCATCAGCAACGTGTCGTCGCCGAAGGACCCCTTGGCCTCCCGCCGCGCGGACTCGATCGCCGCGTCCAGCTCCTCGGGGGCGTGCACCAGCCGCATGCCCTTGCCGCCACCACCGGCGGACGGCTTGAGCAGCAGCGGGTAGCCGACCTTCGCGGCCGCGTCGGCGAACCCGCCGGACGGGATGTCCACATCGGACGCGCCAGGCACGACCGGAACCCCGGCCTTCGACACCGTCGCCTTGGCGCGGATCTTGTCGCCCATGGCCTCGATCGCCGCGACCGGCGGGCCGATGAACACCAGCCCGGCGGCCTCGCAGGCGCGCGCGAACTCGGCGTTCTCGGCCAGGAAGCCGTAACCCGGGTGCACGGCCTGCGCACCGGAAGACACCGCGGCGTCCACGATGGCCGGAATGGAAAGGTAGCTGCGCGCGGCCTCGGCCGGGCCGATGCGCACCGCCGTGTGCGCCTCCCGGACGTGCCGCGCGTCGGCGTCCGCGTCGCTGTAGACGGCGACCGCGCGGATGCCGAGGGCCCGCAGCGTGCGGATGACCCGGACCGCGATCTCGCCCCGGTTCGCGACCAACACTGAGTCGAACATGCCCCTCACATCCGGAAGACGCCGTAGTTGACCTCGGCCAGCGGCGCGTTGGCCGCGGCCGAGAGGGCGAGGCCGAGCACCGTGCGGGTGTCCGCCGGGTCGATGACACCGTCGTCCCACAGCCGCGCGGTGGAGTAGTACGGGCTGCCCTGCGCCTCGTACTGCTGGCGGATCGGGTCCTTGAACGCCTCTTCGTCCTCTGTGGACCATTCGCCGCCACGGGCCTCGATCGAGTCGCGGCGGACCGTCGACAGCACCGACGCCGCCTGCTCGCCGCCCATCACCGAGATCCGCGCGTTCGGCCACATCCAGAGGAACCGCGGCGAGTACGCCCGGCCGCACATCGAATAGTTGCCCGCGCCGAACGAGCCGCCGATCACCACGGTCAGCTTCGGCACCCGCGCGCACGCCACCGCGGTGACCATCTTCGCGCCGTGCTTGGCGATGCCGCCGGCCTCGTACGCGCGCCCGACCATGAAGCCGGTGATGTTCTGCAGGAACAGCAGCGGGATCGAGCGCTTGTCGCACAGCTCGATGAAGTGCGCGCCCTTCATCGCCGACTCGGCGAACAGCACGCCGTTGTTCGCGATGATGCCGACCGGGTGGCCGTGGATCCGGGCGAACCCGGTGACCAGCGTGGCGCCGTACTCCTTCTTGAACTCGGCGAACCGGCTGCCGTCGACGATCCGGGCGATCACCTCGCGCACGTCGTAGGGCACGCGCGGGTCGGTCGGCACGACGCCGTACAGCTCGGCCGGGTCGACGGCGGGCGCTTCGGTCGGGAGGACGTCCCACGGGCGCGGGGTGCGCGGCCCGAGCGTGGAGACGATGGACCGGACGATCCGCAGCGCGTGCGCGTCGTCGTCGGCCAGGTGGTCGGTGACGCCGGACTGCCGCGCGTGGACGTCGCCCCCGCCGAGCTCCTCGGCCGTGACGACCTCGCCGGTCGCCGCCTTCACCAGCGGCGGGCCGCCGAGGAAGATCGTGCCCTGGTTCCGGACGATGACGGCTTCGTCGCTCATCGCTGGGACGTACGCGCCGCCGGCGGTGCAGGAGCCAAGCACCGCGGCGATCTGCGGGATGCCGCGCGCGGACATCGTCGCCTGGTTGTAGAAGATCCGGCCGAAGTGTTCACGATCCGGGAAGACCTCGTCCTGCCGGGGCAGGAACGCGCCGCCGGAGTCCACCAGGTAGACGCACGGCAGGTTGTTGTGGAGGGCGACCTCCTGGGCGCGCAGGTGCTTCTTCACCGTCATCGGGTAGTACGTGCCGCCCTTGACGGTGGCGTCGTTGGCGACGACCACGCACTCCCGGCCCGAGACCCGCCCGACGCCGGTGATGATGCCCGCCGACGGCGCTTCGTCGTCGTACAGGCCGTTCGCCGCCAGCGGGGACAGCTCGAGGAACGGCGAACCCGGGTCCAGCAGCGTGTCGACGCGGTCGCGCGGCAGCAGCTTGCCGCGCTCGACGTGCCGGGTGCGGGCCTTCTCCGGGCCGCCGAGCCGGGCGCTCGCCAAGCGTTTGCGGAGGTCTTCCACCAGCTCCGCGTGAGAGGTGGCGTTGCGGGCGTAGGCCTCGCTGTCCGGGGCAGCGGTGGTCCCCAGTGCCGGCGTGTCCATGGGCTCCCTCGAAGTTAGCGGGCGTTAACCTCCGCCTCGATGTTAGCGACCGCTAACGTGGGTGTCCAGTGGGCCGGAACGCGCGAACGGCCACCCCGGCGGACCGGGGTGGCCGTCACGGACCCGATCAGCCGATCGCCGCCTGCAGCGGGGCGTAGTAGCCGCCCGACTGCCCGGCCGCGGTCGGGTGGTAGGACTCGATCACCGGCCAGGTCAGGCTGTGCAGGTAATCATCCGCCGACGAGCAGATGTTGTGCCCGGCGAACGACGGCCGGACGTCGACGAAGGTCGCCCCCGCCGAGGCCGCCCGTGACTGGGTCACCGACGCGAGCGCGTCCGCGCCTGAGTTGATCGCGGACCGCTTGGTGTCGCTCAGCCCCACCCAGCAGGAACCGGGCACGGTGTAGAAGCGCGGGTAGGACAGGACGACGAGCCGGGCGGCCGGCGCCTTGGCCTTGATCGCGTTGTAGGTGTTGGTCAGCAGGGCCGGAAGGGTGTTGTTCACGTACGTCTTGGCCGTGTTGACCCGGTTCACGCAGTCGGAGTCACTGCCCAGGGTGCAGGTGGTGATCACGTCGGTGAACCCGGCGTCGTTCCCGCCGACGGTCACCGTGACGAGCGTGGCCGACGAGGGGATCGAGTTCGCCTGGTTGATCACGTCCCCGGTCTTCGCCCCGGAGCAGGCGAGGAACGTGAACGAGGTGCCGCTGTGGGCGTTCGCCCACAGCTGTGAGTAGGCCTTGGAGCTGCGGTAACAGCTCCCGGAACTGCCGTAGCTGCCGGCTCCGACCCCCGAGGAGTAGGAGTCGCCGAGCGCGGCGTAGACGGTCCCGGCGGCTTGGGCGAGGCCCGTGACGCCGAGAGAGGCTAGGACAACGGCCCCCAGGGCCGTGCTCAACCGTAGAAGGGATCGCCTGAAATTACGGGTGGGAACAGCCATGGGTCACTCCTTTGTGACAGGGCCGACCCAAATAGGACAGCAGGTGGAGGGCTGACAAGGAACCCCTAGTTACCGGTAGGTACCCACTCGGCCCACACCGGAAGTGTGAAACGTCAGCGATTGGTCAGCCGTCGTTCGCCGCGGCACCGGATTCGCCCGGCGCCCTTGACAGGGGGTCCGCGGTCGCTAACCTCGTCTGGGAGCGCTCCCAGGACGACGTTTCGCTCAAAGGAGAGCAGATGACGCAGTGGAGAAAGGCGTTCGGCCTGCTGGCCGCGGCCGTGGTGGCCGCGAGCGGGCTGGTCACCTTCGGCGCGACCGGCCAGGTCGCGGCGGCCGCCGGCGGTACGGGCACCGGGTACCTGCACACCAGCGGCAACAGGATCCTGGACAGCACGGGCGCGACCGTCCGGCTGACCGGCATCAACTGGTTCGGAATGGAGACCGACAACAAGACCTTCCACGGCCTGTGGTCCAGCCGCACCTGGCGCCAGCAGCTCGATCAGATGGCACAGCTGGGCTACAACACCCTGCGCGTGCCGTTCTCCGACGACGCGGTGAAGCCCGGCGCCACGGCCACCGGCATCAACGACTACACCAACCCCGACCTGATCGGGCTGTCGCCGCTGCAGATCCTCGACAAGGTGATCGGCTACGCGGGGACGAAGGGGATGCGCGTCATCCTCGACCGGCACCGGCCGACCAGCGCGGGCCAGACGCCGCTCTGGTACACCGCCGCCGTCCCGGAAAGCACCTGGATCAACGACTGGAAGACCCTGGCCCAGCGCTACGCGGGCAACACCACGGTCATCGGCGCGGACCTGCACAACGAGCCACACGCCGAGGGCACCAACCCGGCCGCGACCGGCGCGTGCTGGGGCTGCGGCGACACCGCCCGCGACTGGCGGCTGGCCGCCGAACGCGCCGGCAACGCGATCCTCGGCGTGCAGCCGAACTGGCTGATCTTCGTCGAGGGCGTGAGCTGCCCCAGCGGCGGGCTGTCGAACGTGTGGGACGGCGACCCGTCCAACGACGAGGACTGCGGCTGGTGGGGTGGGAACCTGTCGAAGGCGGGCGAGTTCCCGGTCCGGCTGTCCGTGCCCGGCCGGCTGGTGTACTCCCCGCACGAGTACGCCACCTCGGTCTACAACCAGCCGTGGTTCAGCGCCCCCGACTACCCGGCGAACCTGACCGCGATCTGGGACCACTACTGGGGTTACCTGTACAAGCAGAACATCGCGCCGCTGATGATGGGCGAGTTCGGCACCACGCTGGCGAACCCGGTCGACAAGGTGTGGCTGGAAAAGCTGATGGCCTACACCGGGACCGGCGTCGACGGCATCTCGTTCACCTACTGGTCGTGGAACCCCAACTCCGGGGACACCGGCGGCATCCTCAACGACGACTGGACCACGGTCAACCAGGCGAAGCAGAGCATCCTCCAGCCCTACCTCATCCCACCCGCCGGCGGCGGCCCCGACCCGACGACGACCACCCCGACGACCACCACGACCGGTGGCGGCACGGGTGGCTGCAAGACGGCGTGGAAACTGGACAATTCCTGGCAGGGCGGCTTCCAGGGCACGCTGACCGTCACCAACACCGCCACGACCGCCGCCAATCCGTGGACCGTCGTTTTCACCCTGCCCGCCGGAGCCACCGTCGCCAGCGGCTGGAACGGCACCTTCACCCAGTCCGGGACCACGGTGACCGTGAGCGCCCCGTCGTACAGCCCGTCCCTGGGCGCGGGCGCGGCGGTGTCGCTCGGATTCACCGCCAACGGCCCGTCGGGCACGCCTTCAGCCGTCAAGCTCGGCGCGGCGGCCTGCACCGCGTGACCGGCCCCTGGCTGCGGTGCCGGCCGCGCACCGCAGCCAGGGCCCGGTTCCGCTCGCACCCGAACGGAGTAAACGTGCACCCACTCGGGGACGCTGGTGAGCGGGCTCACAGCCGGAGCGCTGCAAATCGCCGGACGTTAGCGCTCGCTAACCTGCCGCTCTACTATGGCCTGATGCCGGCCAACCCCACCCCTCTCGTGAACGGCGAGAAGGCGAGCAGGCGCGAACAGATCCTGTCCGCGGCCGCCGAGCTGTTCGCCCACCACGGCTTCCACGGCGTCGGCATCGACGACATCGGCGCCGCGGTCGGCATCTCCGGCCCGGGGCTGTACCGGCACTTCCGCAGCAAGGACGCGATCCTCGGCGAGATGCTGAACTCGATCAGCCGCTACCTGCTCGACGGCGGCACCGCGCGAGCGGCCCGGCCGGGCGCGCCCGGCGACACGCTGACCGGCCTCGTGCGGTTCCACGTCGACTTCGCGCTCGCGCACCCGGCGTTGATCACCGTCCAGGAGCGCAACCTCGCCAACCTCACCGACGCCGACCGCAAACAGGTGCGCGCGCTCCAGCGCCAGTACGTCGAGGTGTGGGTGCGCGTGATCCGCGAGGCGGTCCCGGACCTGGGCGAACGACAGGCGCGGTCGGCGGCGCACGCCGTGTTCGGACTGATCAACTCGACGCCGTACAACCGCCATCTCGGTGACGACGAGCTCGCCGAACTGCTCTGCCGGCTCGCGCTGGGTGCCCTTCACGCGGCCTGACGGTCATCGGCGGATCAAGGTATCCCGCCGAGCGCCGTCGTGGTGTTTGATGGGGCACGTGGACCCGGATTGGAGCGAGCAGGAGCGCCGGCTCGTCGAGAAGGCTCAGCGCGCGTTGACGGCGCTGAGCCTCGGCGACGACGCCGAAGCACTGGGCGAGGTCGCCCCGACGGCGGCCGAGCCGCAGGCCCGCGCGGACGAGACGAAGGCCCTCATGCTGCTGCTCTTCGGCGAGTGCAGCGCGATGGTCTCCACCCTCGGCGACGGCGGCAGCGCCCCGGTGAAGGTCCAGGTGTTCGACGAGGACGGCGAAGAGGTCTCGATCGACCAGGCCGACCCGCCGGTGCGGACCGCGGTCCGGACGCTGCTCGCGGAGGTACACGGCAACACCGAGGCCGCGCAGGAGCAGGTCGAGATCGCCCTGGCCAACGCGGCCCCGGACGAGGTCGACAGCCTCGTCCTGCAGGCGCTGCGCTGGACCATCCGGCTGTCGGTGGAGTGCCTGGACCGCGACCTGCCGGTGGCTCCCTGGATCTCCGAGGCCGTCTCGGACTAGGGGCCCCTGAACCGGACATTCAGCCCAGCAGGTGCTTCACCAGTGACGCGATCTGACCGGTTTCGATGAGGAACGAATCGTGCCCGTACGGCGACGACACGACCGCGGGCTCCGCCGCACCGGCGATCCCGGCCGCGATCTCCGCCGACTGGTACAGCGGGTAGAGCCGGTCGCTGTCGACGCCGGCGACCACCGCCCGCGCCGTCACGCGGCCCAGTGCCGCCGCCACGCCGCCGCGGCCGCGGCCGACGTCGTGGGTGTTCATCGACTCCGTCAGCACCAGGTAGCTGTTCGCGTCGAAGCGGCGGGCCAGCTTGGCCGCGTGGTGGTCCAAATAGGACTCGACGGCGAACCGGCCGCCGCGCAGGGGGTCTTCGCCGTCCTGCGGGGCACGGCCGAACCGCCGGGCCAGCTCGGGTTCACTCCGGTAGGTGACGTGCGCGATCCGGCGGGCGATGCCGAGCCCGGCCTCGGGTCCGGCGGGCGCCGAGTAGTAGTCGCCGCCGTGGAACGCCGGGTCGCTGCGGATCGCGTGCAGCTGCGGGGCGGCCCAGGCGATCTGCTCGGCCGACGCCCGCGCGGTCGAGGCCAGCACCAGCACCGAGGCCACCCGCGAAGGCAGCGACACCGCCCACTCCAGCGCGCGCATCCCGCCCATCGACCCGCCGAGGACGGCCGCCCACCGGCCGACGCCCAGCGCGTCCGCCAGTGCCGCTTCGGCCGCGACCTGGTCCCGCACGGTCACCACCGGGAACCGGCTGCCCCACGGCGTCCCGTCCGGATCGGGTGACGACGGCCCGGTCGAGCCCTGGCAGCCGCCCAGCACGTTCGGGACCACGACGAAGAACTCGTTCGTGTCGACGGCCTTGCCCGGCCCGATCAGCGCGTCCCACCAGCCCGCGCCCGGGTGCCCCGGCCCGGCGGGCCCGGCCGCGTGGCTGTCCCCGGTCAGCGCGTGCTCGACGAGGAGCGCGTTGGACGCGTCGGAGTTCAGCGTCCCCCAGGTCTCGTACGCGAGCGTGAACGAAGGCAGCAAGCCACCGGCCTCCAGCGCGAGCGCGCCGGGGCCGGTGACGAACTTCCGGCGCCCCGGCGGGTCGCCGACCCGCCAGGCGCCGGTGACGGTCACAGTTCCGCCTTCGCCGCCCGGAATCCGGCCTCGAGGTCGGCCTTGAGGTCCTCGATGCCCTCCAGCCCGACGGCCAGGCGCACCAGCCCGGGCGTGACGCCGCTGGAGAGCTGCTCCTCCGGCGTCAGCTGGCTGTGCGTGGTCGACGCCGGGTGCACGATCAGGCTGCGGACGTCGCCGATGTTCACCAGCTGGCTGTGCAGCTCGGTGCCGTCGACGAACTTCCGGCCCGCCTCCACGCCGCCGCGCAGGTCGAACGACAGGACCGCGCCCGCGCCGCGCGGCAGGTACTTCTGCGCCGCGGCGTGGAACGGGCTCGACGGCAGACCGGCGTAGTAGACCTTCTCGACCTCGTCGCGCTGCTCCAGCCACTCGGCCAGCGCCTGCGCGTTCGAGACGTGCCGCTCGAGGCGCAGCGACAGCGTCTCGATGCCCTGCAGGATCAGGAAGCTGTTCAGCGGCGAGATCGCCGCGCCGGTGTCGCGCAGGATCTGGACGCGCGCCTTGGCCGCGTACGCGCCCGGGCCGAGCGCCTCCCAGTACTTGAGGCCGTGGTAGCTCGGGTCCGGCTCGTTGAAGCCAGGGAACTTCGCCGGGTCCTGGCCGAAGTCGAACGTGCCGCCGTCGACCAGCACGCCGGCCACCGTCGTCCCGTGGCCGCCGAGGTACTTCGTCGCGGAGTGCACGACGACGTCGGCGCCGTGCTCGATCGGGCGCAGCAGGTACGGCGTCGGCACGGTGTTGTCGACGACGAGCGGGACGCCGGCTTCGTGCGCGACGTCGGCGACGCCCCGGATGTCGAGGACGTTGCTGCCCGGGTTGGCCAGCGTCTCGCCGAAGAAGAGCTTCGTGTTCGGCCGGACGGCGGCACGCCACTGCTCCAGGTCGTCCTGGTCCTCGATGAAGGTGACCTCGACGCCGAGCTTCGGCAGCGTGTAGTGGAAGAGGTTGTAGGTGCCGCCGTAGAGCGACGGACTCGAGACGAAGTGGTCCCCCGCGCCGGCGAGGTTCAGGATCGCCGCCGTGGTCGCGGCCGAGCCGGAGGCGAACGCCAGCGCCGCGACGCCGCCTTCGAGCGCGGCGAGCCGCTGCTCCAGCACGTCCTGGGTCGGGTTCATGATCCGCGTGTAGATGTTGCCGGGCTCGGCGAGGCTGAACAGGTCGGCGCCGTGCTGGCTGTCGCGGAAGACGTACGACGTCGTCTGGTAGATCGGCGTCGCCCGCGCCCCGGTGGCCGGGTCCGGCGCGGCGCCCGCGTGGATCTGCTTGGTCTCGAAGGACCACGCCGAAGTCTCGGTCATCGGTTTTCTCCTTGCGGCTCAAGGGTTCGCGGACGCGCTGCCGGGATGAAGCTACTTGCGCCGAACGGCCTACCCAACCCGTCCCACGTCCTGGGAGCCGAGTTGTCTTGCTGAGTGAATATCTCTGTGGCTAAGATGTCGACACAGGGAGATTCACGGGCAAGGAGGAAGTCATGACCGAGCAGGTTCAGGTGCTGGTCGTCGGGGCGGGACTGGGCGGGCTGTCGGCGTCGCTGTTCCTGGCGCAGGCCGGAGTGGACGTGCTGACCGTCGAGCGGCACGCGGGTACGTCGGTCCACTCGCGCGCCGCCGGCCAGAGCTGGCGCACGATGGAGCTGTTCCACTGGGCGGGAATCGACCGCGAAGTGCTGGCGGCGAGCCCGCGGGCGTCGCAGGGGCTGCGGATCACCGTCGCGACCAGCCTGGCCGGCCGGGTGCTGCACCGGCTGGTCCAGGACGGCAGCGAGTTCGACGTCTCGGCGTCGACGACGCTGCCCGCCGGCATGGCCGGCCAGGACGTCGTGGAGCCGATCCTGCTGGCGCACGCGGAAAAGGCGGGCGCGCGGGTGCGGTTCCGGACCGAGCTGACGGACTTGGCGCCGGACGACGACGGCGTCACCGCGACGCTGCGCGACCGCGAGTCCGGCGAGGAAACCGTGGTGCGCGCGGACTACGTCGTCGCCGCGGACGGCGGGCGCAGCGGGATCCGGCAGCGGCTCGGCATCGGGACCACCGGGCCGGACGCGCTGAGCCACTGCCTCGGCGTGGTGTTCGACGCCGACCTCGGCGACCGCGTCCACCCCGGCGTGTCCGACCTGTTCTACCTGCAGCACCCGGACTTCACCGCCGGGTTCGTCACCACGGACGTGCCGAACCGGTACGTCTTCGCGCCGGACTACTTCCCGGACCGCGGCGAAAGCCCGGCCGACTTCACCCACGACCGGCTCGTCGGGATGATCCGCGCGGCCACCGACCTGCCGGAGCTGGACCCGGAGATCGTCTGGACGGGCTCGTGGGAGATCGCGGCGCGGCTCGCCGACCGGTTCCGCGCCGGGCGCGTCTTCCTGATCGGGGACGCGGCGAAGGTGACGCCGCCGACCGGCGGGATGGGCGGCAACACGGCGGTCGGCGACGCCGCGGACATCGCGTGGAAGCTCGCCGCGGTGCTGCGCGGCGAAGCGGGCCCGGCGCTGCTCGACACCTACGAAGCCGAGCGGAAGCCGATCGCGCGGATGGTGATCGACACGTCGCTGCACAACATGAAGCAGCGCATGCACCCCGGCCTCGACGTTTCCGGGCTGACGAAGGCCGAGGACCAGCTCTCGATCCTCCTCGGGTTCCGCTACCGCTCGACGGCGGTGCTCCCGGAGGAGCCGGACGACGGCGAGCGCGTCGAGGACGTGCACGCGCCGACCGGGCGGCCCGGCTTCCGGGCACCCGGCCTGGCGTCCACTGTGGACCTGCTGGGCCACTCGTGGGTGCTGCTGTGCGCCGGCGACGCCACCCGGTGGCAGCCCGCCGCGGCGGACATCGCGGCGGAGCTGGACGTCCGGCTCGCCTGCCACGCGATCGACGAAGACTTCTTCGCGGCCCGGTACGGGCTTTCCGCGGGCGGCGCGTCGCTGGTGCGGCCCGACGGCATCGTCGCGTGGCGGTCCCCGGCACCGGCCGAGGACCCGGCCGGCGAGCTGTGGCGGGTCCTGACCGCGGTCTTGTCGCGTTAGCCGCGCGGCTCCCGCTCACCCGGCCGCCGGGCGCCTGCCGATCCCGGCGAAGTGTTCGTGCAGCTCACGCACGTGCTGCGCCCAGAACAGCTGCCGACCCCCGCGGGTGCGCGGCACCGCGAAGCCCTTGCCGCTCGCCATCCGGTAGAAGCCGGGGCCGGCGTCGTCGGCACCGAGGTTCCGGACGAGCGCGCCGAGCAGCCGCCCGCCCGCCTCGTCGAACCCGGCCTCGGAAATGCGGTCGAGCAGGTAGGCCATGCTCGCCCGGCCGGCACTGGTGGTGAAGTCGAACCCGGCCACCCCGGTGCGCCGGGTGAGCGCGGCGGCGAATTCGCCGAAGGAAGTCGTCCTGTCCACGACCGCGCGGGCGATCAAAATCGCCTTGCCCTCGTCGATCATCTTTTGCCATTCCGCCACGTCACGTCCGTACAAGCTGACCACCTCTCGCACTTTCCGGCGAAACCGTCCGGTCGATCGCGAGAGGATGCCACACGCCCGATCCACCGGTGCACCGGGGCCGGTTTCCCTTGGCACGAAGAAAACTTCGGCGATCCTGACGGTTTCTTTCGCTCTCCGGGCCGCTCCGGCAGGAGTTTTCCACCATTGCGATGAATGGGGGAACAGGCTGGGAACCGGCGCCGGGATGAAATAAAGTCGGCGCCTTCCCGGCCCCGGGATCGATCGCCGGGTCCGATATTCGGAGAAATCACAGGAGCGCAGTGAGCGATACCCGAGCACGGTCTTCGTTCGGCTTCCTCGCCCGCGCGCTGGGCGCGTGCCGGGCCGACCGGACCACCGGTTCGCTGTACCTCGCCGGCCACCCCGGCGGCGTGGTCCACCTGCGCGAAGGTGCGGTGGCGGCGGTCGACAGCCCGGGCGCGCCCGGGACGGACGCGCTGCTGCTGCGGTCCGGCCGGATCAGCGAGCCGGACTGGTCGGCGGTCCTGCGCGCCGGCAACGCCCCGCACGGGATCGGCGGCACCGAGCTGCGGCTGGTCGCGACGATGGCCGCGCAGGACGGCGCCTTCGTCATCGTCGCGGGGACCATCGACGAGTACGCCGTCGACCCCGATCCCCTGGAGGTGCCGCTGCCGATCAGCCCGGGCATCGAACCCGACCGGCTGCTGACCGAAACCGCGCGACGGCTCCACGCGCTCGCTTCGCTGCCCACGCCGGTGTCCCCGCACCGGGAGCGCCTGGCCGCCGCCTCCGGCGCGGACCCGGCCGCGCTGAACACCACGCGCCGCGCCATCATCACCAGCGCCGACGGCAGGCGCTGCGCCCGGGACATCGCGTTCCTGCTGGGCCGCAACGTCTTCCCGGTGACGGTCGAGGTGTCCAGGATGGTCGGCGACGGGCTGCTCACCATCGCCGACGGCGTACCGGGAGGCACCACGGGTTCCCTCACTCCCCTGCGGCCGCGCACCCCGGGGGCCGGCACGGCGACCATCGTCACGGACTCGAGACCGCCGCTGCCGCGGCGCAATCCCGGCGCGAGCGGTGCCGGGGACAACCCGCCGCGGCCGTCCGGCTGGCAGGTGCTGCCCCGGTTGCTCAACCGCATCCGGGCCGGGCCGCGCGACGACGTCCCCAGTGGTCCGTGACGCACCCGCCCGCCGAACCCCCACCCCCGGAAGAAGGAGAACCGCCGTGCTGGGCAAAGGCCAGACCCTGTCCGACCAGATGGACCTGATGGTGAAGCGGATGCGGCAGGAGGTGCCCGACTGCCTGGCCTCCGGCGTCGTCGACCTGGCGACCGGCATGCTGCTGGCCGTCGAGACCACCGACGCCCACCCGCCCGAAGTGCTGGACCTGCTGGCCGGGGCGACGCTCGACCTGTTCCAGGGCCGCACGGTGGTGATGATCGAGGACATCTTCAAGGAGCGCCGCGGGATCGCCAGCGGCGAACACTACTTCCAGGAAATCCTGGTCAACAGCGCCAACCTGACCCACCTGTTCATCCGCAACAACCAGAACGCCGACGTCGTCGCGGTCGTGGTCTGCCCGAAGTCGGTGAACATCGGCATGCTCCTCGCCGGTGCGCGCCGCGTGGTCAAGAGCCTGGAGCTCTGACCCCCTGAACGCCTGCCGGGGTGGTGCGTCCGCCCGCCGCCGCCCCGGCAGGCCCCGGCTCAGCGCCGTCCGAGCACCCAGTGGAAGGTCGCCGGCCCCTCCGGCTCCTGCATCGTCACGGTCTCGTCCACCTCGAGGGTGAACCCCGCCGCGGCGAGCAGCCGCCGGTTCTCCGCCGGGGCGTGGCTGCTGAAGAACATCGGCGTGCCAAGCCAGCTTTCCTCGACGCCGTTCGCCTCGCTGCACCCGAGCGCGGCGAGGAACCAGCCGCCGGGCCGCAGCCAGGCGGCGATCCGCGCGAAGAGCGCGCCCTGGGCCTCCCGGGGCACGTGCAGCACCGAGTAGAACGCCGTCACGGCGGCGAAACTGCCGTCCGGAAAGGACAGTCCGGTCATGTCCCCCTGCGCGAACCGCGCGCGGGGAACGTTCCGCCGCGCCAGTTCCAGCTGCGCCGCCGAAAGGTCGACGCCGAGGACGTCGTGGCGCTCGGCGAGCGCCGCGGTGCTCGGCACCCCGGCTCCGCAGCCGAGGTCGAGGACGCGGGCACGAGCGTCGAGCCGGCCGGTCAGCTCCGCCACGAACCGCTGCCGCGGGTCGTCCGCGATGCGCGCGCTCCACTCGAGGTACCGCTGCGCCACGCTGTCGTAACCGCTTTCCACGATCTGCCGGGCATCGCTCACCCGATCGACCCTACCGAGCCGTCCACGGGTTTCTCGGTGAGAATGTTCCAGTGGTTTCGGTGCGGAGCGTGGTCGACCGGGTGGGTCCGACGCTGCTCCACGCGCTCCAAGTGCCCGAAGACTCGCCCGCGGTCGCCGACGTCGTGATCGCCGAGCCCGGCGGAGCCCTCACGCCGGCCGCCGGCGACCTCGTGCTCGGCGTCGCCACGACCGGTCCCGAAGACGCCGCCGAACTGGTCAAGCAGAGCGCCGGGCAGGGTGCCGCCGCCGTGCTGCTGAAGCCGCCGCTGGCCGCGAAACCGGCGGTGAAGCGGGCCGCGAAGGCCAGCGGGATCGCGCTGATCCAGGTGCACGCGGCGACGTCGTGGGCCCAGCTCGTCTGGCTGCTGAGGACCGTCCTGGACGCGCTCGCCGACGAGTCCGAGGACCTCGACCCGGGGTCCGGTGATCTGTTCCGGCTGGCCGACGCCGTCGCGAGCGTCGTCGACGCGCCGGTGACCATCGAGGACACCAACTCGCGGGTGCTCGCCTACTCCGCGCGCCAGGACCTGACCGACCCCGCGCGCGTCGCCACGATCATGGGCAGGCGCATCCCCGACGACGTCCTCGCGCGGTTCCGGTCGCGCGGGGTGTTCCGCGAGCTGTCGCGCGGGCGGCAGACGATCTTCGTCCCGGCCCAGCGCGACGGCACGCTGCCGCGGCTGATCGTGCCCATCCGGATGGGCGGCGAGCTGCTCGGCTCGATGTGGGCGGTGGTCGCCGGCCCGGTGTCCGACGAGCGCGCGGCCGCCTTCGCCGACGCGGCCCCGGTCGTCGCGCTGCACCTGCTGCGGCGCCGCGCGCACACCGACGCGCAGCGCCGCGCGTCGGCCGAGCTGCTGCGCGCGGTGCTCGAAGGCAGCGCGAACCCGCGCAAGGCGATGGCGGAGCTGGACCTGTCCGACGAGCCGCACCGCGTGGTCGTCATCGAGGTCACCGGGGGCGACGGCCGCGACGCGGAGGGCCTGCGGCTCGCCCTGCTCGAACGGATCTCCCAGGGCATCGGCAGCCGCCCGGTGGCGACCGAGCTCGGCGGGCTGCTCTACGCCGTGGTGCCGGACCGGCCGGGGCCGGGCGGCTGGTCCGAGCTGCGGCAGGCGCTGGCCCTGCAACCGGCGTCCCGGCGCGGCGGTGCCCCGCGGGCGGCGGCGGGTTCACCGGGCGGGATCGGCGACCTCTCGGCGTCACGCGCCCAGGCCGAGGAAGCCCTCGGCCTGCTGCGCGCCGAGATCCTCGCCGAGCGCGTGATCGCCTTCGACGAGGCCTGGACGGCGTTGACGCTGCACCGCGGCGCGACGGCGGCGGCCGCGGCGCGGGTCGCCGACCTCGGCCCGCTGCGCACCCTGCGCGCGCACGACGAATCGGGCAAGGCCGGCTACGTCGAGACGCTCTACGAGTGGCTGCGGCACCCCGGCGACCCGCGGGCGGCGGCGCGGGAGCTGCGGATCCACCCGAACACCCTGCGGTACCGGATGCGGAAGCTCCTCGAGCTGGTGCCGCTGGACCTCGACGACCCCGACGTCCGGCTGGCGCTGCTGACCCAGCTCGTGGCCGTGCGCTGGAGCTGATGGGCCGTTCGGAGCAACGCCCGACCTTATGCGTTACTCCGCATGGATCGCGCCGATCGTTCCGATTGTCTTTTCCCGCCGAAAGATGGTGGATTTCGAAGATTGCGTGCCGCATTTTCTCCTGACCACCCGGGGTAGCCGGGTCGTGGCAGAGGAGTTCGTCCATGAGCAGTTCGGAGCGGTTCGGTCGGGCCGTCAAGCTGGGTGCGGTGTCCGCGCTCTCCCTGGTCGCCCTGGTCGTCCCGGCCGCAGGAGCCGGAAGCGCCGTCGCGGCGCCGAGCGGCGACTGCTTCACCCCCACCCACGCCGCGGACCGCAGCAAGGACGGCCACGCCGACACGGTGTCCCCGGCCGAGGCGGCCCGCATGGAAGCGGACCTGCAGAGCAAGCTGGCCGGCAAGCGCACGGCGTTCTCCGCGTCGGCGGCCCAGGCGGCCGCGGTCTCGATCCCGGTGTACTTCCACGTGATCACCAGCGGTTCGACCGGCAACCTGCCGTCGGCGACGATCAGCAAGCAGATCTCGGTCCTGAACAGCGCGTACGCGTCGAGCGGCTTCAGCTTCTCGCTCGCCGGCACCGACTACACGAACAACTCGACCTGGTACAACGGCATCACCGACGGCACCTCGGCCGAGCGCAACATGAAGAACGCGCTGCGCAAGGGCGGCAAGAACGCGCTGAACATCTACACCGCCAGCCTCGGCGGCGGCCTGCTCGGCTGGGCGACGTTCCCGTCGAACTACAGCTCGCAGCCGAAGATGGACGGCGTGGTCATCCTCGACGAGTCCCTCCCGGGCCGCTCGGCGACGAACTACAACGAGGGCGACACGGCAACCCACGAGGTCGGCCACTGGATGGGCCTGTACCACACGTTCCAGGGCGGCTGCTCGGGTTCGGGCGACTACGTGTCGGACACCCCCGCCGAAGCGACAGCCACATCCGGTTGCCCGACGAACAAGGACACCTGCTCGTCGACGGGCAAGGACCCGGTGCACAACTTCATGGACTACAGCTACGACAGCTGCATGTACGAGTTCACCGCGGGCCAGGCCACGCGGATGAACAGCGCGTGGTCGGCTTACCGCGCCTGAGTTTTCCGTCTTCCCGCGGCGGAACCCGTGAAGGCCTTCTCGAGCTCCTCGAGGAGGCCTTCACGGCACTCGGAAGCTGAGGTCCTTCACCACCAGCCGCGAAGGCCGCAGGTGAACCCACACCGCGCCGACGTCCCCGTGCAGGTACTCGCGGAACCGCGGATCCCACCGTTCCTCGTCCGCCCCCAGGTACCGCACCAGCTTCCGCCGGCCACGCGCCACGTCGAACGGCCGCACTTCCGCATCGCCGCCCGCCAGCACCTGCACGACCACGCCGGTGTCGAGCTCGCAGACGTCCACCGTCAGCGCGATCCGCGGCCGCTCGCGAAGGAGCGCCGGCAGGCGGGACCACGGCCCGCTGAGGATCCAGAACGCGC
Source organism: Amycolatopsis sp. NPDC004747 (assembly GCF_053601335.1). Taxonomy (NCBI): domain Bacteria; kingdom Bacillati; phylum Actinomycetota; class Actinomycetes; order Pseudonocardiales; family Pseudonocardiaceae; genus Amycolatopsis; species Amycolatopsis sp. NPDC004747. The sequence goes on along the minus strand of NZ_JBSGBQ010000005.1, from coordinate 80,697 downwards.
CGTCCTCCCAGAGGTACCAGACCGGCCGGACCGTCGGGCCGTCCGTGGCCACCCGCGCCGTCAGCGGCCGGGCCAGGAAGTCGTCGATCACGGCACCAGCAACGTCTTCCCCACCGTCGTGCGCGACTCGATCGCCGCGTGGGCGTCCGCCGCCTTCTCCAGGGGGAAGCGCTGGCCGATCACCGGGACCAGCCGGCCGGCGGCCCCCGCCGCCAGCGCCGACTCCGTGAACCCCCGCAGCTCCGACGGCGACCCGATCGAGCGCACCAGGGAAACCCCTCGCGCCGCAGCGTCCTCCGAGGACACTTCGGCCCACGAACCGCCCGCCAGGCCGTAGGCCGCCATCCGGCCACTCGGGCGCACCAGCCCGAACGCCGCCGTGCCGATCGCGCCGCCCACGCCGTCGAACACCACGTCCACCGGGCCCACCGAGGACGTCCAGTCCGGCCGCAGGTAGTCGACCACCGCATCGGCCCCGCGCACGTGGGCCACCTTCGCCGGCCCGCCCGCCGCGCCGATCACCGTGGCCCTCGCTTCCTTCGCCAGCTGGACCAGCAGGCCGCCGACGCCGCCCGCCGCCGCCTCCACCAGGACCCGGTCGCCCGGGCGCACACTGGTCGCGTGCACCAAGCCGGTCGCCGTCCGGCCGTCCGCGAGGAGCGCCACCGCCGCGTCGAGCGACAGCGCGGGCGGCACCTCGAACACCGCGGCCGCGTCCACCGCGACGCGCTCGGCGTACCCGCCGGACCCGCCCGTCGCCGTGACCACCCGCCGTCCCGCCAGCCCGGGGTCCGCTCCCGCGCCGACCGCGCTGATCACGCCGCCGACGCCGTTGCCCGGGATCACCGGTAGCGAAGCCCGGAACGGCCCCGGCGCACCCGACCGGAACTGCGTCTCGACGAACGTGGTGTTCGCGAACGCCACCTCCACCAGCACCTGCCCCGGCCCGGGCACCGGGTCCGGCGCCTCCCCCGGGACCAGGACCTCCGGACCGCCGAACTCTCTCAACCACACCGCGCGCATACCGCCAACGCTGCAACTTCAAGTGAAGTCGAGGTCAAGCGGCTTGTGCGAACAGCACCACGAATACCGTCCAGAACTGTCCTGTCAGCACGATGACACCGCCGTCCGGGTGGTTCACCGTGAGTGCCAGCACCGCACTGATTCCGGACGCAAGACCGACCCAGGAGGCCGACCATGCGTATCGCCGTTCCCCGTGAGATCAAGAAGCACGAATACCGGGTCGCACTGACCCCGGCCGGGGTGCACGAGCTGGTCGGCCGCGGGCACGACGTCTTCGTCGAGACCGGCGCCGGCGTCGGCTCGTCCATCACCGACGAGGAGTACGTCGCCGCCGGCGCGAAGATCCTCACCACCGCCGACGAAACCTGGGCCGAGGGCGAGCTCGTCCTCAAGGTCAAGGAGCCCATCGCCGAGGAGTACGGCCGCCTCCGGCGCGACCAGGTCCTCTTCACCTACCTGCACATCGCCGCCGACCGGCCGCTGACCGACGCGCTGCTGGCCGCCGGCACCACCGCGATCGCCTACGAGACGGTGCAGACCGCGGGCGGCGCGCTCCCGCTGCTCGCCCCGATGTCCGAGGTCGCGGGCCGGCTGGCCCCGCAGGTCGGCGCGTTCTCCCTGATGAAGCCGAGCGGCGGGCGCGGTGTCCTGCCCGGCGGCATCCCCGGCGTGCACCCGGCGCGCGTCGTCGTCATCGGCGGCGGTGTCGCGGGCCTGAACGCCGCCCGCGTCGCGCTCGGCCTGGGCTCGGACGTCGAGATCCTGGACACCAACGTCGACCGCCTCCGTCAGATCGACAACGACTTCGGCGGCCGCATCCGCACGGTGACGTCGAACCGGCTGTCGGTCGAGGAGTCCGTCCTGCAGGCGGACATGGTCATCGGCGCGGTGCTCGTCCCCGGCGCGAAGGCGCCGAAGCTGGTCTCGAACGACCTCGTGGCCCGCATGAAGCCGGGCAGCGTGCTCGTCGACATCGCGATCGACCAGGGCGGCTGCTTCGCCGACTCGCGCCCGACCACGCACGACGAGCCGACCTACACCGTGCACGAGTCCGTCTTCTACTGCGTGGCGAACATGCCGGGCGCGGTGCCCCGGACGTCGACCTACGGCCTCACGAACGTCACGCTGCCGTACGCGGTCCAGCTGGCCGAGCACGGCTGGAAGGCCGCACTGCAGGCCGACGCGGCGCTGGCCAAGGGCCTCAACACGCACGACGGCGCCCTGACGAACGGCCCGGTCGCGGTGGCCCACGACCTGCCGCACACGCCGCTGGACACCGTCCTCGCCTGAGCTGTTCCGCCCGAGCGGGCCCCTGCCGCACCGCGGCAGGGGCCCGCTCCCCTTTTGCCGGCAGCCGCCGCCCGAAGGCGATCGAAGGCAGCTCGGCCCACCTCCGCAACCCGCACGCGAAGAGCAGCGCCACGGCGGAGGTCGCGACGGCCTTGCCCAGCCCGGCCACGAGCAGCAGCGCCGAACGTGGAAGCCGCGCAGCGAAACCCGGCCGGTGCGGTCCTCTTCGCGCAGCGCCGGCGTGCTGATCAGGAAGCCGGACAGCACGACGGCGTTCTCGAGGCGGCTCTCGGCTTGGAGGACGAACCACGCCGAAACCGCGCCGAGCGCCACGCCGGAGGCGGCGAAGGCCGTGGCGGCGACGCGGAACCGGGTCGAGCGTCAGAAGTCAGGCACCGGTGGTCACCACGTGGTAGCCGGCACCGCGGACCGTCCGGATGGTCTCGGCCCCGAACGGGACGTCGATCTTCCGCCGCAGCGCACTGACGTGCACCTCCACCAGGTTGGTGGTGGCGGAGGCGGCGAAGTCCCAGAGGTTGTCGAGCAGCTCGGCCTTGGTGACGACTTGGCCGGGCCGCTGCATGAGGTAGGCGAGGAGGGCGAACTCCTTGCCGGTGAGGGTGATGTCGGCCGTGCCGCGCCGGCAGGTCCGGTCGGCCTGGTCGAGTTCGAGGTCGCCCAGCCTGAGGACACCCGGCCGGGTGGCGCCCCCGCGCCGGATCAGCGCGCGCAGCCGGGAGAGCAGGACGCCGTAGGAGAAGGGCTTGGGGAGGAAGTCGTCGGCCCCGGTGTCGAGGGCCTCGATCTCGTCGTCTTCCCCGTCCTTGGCGGTGAGCATCAGGATGGGAGTGCTGTTCCCTTGCTCCCGCAGCCGGCGGCAGACGCGATAGCCGTTCAGCCCGGGCAGCATGATGTCCAGCACGATGGCGGCATAGGAACGTTCCCCGGCGTGCCAGACGGCATCCCGCCCGTTGTGGGCGACATCGACGGCGTACCCCTCGGCGGTCAGCCCGGCCCGCAGCGCCTCAGCCAGCCGCCGTTCATCCTCGACGAGCAAGATCCGCATCGAGCAAAGATGCCACAGCCCAGCCCCCACCCAACAACCCAGCACGCCCGCCCCCACCAGCCACCACGCAGGGCCGCGGCAGAGTCACAGGCCAGCACAAGGCCACAGCAGGCCCGGAAGCCAGACAAGCCGCGGTAGGGCTGGAAGCCAGCCAGGCAACAGCAGGCCTGGAAGCCAGACGGGCCACAGCAGGCCCGGAAGCCAGAGGGACCGCGGCAGGGCTGGAAGCCGAGCACAAGGCACCGTGGGGGTCCGGGGGGCTCGGCCCCCCGGGAGAAACGACAAAGTCGACATGAGCGGCGAAGCCGCGATGCAGAGACGAAGGGGCGACCCGCTCAACCAGCCTGGGGGTCACTGGGAGCGGGCCGCCGATACCTAGCTTAGAGGGCTTCGGCGGACTTGGCTGCACCGGGTCGGCAAGTCGCACGAATTCTTTACCAAGTTGATCTGCCGGAGATCGAAAACCCTCTGGTCAGAGCCGCCCGGAGCCGTACTGGCCAGTAGCGGAAAGTGACGAAGGTCGCTCTCGCGCGTTCCGTGCGCGCGAGCGGCGCCGGTAGGGCAGGATGACGCCGCATCAGCGGGGAACGTTAGGGGACGGTATGCACGACGGCAGTGGCCGGATTGTGGTGCAGAACCTGAGCAAGCAGTTCGGCGCCGTGAACGCCGTGCAGAACCTGAGCTTCACGGTGGAACCGGGTTCGGTGACGGGCTTCCTGGGCCCGAACGGCGCCGGCAAGACGACGACGTTGCGCATGTTGCTCGGGTTGGTGACACCCACATCGGGGACGGCGACGATCAACGGACGGCCGCACGCGCAGCTGGGGAACCCGGCGCGGGTGGTGGGCTCGGTCCTGGAGAACGAGGGTTTCCACCCGGGCCGGACGGCGCGCAACCACCTCCGGGTGTACGCCGCGGCCATCGGCGTGCCGGACAGGCGCGCCGACGAGGTGCTCGGCCTGGTGGGGCTGGGCAGCGCCGCGGACCGGAAGGCGGGCGGGTTCTCGCTCGGCATGCGGCAGCGGCTGGCGCTGGCGACGGCGCTGCTGGGCGACCCGCAGGTGCTGGTGCTCGACGAGCCGACGAACGGCCTCGACCCCGAAGGCATCCTGTGGCTGCGCAACTTCCTGCGGTCCTACGCGCGGGAGCAGCGGCGGACGGTGCTGGTGTCGAGCCACCTGCTCAACGAGGTCGAGCAGCTGATCGACCAGGTCGTCATCATCAGCCAGGGCGTCACGCGCTACTACGGCCCGCTGGAGCAGCTGCGCAAGAGCCAGCAGTCGCGGGTGCTGGTGCAGCCTGCCGACCCGTCGGCGCTGGTGAAGGCGTTGCAGGACAACGGCATCACCGGGGTTTCGCCGACGCCGGACGGCCGGGTCGCGGTCGCCGGGTCGAGCGTGCAGCAGATCGGTGACATCGCCGCCAAGGCCGGGATCGCGGTCTACGGGATGCAGGAGGAGCACGTCGACCTGGAGCGGATGTTCTTCCAGCTGACGCAGGGCCAGTACACCGGCGCGCCGGGGTACCCGCCGCCCGGCTACCCGCCGCAGCCGCAGTACCAGGGCCCGCCGCAACAGCAGTACCCGCCGCAGCAGCACTACCAGCAGGGCCCGCCGTCGGGCCCGCAGCAGCAACAGCAGTACTGGGGAGGACCGCAGCAGTGATGGGCAACCTGATCAAGGCGGAGTTCCGCAAGACGCTGTCGCTGAACACGTGGTGGGTGCTGCTGATCCCGCTGGCGCTGGTGGCGTTCTGGCTGACCTTCTTCTGGGGCAAGCTCACGAACAACTTCGTGGACTACATCGGCGGCTCCGACGCCCGCGAGATCGCGGCCGCGGTCGGCCTGGACGCGAGCAAGCTGCCGGTCGGGCTGCTGGCGTTCGCGCACGGCGTGAACATCGCGCAGCTGATCCCCGGCCTGTTCGGCGTGTTCGCGCTGGCCGGCGAGTACCGCAGCAAGACGATCACGACGACGTTCCTGACCGCCCCGAACCGGGTCACGGCGTTGACCGCGAAGATGCTCACGTACGTGGGCTGGGGCGCGATCTACGGCGTGGTGAGCGCCGGCGTCTCGGCGATCGCGGTGATGGCCTCGGTCGACTCCAGCCGGTGGCCCAGCGCGGGCCAGTGGCTGGCCGCGCTCGGCGGGACGGTCCTCGCGTCGGTGCTGGTGACGCTGTTCGGCATCGGGTTCGGCGCGGTGCTGCGCAGCGTGCCGCTGGCCGTGGTGCTGTTCCTGGTGTGGTTCCTGATCGTGGAGAACGTGCTGGTCGTGGCGCTCTGGGGACCGGCCGACATCCTGGGCGGGATCCTGCCGAACGGCACCGCCAACGGGATCGTGGGCGGGATCGCGGCGGACGCCTTCGGGATCAACTCGCTGAACCTGCCGGGCGGGGTCGACCACTGGTCGGCGCTCGGCCTGCAGCTGGCCGCGGGCTCGCCGGGCGTGATCTCGTGGTGGGCGTCGGCGCTGATCTTCTTCGCCTGGACGATGGTGTTCTTCGGCCTCGGCTGGGCGGGCAACCAGAGGCGCGACATCACGTAGTCCCCGCCGTCCCGGAAGGCCACCTCGAGCAGCTCGAGGTGGCCTTCTCCGCGTTCGGGGAAATATTTTGTCGGTGGTGGCGCTTACTGTCACAACGTGACCGTCGCTCCGCCTCGCTCCCGTCAAGAGCTCCCACCCACCGAGACAGCCGGCTGGATCCGCCGGCTGTCCGCGGCGGCGTGGGAGCACCGCGTCCTCGTCGTGCTGTCGCTGCTCGCCGCCGCGGTCGGCGTCGGTGTGCAGGCCGCGAGCCCGCTGCTGGTGCGCACGGCGGTGGACGACGCGGTCGCCGGGCAGACCGGCGGCCTGCCCGGGATCGCCGTCTTCCTGGTCGCGCTGCAGCTGGTCGCCTTCGGCACCGCGTTCGCGCGCCGCTACCTCGGCGGGAAGCTCGCGCTCGACGTGCAGCACGATCTGCGCCAGCGGGTCTTCAACGCCGTTTCGCGGCTGGACGGCGGAAAGCAGGACGCGCTGCGCACCGGCCAGGTGGCCTCGCGCGCGATCTCCGACCTGCAGCTGGTCACCGGCATCCTGATGCAGGTCCCGCTCTCGTTCGGCTCGGTGGTCTTCGCGCTGCTGTCGTTCGTCGCGATGCTGTGGCTGTCCCCGGTGCTGACGCTGATCGCGCTGGTCGTCACGCCGGCGGTCGGCATCATCGTGACGCGCAGCCGCAAGCGCCTCTTCCCGGCCACGTGGTCGGCGCAGCAGCGCGCGGCGGACGTTGCGCAGCAGGTCGAAGAGACCGTCACCGGGGTCCGGGTGGTCAAGGGCTTCGGCCAGGAATCGCGGGAAGTCTCGAAGCTGGAGGCGACCGCGCGCAAGCTGTTCGGCGAGCGGCTTCGCGCGGCGAAGCTGTCCGCGGTCCCGACGGCGACCACCGCCGCCCTGCCGGCCGCGGGCCAGGTCGCCGTGCTCGGCATCGGCGGCGTCCTGGCGCTGAACGGGTCGATCACGCTCGGCACCTTCCTCGCCTTCGCCACCTACCTCGCGACGCTGATCGGCCCGGCCCGGATGCTGTCCGGCCTGGTCGTGCAGGCGCAGCTGACCCGCGCCGGCGCCGAGCGGGTGTACGAGCTGATCGATGCGCAGCCCGAAGTCGTCGACGCGCCGGACGCGCGGCCGCTGCCGGAGGGGCCGCTGGGCGTGGAGCTCGACGCCGTCCGGTTCGGCTACACCCGCAGCGAGCCGGTGCTCGACGGGCTTTCGGTCACCGCGCACCCGGGCGAAACCCTCGCACTGGTCGGCACCGCGGGCTCGGGGAAGTCGACGATTTCCCTGCTGCTGCCGCGGTTCTACGACGTGCACGAGGGCGCGGTCCGGGTCGGCGGTCTCGACGTCCGTGACGTCCCGCTGCGGCAGCTGCGGCAGGCGATCGGCGTGGTGTTCGAGGAGGCGTTCCTGTTCTCCTCGTCGATCCGCGACAACATCGCCTACGGCCGGCCGGACGCCACCGAGGAGGAGGTCGTCGCGGCCGCGCGGGCCGCGGAGGCGGACGGCTTCATCCGCGCGCTGCCGGAGGGGTACGACACGCTGGTCGGCGAGCGCGGGCTCACGCTTTCGGGCGGGCAGCGGCAGCGGCTCGGGCTGGCCAGGGCACTGATCACCGACCCGCGGATCCTCGTCCTCGACGACGCGACCTCGGCCATCGACACCGTCACCGAGGCGGCGATCCACGACACCCTGCGTTCGGTCACCGCGACCCGGACCACCCTGCTGATCGCGCACCGGCGCTCCACGCTGGCCCTGGCCGACCGGATCGCGGTGCTGGACGAGGGCCGCGTCGTCGACGTCGGCACCGAGGCCGAGCTGATGGCACGCTGCCCGCTGTTCCGCGAGCTGGTCGCGGGCCCGGGCGACGACGTCGAGGAGAAGCACCGCTGCGAAGGCCTGGACTGCGGCCAGGACGGGGTCACGCCTTCGCTGTGGCCGCGCGACGAGAGCCAGGACGAGGTCGACGCGCTGGCCGAAGCCGCGCGGATGCGCAGCGGCGACCCGAACAGCAGCGGGTTCGTCGGCGGGGGCGGCGGCCTGGACGTGCCGCCGACGCCGGAACTGATCGAGGGCGTGCGCAGGCTCCCGGCGGCGGTCGACCAGCCGCGGCTGCCCGGCGTGGACGTCACCGCGCCCGACCCGAAGTTCCGGCTGGCCGGGCTGCTGCGGCCGGTCCGCTGGCCCCTGGCCGTGGTGATCGCGCTGGTGGCGGCGGACGCGCTGGCGTCGATCGCGCTCCCCGGGCTGTACCAGTTCGGCGTCGACCACGGCGTCCGCGCGGGCGTCGAGTGGATGATCTGGCTGGCCGCCGGCATCGGCGCCGCGGTGATCGCGGCCGACTGGCTGGTGGTCTTCGCGCAGACGCGGCTGACCTCACGAGTGGGCGAGACGGTCCTGTACGCACTGCGCGTCCGCAGTTACGCGCACCTGCAGCGGCTCGGGCTCGACTACTACGAGCGGGAGCTGTCCGGGAAGATCATGACCCGGATGACGACGGACGTCGACGCGCTCTCGACGTTCCTGCAGACCGGCCTGGCCACCGCGGTGGTCAGCGCGCTGACGCTGGCCGGGATCACGGCCGCGCTGCTGGTCACCGACGCCGGGCTGGCGCTGTACGCGCTGGCGATGGTGCCGGTGCTGGCGGTGGCCACGGTGATCTTCCGGCGGTCGGCGTCGAAGGCGTACAACGAGGCCCGCGAGCGGGTCAGCGTCGTGAACGCGGACATGCAGGAGAACGTCAGCGGGCTGCGGGTCGCGCAGGCGTACACGCGTGAAGACCGCTCCGCGGAGGCGTTCGCTTCGCGCAGTGACGAGTACCGGCGCTCGCGGCTGCGGGCCCAGCGGTACGTGGCGACGTACTTCCCGCTGGTGGCGCTGATGTCGGACCTGGCGACGACGACGGTGCTGGTGGCGGGCGCGAACCGGGTGTCGGCGGGCACGCTGTCGGCCGGTGTGCTGCTGGCGTTCCTGCTGTACCTGCAGCAGTTCTTCTCGCCGATCCAGCAGCTGTCGGCGGTGTTCGACAGCTACCAGCAGGCGAGCGTCGGCCTGAACCGGATCGGCGACCTGCTGCGGACGCCGACGTCGGTCCCGGCGGCCGAGAAGCCGGTCGCGGTGCCGTCCCGGCTGCGCGGCGAAGTGTCGTTCAAGGAGGTCGACTTCTCGTACGCCGGCGCGGAGACCCCGGCGCTGGCGGAGTTCTCACTGGACGTCTCGGCCGGCGAGACGATCGCGCTGGTCGGCGCGACCGGCGCCGGGAAGTCGACGGCGGTGAAGCTGGTGGCCCGCTACTACGACGTCACCGGCGGCGAGGTCCGGATCGACGGCACGGACGTCCGCGAGTTCGAGCTGGCCGGCCTGCGGCGCCGGATGGGCGTGGTGCCGCAGGAGGCCCACCTGTTCTCGGGCACGGTGGCCGACAACGTCCGCTACGGCCGCCCGTCGGCGACGGACGCGGAGGTCGAGGCGGCGGTCCGCGCGGTGGGCGCGCTCGACGGCGTCGCGGCCCTGCCCTCGGGCTTCCTGCAGCCGGTGGGCGAGCGCGGCCGCTCGCTGTCGGCGGGCCAGCGCCAGCTGGTGGCCCTGGCCCGGGCGGAGCTGGTGGACCCGGACGTGTTGCTGCTGGACGAGGCCACCGCGGCCCTGGACCCCTCGACGGAAGCGGCGGTCCTGCGCGCAACGGAGACGGTCGCCCGCCGCCGGACGACATTCGTGGTCGCCCACCGCCTGGCGACGGCGGCCCGCGCCGACCGCATCGTGGTCCTGGACCACGGCCGCATCGTCGAAACCGGAACCCACGCCGAGCTCCTGGCCGCCAACGGCCACTACGCCCGCCTCTGGTCCCTCGGCTGAACCCGTAACTCGCGTGATTCCGGCCGGAACTCGCGTGATTGGGGACGTAACTCGCGAGTTCCGGCCCCAATCACGCGAGTTCCGCCTCCAATCACGCGGGATACGGGTTCGTGTCGCCGAAACCTGGGAGCATGGCGGGCATGTTCGAAGAGAAGCGGGTGCCCGACCGGCAGGTCCGGGCCGCGCAGACCGACGGGACCGTGCGGGTCTACCTGGCCTGCTCGCCCGCCGTCGCCGATGCCGCGCTCGAGAAGCAGGCCTTCGAGCCGAGGGGCTCGGTGCTGGTCACGCCGTCGTTCCGGCTCGCGGCCCACGACAGCGACAACGGGCGCAAGCCCGGCCACGAGCGCGTCCTGGCCGCCGACCTCACCCGCGAGGGCTTTGAGCAGGCTCTCGCCGGGCACGTCGAGTGGGTGCCGGAGCGAGATCTCGACCACACACCGCTGAACTTCCAGGCCATCCGGATCCGCAGTGAGCTCCCGGACGAGTGGATCACCGCCGTCAGCGACGTCACACCGGTGATCCGCGACATCGCCGGGCTGCTGGCCACCGACCAGCTCCACCTGGCGGTCAAGCTCGTCCCCCACGAGCCGCCGTACGAGCTCGGCTAAGGCAGCGCCCGCCACTTCAGCGAGCCCAGCCCGGCCGCCTCGACGTCCGGCCGCGACGCCCACCGGACCGTCCCCGGCCGGACGTGGACCCCGGCCCCGACCAGCCAGTCCGGCTCATCGGGCTCGACCCACGCCATCTCCTCGACGTCGGACGGCGAGAGCCAGACCGCCGAGCACGAATCGCACCGGAGCACGACCGTGCCGGACTCCGTCACCAGCGGCCGCACCAGGCCCTGGTCCCAGAACGAAGGACATTCGACCAGCCACATGACCCCAGCAGAACCCACCGCGGTGAACGTCCGACGGCGGCCGGGGGAAGCCGGGCGGAAGAGCCCGGGAACCCTGTACCCGGTCCAGTGCTTAAGGTTCCCTTAGCACATCTTGATCGAGTCAGTGACCGATACCCTAGTGCGCCACGCCTCACACAGGCCGGTTCCATCACATCGCGGTCACCGAGGGGGTTAGCCTGGTAGGCGCATCAGCGGATTCAAGATCGAGATCGAGACGGATAGAGGCGAGCCCCAGCCGTGTCCAGCAGCAGCCCTGCGTCACAGTTCGGCCCCAACGAGTGGCTGGTCGAAGAGATGTACGACCAGTTCCTCGCCGACCCTTCCTCAGTCGATGCCGCATGGCACGACTTCTTCGCGGACTTCAAGCCGACGCAGAGCGCGCAGGCCAAGGCGGACACCGCCCGGCAGCAGGCCGACGCCAAGCCCGCCACCAACGGCCAGGCCACCCAGCCGTCGCCGAAGGCCGTGCAGAACGCGGAGTCGGCGGCCAAGCAGGCCGCGCCCACCAAGCCGGCCCCCAAGGCCGAGCCGAAGGCGGCCCCGAAGCCGGCGGCCGCGAAGGCCGAGCCCAAGGCCGAGGCGAAGAAGGAAGAGCCGGAGTCGAAGCAGCTGCGCGGCGCCGCGGCGGCCATCGCCAAGAACATGGACGCCTCGCTGAGCGTCCCCACCGCGACCAGCGTGCGCGCGGTCCCGGCGAAGCTGATGGCGGACAACCGCATCGTCATCAACAACCACCTCAAGCGCACCCGCGGCGGCAAGATCTCCTTCACGCACCTCATCGGCTACGCCATGGTGCGGGCGCTGAAGGACTTCCCGAACATGAACCGGCATTACCAGCAGATCGACGGCAAGCCGTTCGCGATCACGCCGGAACACGTCAACTTCGGGCTCGCGATCGACATGAAGGGCAAGGACGGGTCCCGCAACCTCGTCGTGGCCTCGGTCAAGTCCGTCGAGGACATGACGTTCCTGCAGTTCTGGCAGGCGTACGAGGAGATCGTCAAGAAGGCCCGCAACAACAAGCTGACCGCCGACGACTTCTCCGGCACCACGATCTCCCTGACCAACCCGGGCGGCATCGGCACCAACCACTCGGTGCCGCGCCTGCAGGCCGGCCAGGGCGCCATCATCGGCGTCGGCGCCATGCAGTACCCGGCCGCCTTCGAGGGCACCAGCGAGAAGACGCTGGTCGACCTCGGCATCAGCAAGATCATGACGCTGACCTCGACCTACGACCACCGCATCATCCAGGGCGCGGAGTCGGGCGAGTTCCTCAAGCGCATCCACCAGCTGCTGCTCGGTGAAGACGGCTTCTACGACGACGTCTTCACCAGCCTGCGCCTGCCGTACGAGCCGATCCGCTGGGTCGCCGACATCCCGGACGGCCCGGTCGACAAGACCGCCCGCGTGATCGAGCTGATCGACGCGTTCCGGATGCGCGGCCACCTGATGGCCGACACCGACCCGCTGAACTACCGCCAGCGCAGCCACGCCGACCTGGACGTCCTGTCCCACGGTCTCACCCTCTGGGACCTCGACCGCGAGTTCCCGGTCGGCGGCTTCGCCGGCCAGGAGCGGATGAAGCTGCGCGACATCCTGGGCGTGCTGCGCAACTCGTACTGCCGCACGGTCGGCATCGAGTACACCCACATCCTCGACCCCGAGGAGCGCCGCTGGATCCAGGAGCGCGTCGAGATCCCGCACGAGAAGCCGGACCCCGCGGTCCAGAAGTACGTGCTCTCGAAGCTGAACGCCGCCGAGGCGTTCGAGACGTTCCTGCAGACCAAGTACGTCGGCCAGAAGCGCTTCTCGCTGGAGGGCGGCGAGACGGCGATCCCGCTGCTCGACACGCTGCTGGACAAGGCCGCCGAGCACGAGCTCGACGAGGTCGTCATCGGCATGCCGCACCGCGGCCGGCTGAACGTGCTGGCCAACATCGTCGGCAAGCCGATCAGCCAGATCTTCCAGGAGTTCGAGGGCAACCTCGACCCGGGCCAGGCGCACGGTTCCGGTGACGTGAAGTACCACCTCGGCGCCGAGGGCAAGTACTTCCGCATGTTCGGCGACGGCGAGACAAAGGTGTCGCTGACGGCGAACCCGTCGCACCTGGAGACCGTGGACCCGGTGCTCGAGGGCATCGTCCGCGCGAAGCAGGACCTCTTGGACAAGGGCGGCGAGGGCTACACCGTGCTGCCGGTCCTGATGCACGGCGACGCGGCCTTCGCGGGCCAGGGCGTCGTCGCCGAGACCCTGAACCTGGCGCTGCTGCGCGGGTACCGCACCGGCGGCACCGTGCACGTCATCGTCAACAACCAGGTCGGCTTCACCACCGCGCCGGAGCACTCGCGCTCCTCGCAGTACGCCACCGACGTCGCGAAGATGATCGGCTCGCCGATCTTCCACGTGAACGGCGACGACCCGGAGGCCGCGCACTGGGTGGCCAAGCTGGCCGTCGAGTACCGGCAGGCGTTCCACAAGGACGTCGTCATCGACCTGATCTGCTACCGCCGCCGCGGGCACAACGAGGGCGACGACCCGTCGATGACGCAGCCGGCGATGTACGACATCATCGACACGAAGCGCTCGGTCCGGAAGACCTACACCGAGTCGCTGATCGGCCGCGGCGACATCTCCGTCGAGGAGGCCGAGGCCGCGCTGCGCGACTTCTCCAGCCAGCTGGAGCACGTCTTCAACGAGGTCCGCGAGCTGGAGAAGCACCCGGCGAAGGCCAGCCCCTCCGTCGAGGAGGAGCAGCAGGTGCCGGCCAAGGTCAAGACGGCGGTCACCGGCGAGGTCATCGAGCGCATCGGCGACGCGTTCGTCCAGGTCCCCGAGGGCTTCACGCCGCACCCGCGCGTCAAGCCGGTGATGGAGCGCCGCCACAAGATGTCCCGCGAGGGCGACATCGACTGGGCGTTCGGCGAGCTGCTGGCGTTCGGGTCGCTGGCGATGGAGGGCCGGCTGGTCCGGCTGTCCGGCCAGGACTCCCGCCGCGGCACGTTCACCCAGCGGCACTCGGTCTTCATCGACCGCAAGACCGGCCAGGAGTACGCGCCGCTGCAGAACCTGGCCGACGGCCAGGGCCGCGTGATGATCTACGACTCGGCGCTGTCGGAGTACGCGGCGGTCGGCTTCGAGTACGGCTACTCGGTGGCGAACTCCGAGGCGCTGGTGATGTGGGAGGCGCAGTTCGGCGACTTCGTCAACGGCGCCCAGACGGTCATCGACGAGTACATCTCCTCGGGCGAGGCCAAGTGGGGCCAGCGCTCGGACGTCGTGCTGCTGCTGCCGCACGGCCACGAGGGCCAGGGCCCGGACCACACGTCCGGCCGCATCGAGCGCTTCCTCTCGCTGTGCGCGGAGGGCTCGATGACGGTGGCGGTGCCGTCCACCCCGGCGAACTACTTCCACCTGCTGCGGCGCCACGCCCTCGACGGCATCCAGCGCCCGCTGGTCGTCTTCACGCCGAAGTCGATGCTGCGCAACAAGGCGGCGACCTCGGCGGTCGAGGACTTCACCGGCGAAAGCCGCTTCATGTCCGTCATCGACGACGTCACGCCGGACCCGTCGAAGATCCGCAAGGTGCTGCTGACCTCCGGGAAGCTGTACTGGGAGCTGGTGGCGGAGCGGGCGAAGCGCGAGGCGGACGACGTCGCGATCGTGCGGATCGAGCAGTACTACCCGCTGCCGAAGAAGAAGCTGCTGGCGGCGCTGGAGCGCTACACGAACGCGTCGCAGGTCGCGTGGGTCCAGGAGGAGCCGGAGAACCAGGGTGCGTGGCCGTTCTTCGGCCTGAACCTGCCCCGGAAGTTCCCGGAGGTGCTCTCGGGCCTGCAGGTCGTCTCCCGCCGCCCGATGGCGGCCCCGTCGGCGGGTTCGTCGAAGGTGCACGAGGTCGAGCAGAAGGCGCTGATCGCGAAGGCGTTCGACTGATCGCTTGACGAGAGAACGGCCTCCCCACGGTTCGCCGCGGGGAGGCCGTTCTTTTACTGCAGGGACTCGGAAGCGGCCTTGGCCAGGCTGTGCGCGTTCCGGCGGCAGCGTTCGATGTTGCGGTCGGACGGATCGGCGGCGGTGACGACCACGGTGGCGTCGACGTTGCCCTGGTAGAACCGCACGCCGCACTGCATGGTGCCGCTCTGGTCGTAGTCGACGTCGGCGGCCTTGGTGGCCTTGCCGATGGTCTCGGTGATCGGCTTGGCGCCCGCGTCGACCGCGTTCTCGAAGCCCGCCTTCGCGTAGCCGGGGCCGTCGCCCGAGCCGGGCTGGTTCGACTTCGCGAGGAACATCGACAGCGAGCCGGACGACGAGCCGGGCTTCATCCACGAGCAGCTCAGCTGGGAGAGCTGGATCTTGTCGTCCGAGGTGCTGGCCGGCTCGGCCGGGCCGTCCTTGTCCAACGGCGGCAGGTTGTTCATCCGGCTCCCGACCTCACTGCACCGCGGCAGCGAGGAGTACTTGTCGGCTTCACCGGCGGGAGCAGTCGAGGAAGGCGCGGCCGAGGAACGCTTGTCGTCGGAGGTCAGCAGGAAGAACGCCCCGACCCCGACCCCGGCGAGCAGGAGCACCCCGGCCACGACGAGAACGACGACGAGGGCGGTCTTCCCACCGGACTTCGGCGGCGGGTACCCGGGGTACTGCGGCGGCGGCTGGTACTGCGGATACGGGTATTGAGGTCCTTGCTGCACGAACCGGACACTAGGCCATTCGCGCGGGCCGAGCAGGCCGTTCACCCGAAATCGTCAGCCGTTCCGGTGGCCGGGGGGGTGCGGACCCGCCTCAGCGGCCGGCGGCCGGCTTGAGGCCGAGGAAGATCCCGCCGCCGTCCCGCACGAACTCATTTCCGGGACGTCAGCCGCGGACGGCCGCCGCCACGTGGGCGGCGTCCTCGATGGCCTTCTCCGGGGGCTCCCCCGGCAGCGGCAGCAGGACCACTGAGCCGCTGCCCGCCTCGTGCAGCGCCCGGACCGACGCCGCGCAGTCGTCGAGCTCGCCGCAGATCGCCAGGCGGTCGATCCACTCCGGACGCAGGCCGGCCGCCACCTCGTCCACTGTGGACGCCGAGTCCAGCAGCGCCAGCAGCTCGCCGGCGAACGGCAGGCCCTCCACCTGGACCCGCGAGCCGGGCGTCAAGGACTCCGCCACCGTCATCCGCGCCCGCTCGCGATCGCCGAGGGCCAGCCAGTTGTACGTCACCACGGCGTGGTGGGCCGGCGCACCGGCCGCCGCGCGGCCCGGAGCGATGCCCTCCAGCGCCGTCCGGACGTACTCCGGCGGGGCGGGCTCGGCCAGGATCGTGCCGTCCGCCGCCGCCCCCGCCACCGCCAGCGACTTCGGGCGGCGCACGCCCGCCACCAGCGGGGGCGGCGACGACGGCGGGAACACCAGCTCGACCTCGTCCAGGTGGACGTGCCGGCCGTCCATCGAGACGCGCTCGCCCGCCAGCAGCCGCCGGACCACCAGCAGCGTCTCCTCCAGCGCGGCCAGCGGGGACGCCGGATACGCGCCGATCTGCCGCATCCACGACGCGACGCCGTGGCCGAACCCGGCGATCAGCCGGGCCGGGTGCAGCTCGGCCAGCGCCGCGATCTCCATCGCCGCGATCGCCGGGTTGCGCGCCACGGCCGGCAGCACGCCGATACCCACCTTGATCGTCGACGTCACCGCGAGCGCCGTCGCGACCGTGGCGACGCCGGCCGCCCAGAAGCAGTCTTCGACCAGCCAGAGCTCCTCGAGACCGGCGTCCTCGGCCTGGCGCGCGAGGTCGCGCAGCTTAGCGGGCGGCTGCTCGCGGTTGATCCGGACGCCGACCGACCTGGTGGGTGCGTACATGCGCGGCTCCTGTTCAGATCCGGGAGAACGCGGGCGCGTACTCGAAGGCGCCCGCGTGGGTGGGTGCGTAGGCGGCCAGCGTCCGCGCCTGGAAGTGCCGGCCCCACCGCGGGTCCGGGGCGGTGATGGCCAGGTCCGACGCCGTGACGAACCCGAACCGCGAGTAGTAGTCCGGGTTCCCGAGCAGGACGACCAGGCTGTACCCGAGTGCGTCCGCCGCGCCGACGACGGCGTGCACCAGCGCGGAGCCGACGCCGCCGGCCTGGTGTTCCGGCAGCACGCCGAGGGGGCCGAGGCCGACGGCGGTTCCGGTGTTCTCGCCGAGGCTCGCTCGGCTGCAGCAGACGTGCCCGACGACGGTGTCACCGCGGACGGCCACGAGGGAGAGCGGGTTGAGGAGGTCGCCTTCGGCGCGGAGTTCGTCGACGAGGGGCGCTTCGATCGGGGTGACGCCTTCCTCGCGCCGGAACGCTTCGCGGTGGACGGCGTGGATGGCCGCCTGATCGGCAGGCGTTTCGCGGCGGATCAGCATGATCGCCACCTTGCCCGTGGCGGCGGCGGACGGCAATCGGGTTTCCGGGCCGGCCGCTATGCGCGCAGGCCGTCGACGATCACCGCGACGATCCGGGGCGCGCGTGCATCCCAGTCCGCTTCCGGAATCCGGGACAACGCCCCGAGCAGCAGGATGACGTCGGCGGCGTCGACGCCCGCGCGGATCTCCCCCGCGGCCTGCCCCCGGTTCAGCAGCGTTTCGAGCGCTTCGTCGAGCCGGTGGTGCTGGCCGGCGTAGAGGTCCTGCCACGCCGGCACCTCGATCGCCGCCATCACGCCGCGCTTGACGCGGGCGTACTCGACCAGCCTGTCCAGCCAGCGGGACAGCGCGGCCAGCGGGGAGTGCTCCGCCAGCAGCGGCGCCACCGTGTCGACGAGCTGGGTCAGCTCGGCCCGGTACACCTCCGCCAGCAGGTGCTCGCGCGTCGGGAAGTGCCGGTAGAGCGTGCCCTGCCCGACGCCCGCGGCCTTGGCCACCCGGTGCAGCTTCAGCTCGCCGGCCGCGCCGTTGGATTCGCTCAGCTCCGCCCGTGCGGCCTCGACGATCAGCTCTCGGTTGGCGACGGCGTCCGAACGCGGCACGACCAGCTCCTCGCATAAGTGGACAACTGTCCGGTAGGCTTAAGCGGACAGTTGTCAGTTTAGCGGGAGGTGTCATGTCGAACGGACTGGACAAGGTCGTCGCCATCACGGGCGCGAGCAGCGGGATCGGCGAGGCGACGGCTGTGGAGCTGGCGAGCCGCGGCGCGGCCGTCGTGCTGGGTGCCCGGCGCACCGACCGGCTCGAAGTGCTCGCGCGGAAGATCCGGGACGACGGCGGGCGCGCGGAGCTGCTGGACGTCGACGTGACCCGCCGGGCCGACCTCGAGCGGCTCGTCGCCCTCGCCGTCGAGCGCTTCGGCCGTCTCGACGTCCTGGTGGCCAACGCCGGCGTGGCCCGGATCGCGCCGGTGAGCGCCCTCGACGTCGACGACTGGGACGCGATGATCGACGTCAACCTCCGCGGCGTGCTGCACGGGATCGCCGCCGCGTTGCCGGTGTTCCGCACGCAGGGCCGCGGGCACTTCGTCACGACCGTCTCGACGTCCGGGCTGAAGATCGTCCCGGCCCAGGCCGTCTACGCCGGCACCAAGAACGCCGTGCGCACGCTGCTGGAGGCGCTGCGGCAGGAGTCGACCGACGGCGTCCTGCGCACGACGTCCATCTCGCCGGGGTACGTGCGCACCGAGCTGGTCGACTACGTCCAGGACCCCGCGCAGCGCGAGCAGGTCCAGCAGGCGATGGCCGCGCTCGGCATCAGCCCCGACGCGGTCGCGCGGGCGATCGCGTTCGCCATCGAGCAGCCGGACGACGTCGAGATCGGCGACCTCACCATCCGGCCCACCCGGCAGGGCTGAGCGCCGGAGACCCCTGGCAAGGTACGGGCGGTGAACGAGCGTGACTGGCGGGTGCTGCTGCTGGGCGGGGCGTCCGGCACCGGCAAGAGCCAGGTCAGCTACCCGCTGGCCCGGCGGTACGAGGTGCCGATCGTCGAGGTGGACGACCTCGTCCTCGCCGTGCAGCGGATGACCACCCCGGCCGGGCAACCGCTGTTGCACTACTGGGACACCCACCCGGACGCCGGCCGCCTGCCGGTATCGGAGGTGGTGGAGCTGCAGATAGCGGTGGCCGAGGCGCTGCAGCCGGCGCTGGAAGCGGTGATCGGCAACCACCTGGAGACCGACACCCCGGTCGTCATCGAGGGCGACTACCTGCTGCCCGCGCTCGCTGCGCAGGACTCGTTCGCCGGCCAGGCGGCAGGCGGCCGGGTCCGCGCGGTGTTCCTGCACGAGCCCGACCCCGGCCGGCTGGTGGCCAACTACCTGCAGCGGGAACCGGCCGAGGGCGAACAGCGCAGCCGGGCACAGGTCAGCGCCCGCTACGGCGACCGGCTGGCCGCGCGGGCCGCCGAACTCGGGATCCCGGTCGTCACCGCGCGGCCGTGGACCACCACGCTGCGCCGGGTGTGCGCCCTGCTGGACGCGCCCGACGGACGCACAGGCACCCAGGGCTAGCGCTCTCTGTCCATGAACCACGCCAATCCCCTGGTCAGCGGAGATCCAGCCGCATCAGCCAGCGGACCCGGCGATCGGCCCGCGCCCCGGTCGGCCGGATCCGTTCGAACCCCGCCGCCTCGAACAGGGACGTCGTACCGACGTGGGCCGCGCTCGAGCTGATGCGCGCGCCCTCCGGATCGACCGGGTAGCCCTCCACCGCCGGGGCGCCGCACGAACGCGCGTAGTCGACCGCCCCGGCCAGCAGCGCCGCCGACACCCCCTTGCCCCGGTGCGACGAGCGCACCACGAAACAGACCACGCTCCACACCGCCAGGTCGTCGAGCGGCGGAATCGTCCGGGAGCGCTTCAACCGCTCCATGCTCGACCGCGGCGACACCCCGCACCAGCCGACCGGCGTGGCCCCGTCGTAGGCGAGCACGCCCGGCGCGGACTGGCCCGTGCACAGACCGCGGAGCCGTTCGGCCCGCGCTTCACCGCGCAGCGCGCTGTACTCGGCCGACGTGACGCGGTAAGCGAGGCACCAGCAGGCACGCTCGTTCCCGCTCGGGTTGAGGATCGAGGCGACGTCTTCGAAGTGCGAAGCAGGACGAACGATGACCATGGGAGCACCGTAGGATCCGATTCCCGACAAGGCGATGTCGGTTGAGGAGACCACGGATGGATCGGCTCGTCGGCTCCGGCCGCTACCCGGGGATGACCCAGCTGCACCAAGCCGTGCCCCTGGTCGAACGGCAACACGCCCTGATCGAGGAGATGCGCGCGCGGACACCCCGGTTCGTCAGCGGCCGGGTGCTGGCCGAGCGCACCGGGACGACCGTGCGGACCGTCGAACGCGACATCACACGGCTGCGCACGGCCGGCGTCCCGGTCGAGGTCAAGCGCGGCGCGGGCGGCGGCTACCGGCTCACGATGCCGTCCGTCGTGCCACCGGTGAGCTTCAGCCCGGGCGAGGTCGCCGCCCTCGTTGCGTCCCTCGTGGCCCTTGGCCCCTACACCTCCGCCACGGCCGCCAGCGCGCTGGGCAAGCTCCTCACCGCCTTCCGCCAGCGCGGCGAGCACGTCCGCTAGGCCCGAGCGAGGAACTCCTCCGCGATGTCCAGCGGGTTCCGCTTCTCCTCGGTGAACTGGACGTTCAACCGCGTGAGCTCTTCGGTCGTCAGCGCCGCCGAAACCCGGTTCAGCGCCGCCACTTCCGCCGGCGAAAGCGTTCCCCGGGCCACCAAGGGCACGATGTTCTGCGCCGGGAACATGTTCTTGTCGTCGACCAGCGGCACGAACCCGTTCGCCGCGATCGTCGAGGACGTGCTGAACAGGTCGGCCACCTGGACGTCGCCGGACTTCAGCGCCGCCACCGTCACCGGGCCGCCGGTGTCGGTCGTGCGGATCTCCTTGAACTCGCAGCCGTACAACGACTTGATCTTGTCCTTCCAGCGGCTGCTCCACTGGCCCGGCCCGCCGAACACCAGCTCACCGCAGCGCTTTCCCAGGTCGGAGAACGTCTTGACACCCGAAGACGCCAGCTGCGGCCCGACCACGAGCAGGTCCTTGTCCTCGGCGGGCGCCTGGTCCAGTACCTCGAAGCCTGCCGGGAGCTTCTGCCGCAGCTGCGCGTAGACGTCCTGGGACGTCGTCGCGGTGGTGTCCTTGTCGAAGTAGCGCAACAGGTTCCCGCTGTAGTCCGGCACGACCGACAGCGACTTGTCCTGCAGGGCCTTGACGACGACCTCGCGGCTGCCCACCGGCGGCCGCACGGTCACGTTCGAAGCACCGGCCTGCCGCAGCGCACCGGCGTAGATCTGGGCCAGCAGCAGGCTTTCGCCGACGTCGGACGCCCCGATGATGATGTCCCCCGACGGGCCGCCCTCGCCGCCGCCCGCCAGCGGGTTGCCGCAACCGGCCGCCAGCACCAGAACCACCAGCAGCACCAGCCGCTTCACGCCGTCACCTTCTTCGCGGCCGCCGCGAGCCGGACGCCCCGGGGCACCAGAGCGCGGTTCAGCAGGGAAAAGAGCAGGTCCAGGACGATCGCCAGCACCGTCGTCAGCAACGCGCCCGCGATCACCTCGGAATAGTCCAAAATGGCCAGTCCGTCGAGCAGGAACCGGCCCAGGCCACCGAGTCCGACGTACGCGGCCACCGCGGCGGTCGCCACCAGCTGGAGCACGGCGTTGCGGATCCCGCCGAGCACGAGCGGCAGCGAGATCGGCACCTCGACCTGCCACAGCCGCTGCCAGCCGGTCATCCCGACGCCTTCGGCGGCGTCGACCACGCCGTGGTCGGTCGCCTGCAGCCCGGCGTACGTGCCGGCCAGGATCGGCGGCACGGCCAGCACGACGAGCCCGATGATCGTCGAGGTGACACTTTCGGTGAAGAGCAGGAACAGGAACGTCACGAGCCCCAGCGTCGGCAGTGCGCGGATGGCGTTGCCGGCGCTCACCAGCGCGACGCCGCCGCGGCCGGTGTGGCCGACGAACAACCCCAGCGGCACCGCGATGACCAGCGCGATCGCCAGCGACAACGCCGTGTAGCCGAGGTGCTCCAGCAGCCGCTGCGGGACGCCGTCCGGCCCGGACCAGTGCGCCGGGTCGCCGAACCAGTGGACGAGATCGGTGATCACGGCGCTCCCACCCGGGTCCACGGCGTCAGCAGGTTTCGCGCGCCCACCAGCACCAGGTCGACGACCAGGGCCAGCACCAGCGTCAATACGATGCCGACCACGATCGGCGAGAAGTACTCGCGCTGGAAGCCGTCGGTGAACAGCACGCCGAGGCCGCCGGTGCCGATCAGCGCGCCGACGCTGACCAGGCTGATGTTGCTGACCGACGCGACCCGCACGCCGGCCGCCAGCACCGGCACCGACAGCGGCAGTTCGACGGCGAAGAACCGCCGCACCGGCTTGTACCCGACGGCGGTGGCGGCCGCGATCACCGGCGGCGGCACCGCGTCGAGCGCGTCGAGCACCGGCCGGACCAGCAGCGCCGTGGTGTAGATCGTCAGCGCGACGACGACGTTGGCGCTGTCCAGGATCTTCGTCCCGATCAGGCCGGGGATGACGACGAACAGCGCGAGCGACGGGATCGTGTAGAGCAGGTTGGCCAGCACCATCAGCACCTGCCGGGCGGGTGCCCAGCGGTAGCCGAGCCAGCCCGCCGCGATCGCCAGCACGATGCCGAGCACCAGCGGGAGCAACGCGAGGTAGACGTGATCCCCCAGGTCACCGAGGATCTGCCCGCGGTTGTTCGCGCTGCCGAGGTACCGCCCGAGCTCGTCGAAGAAGCTCATGACGCCTGGGGCGTGCCCTCGATGACGTCCAGGACCTGCCGCGCGACCACGGCGCCGAGCACCCGGTGTTCTTCGTCGACGACCACGCCGAGGCTGGCGGGCGACGACAGCGCCGCGTCCAGCGCACCCCGGATCGGTGTCCCCCGCACCCAGAGCGAACCGCCGGCGACGAGGTCGTCCTCGCCGAGTGGTCCGTCCACAGTGGAGTTCGGGGGCAGCCAGCCGCGGGGCTGCTTCTCGGAGTTGACCGCCAGCCGCCAGCCGTCGCTCGCCGCGACACTGGCCCCGATCTCGACCAGCTCCAGCTCCTTGACCTCGACGCCTTCGGCGGAGAGGAACGACAGGCCGCGGTAGCCACGGTCCCGGCCGACGAACGACGCCACGAAGTCGTCCACCGGGTGCCGGAGCACGTCGGCGGGGGTGCCGTACTGGGCGAGCTTGCCGCCGACGCGCATCACGGCCACCTTGTCGCCGAGCCGGACGGCCTCGTCGATGTCGTGCGTAACGAACACGATCGTCTTGCCCAGCTGGGACTGCAGCCGCAGCAGCTCGTTCTGCAGGTCTTCGCGCACGATCGGGTCGACCGCCGAGAACGGCTCGTCCATCAGCAGCACCGGCGAGTCCGCGGCGAGCGCGCGGGCGACGCCGACGCGCTGCTGCTGGCCGCCCGAGAGCTGGGCCGGGTACCGCTTGCCGAGCTCGACCGGCAGGCCGATGATCTCGAGCAGCTCGGCGGCCCGCTTGCGCGCCTTCGCCTTGTCCCAGCCCGAAAGCAGCGGCACGGTCGCGATGTTGTCCAGCACCGTCCGATGTGGAAAGAGACCGGCGTGCTGGATGACGTAGCCGATGCCGCGGCGCAGCAGCGCCGGGTCGCCCTCGGCGACGTCCTTGCCGTCGAGCAGCACCTGCCCGCCGGTCGGCTCGACCATCCGGTTGATCATCCGCAGCGACGTCGTCTTGCCGCAGCCGGACGGGCCGACGAACACGGTGATCGTGCCGTCCTCGACCGTCAGGTTCAGCTTGTCGACGGCGACCGTCCCATCCGGATACTGCTTGGTCACGTCGCGGAATTCGATGGTCACTGCCACTCCCCATGTCCGGTGCAACCGACCGTAGCCGAGACGGCGGTGGTTGGCACGCTGTTCCGAGGGCTGGTGACTAGGGTTGAGGCCCGTGAAGGCCCTCGACGACATCCTCGCCGCGCACGGCGTCGGCGTCCGCCCGCTGTACCGCGTCCTCGACCTGCTGCGCACCGGCGACCACGACCTCGGCGAGCTGGTGCGGCTGAGCACGGCGCCCCGGCGCAGCGTGGAGGCCGTCCTCGCCGCCCTCGGCGACGACCTGGACCGCAGTGGCGACCGCCTGCGCATCGCCCCCGGCGTCGCGGCGTCGTACCTGCAGTACCGCGCGCCGCGCTTCGCCGACCCGCTCGACGAAGCCGTCGCGACGCACGAGCTGCTGCCGAAGGTCGCCGAGTGGGTGGCCGAGGTGCCCTCGCCGCTGGCCGCGCTCGACCACGTGCAGGCCACGCCCGAGACCGTGCTGCGCCGCGCGCTCTGGCTGGACGCCCAGTACGACCTCACCTCCGCGCGGCTGCTGTTCCTCGGCGACCACGACCTGACGTCCCTGGCGGTACGCGCGGTCTGCCCGTCGGCGGCGCTGACCGTCGTCGACCTGGACGAGCGCGTGCTCGCCTACCTGGACGACCGCGGCGAACGCGGGATCGCGACGGCCCACACGGACCTGCGCGTCGGCCTCCCGCCCGCCTTCGCGGGCCGGTTCGACCTCGTGTTCAGCGATCCGCCGTACACGCCCGAAGGCATGGGGCTGTTCGCGGCGCGCGGGGTGCAGGCGCTGCGGGAGCCGAGCGAGGGACGGCTGCTGCTGGCGTACGGCTACAGCCCGCGGCACCCGGCGCTGGGCGCGCAGGTGCAGCGGTCGCTGGCGACCCTCGGGCTGACGTTCGAGGCGATCCTGCCGGGCTTCAACCGCTACTTCGGCGCGCAGGCGATCGGCAGCGCGGCGGACCTGTACGTCTGCCAGCCGACGGCGAAAGCCAAGAAGATGCGCAGCGGCAAGGCGATCTACACGCACGGGCCGCAGTCGGTGGAGGCGGCAGGCACGAAACCGGCGCTGCTGGAAAAGCTCAAGGAGATCGCGGGCGCGGGCGGCCTGGCGCTGGAGTCGCGGCCGGTGGACTGGTCGATCTCCGGCCCCGAGGGGGACGCGGTGGCGATGGACCTCTCGGCCGACCCGGGCCCGTGGCTGCTGCGGACGCTGCTGGGCACGAACGCCCGGCGCCTGGCCCTGCTCGTGCCGAACGCGCACCCGGACCTGGCCGACCAGACGTCCCAGGAGGCGCTCGCGTCACTCGTCCAGGGGAAGTACGCGCTGCGGTACCTGCGGAGCACGCCGGACAACCGGCACGCGGTGGTGGTCGCGGAGGCGGTGGCGCACCAGGACGAGGTCCTCACCCGGGCCCACGCCCGCCTGGCGAACGTCTCCCTCGACGTCCCGGCCGACCTGGTGGACCTGCGCCTGGTCGACGTCCCCCGCCACCGCCTGGCGGAACTGCTCTGAACCCGCCGAAGGCGGCCCTCCCAGCAGGAAGGGCCGCCTTCGCGAACCGGGCTCAGTCGGTGACGCCGTCGGCTTCGGCCGCTTTCGCCACCGCGGCCGCGACCTCCGGGGCCACCCGCGGGTCGAGCGGCGACGGGACGATCCGGTCCGGGCCCAGGTCGTCCATCGCCACCGAGACGATCGCCTCGGCCGCCGCCAGCTTCATGTTCTCCGTGATCGCCCGCGCGCCCGAGTCGAGCGCACCGCGGAAGACGCCCGGGAACGCCAGCACGTTGTTGATCTGGTTCGGGAAGTCGCTGCGCCCGGTGGCCACGATCGACGCGTACCGCGCGGCCACCTCCGGGTGAACTTCCGGGTCCGGGTTGGACAGCGCGAACACGATGCCGCCGCCCGCCATGCGGCCCAGCAGCGACTCGTCGATCGTCGCGCCCGACAGGCCCAGGAACACGTCCGCGCCTTCCAGCGCCTCGGCCAGCCCGCCGCGCAGGCCGGCCTTGTTCGTCGTCGCGGCCAGCCGCTCCTTGACCGGGTTCAAGCCCTCGCGGCCGGCGTGGATGATGCCGCGGGAGTCGAGCACCGTGACGTCGCCGATGCCGGCCTCCTGGAGGATCTTCGCGCAGGCCACGCCCGCCGCGCCGGCGCCGGAGACGACCACGCGCTGGTCGGCGATCGCCCGGTCGAGGACCAGGTTGGCGCCGCGCAGCGCGGCCAGCGTCACGATCGCCGTGCCGTGCTGGTCGTCGTGCATGACCGGGCAGTCCAGCGCTTCCTTGAGCTTGTCCTCCAGCTCGAAGCACCGCGGCGCGGAGACGTCCTCCAGGTTGACCGCACCGAACGACGGCCGCAGCCGGACCAGCGTCTCGACGATCTCGTCGACGTCGGTCGTGTCCAGCACGAGCGGGATCGAGTCGAGCCCCCCGAAGGTCTTGAAGAGCACCGACTTGCCCTCCATGACCGGCAGCGACGCGCTGGCGCCGATGTCGCCGAGGCCGAGCACCGCCGTCCCGTCGCTCACCACGACGACCAGCCTGTCCGCCCACGTGTAGCGCTTGGCCTTGGCCGCGTCCTCGGCGATCGCTCGGCTCACCTTCGCCACACCAGGGGTGTACGCGATCGAAAGGTCACGCGGGCTGGAAATCGGGCGGGTGGCCGCCACCGAGAGCTTGCCGCCCTCGTGCCCGGTGAAGATCTCTTCGTCGGTGACCGGCGCAACACCGCCGGTGGGGTCGGTCATGGGGTTTCCTGTCGTCGTTTCCGTCATTCCCCCAGTGGGAATGACGGAACTCGCGGTTCGGACTTGGCTCACTGGAATTTCTCCTGGGCATGCGGCTGGGACCACGGCTTGCAGGGGAAACCGTGGGGGATCCCGGCACGGCAGCCCAGCGCGGTAGCGCCGGCCTGTCGGCGAGGCGTCACGTCGGCCATCGGTGCCGTGGGTCTGGCGATGGCCGCGGACGCGGCGGTTCGTTCATTGTGACAGGTCCCCCGCCGCCGGTGACCCCTCGGTGCGGTTCATGTCACACCGGCGCCGAATTTCCCGGCAATTCCCAAGACGTCCGTCCGGTTTTGTTGGCGCCCGATAAGGTGATGACATGCAATTCCGCCGGCTGAGCGTCCCGGACGCCTACGAGTTCTCGCCCCGGGCGTTCCCCGACGACCGGGGCCTGTTCGTCGCCCCCTTCCAGGAGGAAGCCTTCCGCGAAGCCGTCGGCCACCCGCTGCGGCTCGGCCAGTCGAACCACAGCGTGTCCCGGCGCGGCACCATCCGCGGCATCCACTTCGCCGACACCCCGCCCGGCCAGGCCAAGTACGTCTACTGCCCGCGCGGCTCGCTGCTCGACGTCGTCGTCGACATCCGCGTCGGGTCGCCGACCTTCGGCCAGTGGGACGCAGTCGTGCTCGACTCGCGCGAGTTCCGCGCCATGTACCTCGCCGAAGGCCTCGGCCACGGCTTCGTCGCCCTCGAGGACGACACCGTGATGACCTACTTCTGCTCCGAGCCGTACAACCCGGCGGGCGAGCACGGCATCACCCCGCTGGACCCCGCGCTGGACCTGCCGTGGCCCGCGGACATCGAGCAGGTCCTGTCCGGCAAGGACCGCACCGCGCCGACCCTGGCCGAGGCCGAGCAACAGGGCCTGCTCCCGGTGTACGCCGACTGCGTCGCCTACTACGACAAGCTGCGCTCGGCCGGCTGACCACCACTCCGGCCTCCGGGCCGCTTGCGCATTTAATAAGCGCGCATATAGTCTGCTCGCATGGCACTTTACGAGTACGAGCACAGCGAGACCGCCACCGCCCCGGCCACCGCGATCTGGCCGCTCTGGGCCGACACCGGCCGCTGGCCGGAGTGGGACGACGGCGTCCGGTCGGTGGTCCTCGACGGCCCCTTCGCGGTCGGGACGGGCGGCACGATGACGATGGACGGCATGCCGCCGATCCCGTTCACCCTGACCGAGGTCACCGAGGGCCGGAGCTTCACCGACGAGACCCGGCTGCCGGACGCGTTCCTGCGGTTCGAGCACGTCCTGACCGAGGTCGACGGCGGCACGCGGATCACCTACCGCGTCACCGTCGACGGCCCCGAGGGCTTCGGCCCGCAGGTCACCGAAGACACGCCGGACGCGATGCGCGCGCTGGCCCGCCTCGCCGAAGCTGAGGCAAGCTCACGCGTATGACCGCCCCGGAGTCCCGCCTGCCCGGCCCCGAGCGCAGCCCCGGCTTCCTGCTGTGGCGCGTGACACTGGCCTGGCAGCGGGCGATGCGGGCCGCACTGGCCCCGCACGACCTCACGCACGTCCAGTTCGTGCTGCTGACGACGACGTGGTGGCTCACCCGCGCGGGCGAGCCGCCCACCCAGCGGCAGCTCGCCGACCAGGCGGGCACCGACACGATGATGACCAGCCAGGTCGTCCGCAAGCTCGCCGACCGCGGCCTGCTCGCCCGCGCCGACGACCCGGCCGACGCCCGCGCGAAGCGCCTGGAAGTCACCCCGGCCGGCCTCGAACTGGTCGCGAAGGCGCTGAAGGACGTCGAAGCCGCGGACGCCGAATTCTTCGCGGCCACCGACGACGGCTTCGTCGACGCACTGGCCCGGCTCGGCCCCTGACGAATCCCGGGGCCTCCCTGGGGACGATCCCGGATGTCCGGGACGCGCGGACCGAGCAGGCTCACCGCCATGAAACTTCTCGCTCTGGGGGCGGCCGCGGCCGCACTGGCCCTGCTGCCGGGCACCGCGTCCGCGGACGAACTCCCGACGTTCGACTTCACCGACTGCCCGGCACCGCCCGCGAACGCCGACCCGGGCACGTGGCGCTGCGAAGCCTTTGTCTCCGAAGGAAAGCTGACGATCGGCGGCCAGGAGGTCCCGCTCGGGGAAATGCGGCTGACGTTCAGCGAAGGCCGCGTGAACGGCCAGTACGCGCAGGTGTTCGGCGCGCTGCGGCACGAGCCGGTGCGCGTGCCCGGCCTGGCCGGCACGACGCTCCAGCTGCGCTACGGCGGCTACTCGGACTTCCAGGGCAACGACGAACGCCGCGGCGAGCTGGACCTCTACGCGGTGCTGCGGCACCCGCTGCTGCGCCAGGGATGCAGCATCGGAACGGCGGCCGCGCCGCTGCACTCGGTGGTCCACGACGACCCGGCGCTGCCGCCGACGGTGCTGTCGAAGAACCCGCCGACCTTCCACTTCGGCGTCGTCGACCCGGATCTCGCGCTCCCGGCGACGCAGGGCTGCGGCCCGCTCGGCAAGCTCGTCGACCGGAAGCTGGGCCTGCCGTCACCGGCTGGGCAGAACACGTTCCACCAGACGACGTACGTGCAGTACAAGCAGCTCTAACGCTTCTTCGGCGTCACCCAGATGGTGATCGTCCCGGTGACCACGGGCTTGCCGTGCTGGTCCGAAATGGTCACCGGGACCTCGAGGTCGAAGCCGTCGTCGCCGAACTCCGGCAGCTCCGGCAGCGCGGCGACCGCGCGCAGGCCCGTCTCGGCCTTGGCGACGTACTGGACGTTCATGCCCTTCGGCAGCCAGCGGTGCGTGGTGGGGACGGTCGCCTCGGCGAGCATGCCCATCGCGATCTCGGCGAGGTTGCAGGCGGCGATGGCGTGGAACGTGCCGATGTGGTTGTGGACACCCCACCACTTCGGCGCGGTCACCTCGCAGTGGCCGGGCCGCAGCTCGCGCACCGAGGGCAGCACCGTGCGGAAGTACGGCACCCGCAGGCACATCGCGGCACTGAACAGCTGTTTTCCGCCCGGTTTCCCGGCCAGCCGGTGCCACATCGCGAACGTCGGCGTCTCGGGCATGGGCGCCTCCTCGAACTAAGCTACTGTTCAGTAGCTAAGCAGACGGCCAGCCGCCGCGCAAACGGCCGGGTATGTTCGGCCGCGTGGCGAACCGTCTCTTCCTCCTCCGGCACGGGCAGACCGAATGGTCGCTGAACGGGCGGCACACCGGCCGCACGGACATCCCGCTGACGCCGGCGGGCGAAGGCCAGGCGCGCGCCGCGGGCGGCACCCTCCGCAGCCTGGTGGGCGGCCCGTCGCTGGTGCTCTCAAGCCCGCGCGCCCGGGCCCTGCGCACGGCCGCGCTGGCCGGGCTGCGCGTCGACGAAGTCACCGAGGACCTGGCCGAATGGGACTACGGCGACTACGAGGGCGTCACCACGCCGAAGATCCGAGAGACCGTGCCGGGCTGGACGGTGTGGACCCACCCGATCCCCGGCGGCGAAAGCGCTTCGGAGGTTTCCGCCCGCGCGGATCGCGTGCTGGAGCGCGCCCGGCAGGCCTGCGAGGCCGGCGACGTGATCCTGGTGGGACACGGGCACTTCAGCCGCGTGCTGGTGGCCCGCTGGCTCGGCCTGCCCGCCACCGCCGGCGTCCACTTCGGACTCGACGCGGCCGGCATCGCGGTGCTCGGCGACGAGCGCGGCGAACCCCAGATCGAACACCTCAACCTGCTGCCCGCGGAGGACTGACGTGCCCGACGACCGCATCCGCCGGATCCGCCCCGAAGACGTCGAAGCGGCCGTCGGCCTGGCCCACGAGCTGGCGGACTACGAGCGCGCGCCGGACGAGTGCCACCTGACGCCGGCGCAGCTGCACGAAGCGCTGTTCGGCGCGGAGCCGAAGCTGTTCGGGCACGTGGCCGAAGTGGACGGCGAGGTCGTCGGCTTCGCGGTCTGGTTCCTCAACTTCTCGACCTGGCGCGGGGTGCACGGGATCTACCTGGAGGACCTGTACGTCCGGGAGTCCCAGCGCGGTTCGGGCCTGGGCAAGGCCCTGCTGGCGGCCTTGGCGGCCGAGTGCGTCGCGAACGGCTACGCGCGGCTCGAGTGGTCGGTGCTGGACTGGAACCCCGCGACGGAGTTCTACAAGGCACTGGGCGCGGTCCCGATGGACGAGTGGACGGTCAACCGCCTCACCGACGGGCCCCTGACGGCCTTGGCCGCCCAGGCCTAGTCCTCTTCGTGGCCCTCGCGCTCGGCGCGGCGGCCGGCGAGTCCGCCGCGTTCGGCCGCCTCCGTCTCCGTCTCGCCCTCGCGCAGGCCCAGTGCCCAGGCCCGTGACGGCCGCCGGAACAGCAGGACCAGGGCCACGATGCCGAGCAGCGCGATCGGGACGCCCCACAGCGGCTCGCCGGACGGGCCGAGGAGGTACCAGCCGAGCCCGATCACGATCAGCGCGATCACCACGCCCGGCGAACGCGCCCACGTCTGCCCGAGGACCAGCCCCGCCGACGCGGCCAGGAACGCCAGCGCCACCACGATGAACGTGCCCGACTCGACGAAGACGTTGTTGCCCGGCTGCGCGGGCGCGCCCAGGCCGTTCACCAGCACGACCGCCCCGAACACCAGCAGGGCGAGCGACGGAACCGCGGTGACCACGCCGGCCAGCCGGACCTCACGGGGAGCGGGCGAGAGCTTCACTGCGGCGGCCTTCCGGGGATCTCGGCGGGGTCCTTTGCGGGAGCACAGCGAGCTCGACCAGGGCGAGTCACCGTGCGTGAGGCTCCTGCGATCGTATGCCACCCGGTCGGCCGTTTTCGCGGGGCCGCCCGCGCGTCGAAAATCAAGATGTCGTCGATGAGCGGGCGGTCGGCCCGGGTGCACTTGTCACGACGAGCGGACACTCGCACGTGAAGGAGGACCGCCCGGCACAGGGTCTCGCAGGTGCTGTTCCCCGGGGTTGCGCCCGTCACCATGCGGCGCCGGAAGGTTCTCGGGCCGCCGGAAGTCACTTACTCTGCGGTAATGCGCGCAATCCTCGTCGTGAACCCCCAGGCCACCTCGACCACCGCGGGTGGCCGGGACGTGCTGGCGCACGCGCTCGCCAGCCAGGTCAAGCTGGACGTGGTCGAGACGGACTACCGCGGCCACGCGATGGCCGTCGCGCGCTCGGCGGCGCGGGACGGCATCGACCTGGTGGTGGCGCACGGCGGTGACGGCACGGTCAACGAGGTCGTCAACGGCCTGCTGGCGGATTCCGTGCCATCCGGGGCCGCGCCCCGGGCCGGGGGCTCCGCCACCCGGACCCCCCGAAGCGGTGGTGGCGATCCCTCCGAAATCGGCCAGATCCCCGCGCTCGGCGTGGTGCCCGGCGGCTCGGCCAACGTCTTCGCGCGCGCCCTCGGCATCTCCGCGGACTCCTTCGAGGCCACCCACCAGCTGCTCAACGCGCTGGAGAACGACCGCTCGCGCCGGGTCGGGCTCGGCCTGGCCGACGGCCACTGGTTCACCTTCAACGCCGGCCTGGGCTGGGACGCCGACGTCGTCGGCCGGGTCGCCAAGCGCCGCGGCAAGCAGACCACCGCCGGGCTCTACCTGCGGGCCGCCATCCGCTCCTACTTCCGGCCGCCGCTGGGCCGGCCGCCCCTCACGATCCGCATCCCGGGCGAGGAACCCGCCGAGGCGTTGACCGCTTTCGTGTCGAACACCGATCCGTGGAGCTACCTGGGCGAGCGCGCCATCCACCTCAACCCGGGTTGCTCGTTCGAGACGGGATTGGGTTTGTTCGCGCTGAACGGTCTGGGGTTGCCCACCGTGTTCAAGCATGTACGCCAAGCTTTGGCTACGAAGAGCAACCAGCGCGGCCGGCGTCTCGTGCGTCACGATGACCTGCCGATGATCCGCATCGACGCAGCTGAACCGGTAAACTTCCAGGTGGACGGCGACCTCGTCGGCCAGCGGACTCGGGTGGAATTCTTCAGTGTCCCGAATGCACTCACGGTAATCGTGTGACGACGGGACCGCTGATCGCCTGCGGATAAGTGCAGGATGCCGTTCGTCGACGGAGAAGCTCCACTCAGCGCATCAGCCTTCCCTTCCGGCGGCTGTTTCAGAGAGAAACCGCAGGTCAGAGGGGTCGCTCGGCCGGGTGACCTGACTCACCGATGTTGCGGAAACCCTTGTCGAAAGCGGTGCTTCGTGAAAGCATTCACAAGCACCCAAGAACACGACCGCCATTGACGACTGTGGCGCGGCCCTCCCGCGCCATATGAAGGAGCTCACGAACATGGACTGGCGCCACGACGCGGCCTGCCGAGACGAGGACCCCGAGCTGTTCTTCCCGGTGGGAACCAGCGGTCCTGCTCTGTCGCAGGTTGCTCAGGCGAAGGCCGTGTGCCACCGCTGCCCCTCCGCTTCCGACTGCCTGGCCTGGGCTCTGGCCAGCGGCCAGGACGCGGGCGTGTGGGGCGGTATGAGCGAGGACGAGCGACGCGCTCTCAAGCGCCGCCGTACGCACATCGGCACGCGTACCAACGCCTGAGTTTCTCGAGATCCACCCAAGCCGAACAGGAATTTCACCCGGCGGGCATTCGTCGTGCCCACGCCGTCTGGGGTGATACCTACCCGGCTTGAGCTTAACAACCGAGGCGAAACCACCTGGCGACGGGTGCGGTGAAACCTCACCGGGACTTCAAGTCCTCCCGCGAAGCGCTGAACGGCCCGGCACCACGCACCTGGTGCCGGGCCTTCATCGTGTCGCCCCTCCAATCACGCGAGATACCTCCCCAATCACGCGAGATGCCCCACCAATCACGCGAGTCACGCGCCCAATCACGCGAGTTCCGCCTCCAAGCACGCGAGATCCGTGCGCACTTGACGCGCCGCCGGGCCTAACCCGTGCGCAAACGGGCAGCACCTGTGATTGAGCGGGCATCAAGCGTGATTGCACGGGCATCACGCTGAACGGGAGCTGTCAGAGGCGGCGGGACAGCGGGATGCGCAGCGCGGCTTCCGTCCCCGAAACGCGGGTCGACGACGTCTCCGCCCGCACCTTCCGCAGCGACAGCGAGCCCCGCAGCTCGGACTCCACCAGCGTCCGCACGATCTGCAGCCCCAGCCCGTCCGACCGCTCCAGCGAGAACCCCGACGGGAGCCCCCGCCCGTTGTCGCGGATCACGACGTCCAGCCACCGCGCCGAGCGCTCCACGATCAGCTCGACCTTGCCCGGCCGGCCCGCCGGGAAGGCGTGCTCGATCGCGTTCTGCACCAGCTCGGCCAGCACCATCACCAGCGGCGTCGCGATCTCCGCGACCACCACCCCGAACGAGCCCTTCCGCGACAGCCCGACCTGCGACTCCGCCGTGGCGACCTCGCCGACCATCGGCAGCACGTTGTCGAGCAGCTTGTCGAGGTCGACGCGCTCGTCCACCGAGATCGACAGCGCCTCGTGCACCAGCGCGATCGACGTCACCCGGCGCACGGACTCCGCCAGGGCGAGCCGCGCCTCCTCCGACGACGTCCGGCGCGACTGCAGCCGCAGCAGCGCGGCCACCGTCTGCAGGTTGTTCTTCACCCGGTGGTGGATCTCACGGATCGTCGCGTCCTTCGACAGCAACGCCCGGTCCCGCCGCTTCACCTCGGTGACGTCGCGGACGAGCACCAACGCGCCCGCCGCCTGGCCGGCCGGCCGCAGCGGCAGCGCACGGAACAGCACCACGGCGCCGCGTCGCGAATCGGCCTCCGTGCGGCTCGACGGCTTCCCGTCGAGGGCCTCGATGATCCGGTGGGACACCTCGGTCGCGTCGAACGGGTCGCGGATCAGCGAGCGCGTCAGCGGCGCCAGCCGCGTGCCGACCAGGTCGGACTCGTGCCCCATCCGGTGGTACGCGGACAACCCGTTCGGGCTGGCGAACACGACCGTGCCGCTCGAGTCGAGGCGGATCAGGCCGTCCCCGACCCGCGGGGACGTGTGCGTGTCGGTCGCGTTGGTCCCGTTCGGCGGGAACGTGCCGTCCACGATCATCTGGCACAGGTCGCCGGCGCTGCCCAGGTACGCGATCTCCAACGGCGAGGGCACCCGCGGCGCGGCCAGGTTCGTCTCCCGGCTCAGCACGGCGATGACCTCGTCGTGGAACCGCACCGGGATCGCCTCGCGCCGCATCGGCAGGTCGCGGTACCAGTGCGGGTCCTCCTCGCGGCAGATCCGCACCTCGCGCATGGCCTTCGCCAGCTGCGGGTGCTCCTGGACGGTGAACCGCGTGCCGACGACGTCCTCGGGGTGCGCGGTGGGCGCCGTCGTCGGCCGAGCGTGCGCGACGCAGACGAAGTCGCCGCCGTCCGGCTGCAGCTCCTCGCTCACCGGGACCCAGAGCAGGAAGTCCGCGAACGACAGGTCGGCCAGCAGCTGCCACTCCGCGACCACGGTCTGCAGGTGGTCCGCGGCCTCCCCGGGGAGGCCGGTGTTGTCGGCGAGCAGTTCGGCGAGCGTGGACACGCACCCCATCCAACCAGAGCCGGACGTCATGACACACTTGAGAGGTTGACCAGCTTTGACGACGAGGAGTGAGCATGTCGAAGCGCGCCCGCAAGCGTCGCGACCGGAAGAAGAACGGCGCGAACCACGGCAAGAAGCCCAACGCCTGAGCGTTCGGCATGACGAAGGCCCCCACACCGCGGTGTGGGGGCCTTCGTAGTGCTCGGGCGCGTTATTCGGAGCGCTGCTCGAGGGTGATCTCGGTGCGTTCCACGGTGACGCCACCGCGGGTGGCGACGGTCTGGCGGATCGACGCGCGCAGCCGGCTCTTCAGCTCGGCCGGGGCGTGGTCGCCGCCGCACTTGCGGGCGAGCAGCTGCTTGATGTGCTCGTCGATGCCGTACTCCTCGAGGCACGGCGGGCAGTCCTCGATGTGGGCGCGCAACGCGGCGTCCCGCTCGGGGCTGCACTCGCGGTCGAGCAGCAGGTAGATGTCGGCGAGCGCCTCTTCGCAGCGGACCTTGTCGGACGCGCCTTCGCACATGTCGTTCATCGCCCGGCCACCTCCTCCTGGGCACCCCGGATGAAACCGCGCTCCCGCG
Source organism: Amycolatopsis sp. NPDC004747 (assembly GCF_053601335.1). NCBI lineage: Bacteria > Bacillati > Actinomycetota > Actinomycetes > Pseudonocardiales > Pseudonocardiaceae > Amycolatopsis > Amycolatopsis sp. NPDC004747. Next base: position 45,422 of record NZ_JBSGBQ010000005.1, on the reverse strand, counting down.
CCACGTCGGCGAGCAGGTCGCGCAGCTGGGCGCGGCCGCGGTGCAGGCGGGACATCACGGTGCCGATGGGCGTGTCCATGATCTCGGCGATCTCCTTGTACGCGAAGCCCTCGACGTCGGCCAGGTACACGGCCAGCCGGAACTCCTCGGGCAGCTTCTGCAGGGCGGCCTTGACGTCGGTGTCGGGCAGGTTGTCCATTGCCTCGACCTCGGCCGACCGGAGCCCGCTCGAGGTGTGGCTCTCCGCCTTGGCGATCTGCCAGTCGGTGATCTCCTCGGTGGGCGCCTGCACCGGCTGCCGCTGGCGCTTGCGGTAGCCGTTGATGTAGGTGTTGGTCAGGATGCGGTACATCCAGGCCTTGAGGTTGGTGCCGGCCTTGAAGGACGCGAAGGCCGCGTACGCCTTCAGGTAGGTCTCCTGGACCAGGTCCTCGGCATCGGCGGGGTTGCGGGTCATCCGCATCGCGGCCGAGTACAGCTGGTCGAGCAGCGGCATCGCGTCCCGCTCGAAGCGCTCGGCGCGCTCGGCCTCGGTCGCTTCTTCCGGCGCTGAGTTCTGCGTGCTCGGCAAACCGTTCCCTTCCCGCTCGGCGTCGATGCGCGTGCGCGCATACGGCGGACCCGAGTTTACGCGGGGACCGGGCACGCCGCGGGTCGCCGGTGCCTCGGGACGGCGGCGGCTGCGAGAGCGTGTGGTGGCGAGCGTTGTTGTCACGTCCCGTACAACCGATCGGGGTGATCGGGCATTCCCTAGACTTCCGCCATGGCTGGCAAGGGCACCCCCGCGACGGCGTTGCTGTCGAAGCAGAAAGTGGCGCACACGCTGCACGCTTACGACCACGACCCGCGCGCGGAATCGTACGGCCTGGAGGCGGTGGAGGCGCTGGGGCTGGACCGGGCGCGCGTGTTCAAGACGCTGGTCGCGGAGGTGGACGGCCGCCTGGTGGTGGGCGTGGTGCCGGTCACGGGCCAGCTGGACCTGAAGGCACTGGCGGCCGCGGCGGGCGGCAAGAAGGCGAAGATGGCCGACCCGGCGGCAGCCCAGCGGGCGACGGGGTACGTCCTGGGCGGGATCTCGCCGCTGGGCCACCGGAGCCGCCTGCCGGTGGTGATCGACGAGTCGGCTTCGAAGTTCGAGACGGTGTTCTGCTCGGCCGGCCGGCGTGGGCTGGAGGTGGAGCTGGCCCCGGCCGAGCTGATCCGGCTCACCGGCGCGGCCGTGGCACCGATCGCGGCCTGATCTGCGGGAATGCCGCCCCGAAGAGGATCCAGACTTCCCCCGCCCATCCCGGCAGGGTTCCGGCAAAGTCGTGGCGACAGCGGGGGTCTGCCGACCGGTGCCGGAAGGTGCAGCTGGCCTGGGCGGGTGGCAGGTCGCTTCAGCGGCAAGTAGACGAGTAGGTCGGTGCCCACCACCCCGAAGCCGGGATTGTGACTACGGCCGGCAGTGCCGCGTCAAGGCGGGAAAGCGTGCCTTGACCCGGCACTACCGGCCGTGTTCTGGCTTCGGATCGGGGCGGTGGGAGGGTCTGGGTGGAGTGCAGGTTGGCTGTCAGCGTCCCGTTCGGACCGCACCCGGAGATTTGCCCCTGCTGACCGGCGCCGCGATGGCACCGATCGCGGCCTGAGCTGCGGGAATGCCGCCACAAGAGGGTCCAGACATCCCCCGCCCATCCCGGGGGACGGCCCCTGTCCAGTCTATCGGCAGCAGGACCGCAAAAAGCCCCACAGCGAAATCTGTGGACAGCCGACCCCATTGTGGACAACTCAGGCCAGCGGCCTGAGCACCCGCGACAGCCACTCGGCCGCCGCCCGGGAGATCGACTCCAGGTCCTTGCCCAGGTTGTGGTCGCCGTCCACCAGGACCAGCTCTTGGTGCGGGCCCGGCTTCGGGCGGCCGAACGGGTCGCGCTCGCCCTGGATCACCAGCGTCGGCACCTCGACCGCGTCGAACTCCGGCTGGCGGGTCTTCTCCGGGCGGCCCGGTGGGTGCTCGGGGAACGCCAGGCACAGCACCGCCACCGCCTGGCCCGCCGACGCCGTCCGGCAGGCCACCCGTGCGCCCGATGACCGGCCGCCGAACACGAACGGCAGGTCGTCGAAGCGCTCCGCCAGCTCGTCCGCCACCGTCAGCCAGGCCGTGTCCAGCTGGTTCGCCGGGGCCGGGGCGCGACGGCCCGCCACCCGGTAGGGCTGCTCCACCAGCGCCACGTGCACGCCCGCCGCCTGCGCCGCGCGCGTCACCGCCACCAAGTCCTTCGCCCCGAGGCCGCCGCCCGCGCCGTGGCCGAGCATGAGCACCGCGTCGCCCTCCTCGGCGCAGTGCAGGTACACCCGTGCCGGGCCGTAGACGGTTTCGATCGGGATGGCCGTCATGACTTCGGCGCGTCGAACAGGGCGCCCTCGTGCGCCGGGTCGACCCGCTCCAGCAGCTCGGGTCCGTTGTTGCGGACGTTGTTCACCTTGCTCGAGACCGGCCGCAGCTCCAGCGACGCCACGATCTCCTCGGGCGTCGGCACCAGCAGGTCGGTGACGTCTTCGCGGTCCGGGTCCAGCCAGCCGTCCCAGTGGTCGCGCGGCACGATCAGCGGCATCCGGTGGTGGACGTCGGTGAGCTGGCCCGCCGCGTCGGTCGTGATGATCGAGAACGTGATCAGCGGCGACGCCTTGTCGTCGTCCTTCGGCCGCCAGCTCTCCCAGATCCCGCCGAACGCGATCGACGAGTCGTCCGGCGCCGTCATGTAGAACGGCTCCTTCTCCTTGCCCGTGCGGCGCCACTCGAACCAGCCGTCGGCCGGCACCAGGCAGCGGCGCGACACCAGCGCGCGGCGGAAGGCCGGCTTCTCGGCGGCCGTCTCGGCGCGCGTGTTGATCATCCGCGAGCCGACCGACGGGTCCTTCGCCCAGAACGGCACCAGGCCCCACTTCATCATCCGCAGCGAACGCTCGGCGGGCTCGTCCTCGAGGACCTGGCCGTCTTCGTCACGTGGGTGCCGCTGGACGACCGTGACCACGTTCTTCGTCGGCGCCACGTTGTGGTCGGCGCGCGCGTGGCCCTCGGTGAGGTCGATCGCGTCGAACTCCTCGATCAGCTTCGCCGGGTCCTTGGTAGCGGCGTAGCGGCCGCACATGAGCGCCTCCTAGTACCGGATGAGCCATCGTTACACGCTGGCCAGGGCCGTGGCGAGCGGCGTGGGATCATTCGGGTGGGGCACCGGCGCACGAGAGGACGAGGGTTTGGCGCGCAACGACTGGAGCAGGCTGGACGAGTCCGACGTCCGCGTGCGTCCGGGCAAGGGCAGCCGGCCCCGCAGCAAGCGCCGCCCCGAGCACGCCGACGCCGTCACGGCCATGGTCATCGGCAAGGACCGCGGCCGCTGGACCTGCGCGATCGACGCCGATCCGGCCCGGGTGATCACGGCGATGCGGGCCCGCGAGATGGGGCGGACCCCGGTGGTGGTCGGCGACCGCGTCGCGGTGGTCGGGGACGTCTCCGGCAAGCCGGACACCCTCGCGCGGATCGTCCGCGTCGACGACCGCACCAGCTCCCTGCTGCGCACGGCCGACGACACCGACCCGTACGAGCGGCTGGTCGTCGCGAACGCCGAGCGCCTGCTGATCGTCACCGCGCTGGCCGACCCGCCGCCGCGCACCGGCTTCATCGACCGCTGCCTCGTCGCCTGCTACGCGGGGGGCGTCGAGCCGGTCCTGTGCCTGACGAAGGCCGACCTGGCCAGCCCGGACGAGCTGCTGGCGGGCTACGCGGGGCTCGACATCCCGGTGATCGTCAGCCGGTACGACGAACAGCCCGAAGGCCTCGACGAGCTGCTGAAAGACCGCCTGACGGCGCTGGTCGGCCACTCCGGTGTCGGCAAGTCGACATTGGTCAACCGCCTGGTGCCGGACGCCGCGCTGGCCGTCGGCGTGGTGAGCGCGGTCGGCAAGGGGCGGCACACGTCCGTCGCGGCCGTGGCGCTGCCGCTGCCGGACGGCGGCTGGGTGATCGACACCCCCGGCGTGCGCTCGTTCGGGCTGGCCCACGTCACCGCGGACGACATCGTGGCCGCTTTCGAGGAGTTCGCCGAGGCCGCCGAGGAGTGCCCGTCCGGGTGCGGGCACCTGGGCGCCCCCGAGGACCCGGACTGCGCGCTCGACGACGTCGTCACCGAAGGGAAGGCGAGCCCCGAGCGGCTCGCTTCGCTGCGGCGTCTGCTGGCGTCGCGGGGCGGCCACGATGTGACTCGCGCCACCGATTCCTGAGGCAACGGGGAACCGATCGCGGATCGTCACCGTCGCAGTGGTAACCATTCGCCCGTTCGGACGATATGTCCAGCGGAAGATCCAAATCCTGAGGGGAACTACATTGCGCAAGACCACCCTGGTCGCGGCCGGCGCCGCGCTGGTTCTGACGCTGACCGCGTGCAGTGGCAACTCCGGCACCGCCGAGCCGGCCGCAGCGGGCGGGCAGACCCAGGCCGAGTCGAAGGGCCTCGCTTCGCCGTTCACCGACGCGGTCCAGCTGGCGTCGGCGTCCAAGCAGGGCACCGAGAAGTCCAAGTCGGCGAAGTTCACCATGGAGGGCTCGGCGGCCGGTCAGAAGCTGACCGCCAGCGGCGCGATCGCCATGGACGAGACGGACACCAAGTTCTCGATGACGAGCACGGCCGCCGGTCAGACGACCGAGATGCGCCTGGTCGACAAGGTGATGTACATCAAGCTGCCCGCCGAAGAGCAGAAGCAGGTGGGCACGGACAAGACGTGGGCCAAGATCTCGGCCGACGGCAACGACCCGCTCTCGCAGGCGATGAGCGGCGTGCTGTCGCAGTCGGCGGAGCAGAGCGACCCGAGCAAGATGCTCGACCAGGTCTCCAAGGCGGGCCGGATCATCTCGTCCGACCAGACCGAGCTGAACGGCCAGAAGGTCAACCACTACAAGGTGGAGCTCGACGTCGCCAAGGCGATCGACCAGTTCACCGGCCAGGTCCCGGCCGCGGCGCGCGACAAGCTCACCGACATGCTCAAGGGCAAGGACGTCAAGATCCCGGCCGAGCTGTGGCTGGACAAGGACAACCTGCCGGTGCAGGTCACCATGGACCAGGGCCCGATGATGCAGGCGCTGGGCGCGCCGGCCGGCGACGCGAAGATGACGATGAAGTACAGCGACTGGGGCACCCAGGTCGACGTGACCGCCCCGCCCGCCGACCAGGTCGTCGACCTCGGCGAGCTGCTGAAGAAGGCCGGTCGCTGACCGCACGACGCTGAGTAGCGGCGGCTCCCCCGAACGAGATCGGGGGAGCCGCTGTGTTTTTGTTGCGCCATGCGCAAAGCCGTCGTGGTGCTGCTGGCCGCCCTGCTCGCCGGCGCGTGTTCCGAGCCGCCCCGACGTCCGGCGTTCGAAGACGCGCGAGCCCTGGCGGACGCCGCCACGGCGGCCACGGCGAGCGGCGGCTCGGCGAAGTTCGGCACGGACGTCGCGGTCGGCTCGGTCCGGTCGAAGGGCCAGGGCCAGGCGCGGTTCGGCGCCGGCGGGACGGCCCAGGTGATGACGACGGACTTCCTCGGCGAGCCGGTGGAGCTGCGGCAGGTGGCCGGGAAGCTGTACGCGAAGGTGCCGCGCGACGAGGCGGGCAAGCCGTGGGTGGTGGTCGCGGCGGACGGTACGGACCCGTTTTCCCAGGTCCTCGGCACCGGCTTGACCCAGCTGGCCGCGCAGAACGACCCGGCGCACACACTGGGCGAGATCCGGACGGCGGGCACGATCGTCGCGGCCGAGCGCGGACAGCTGAGCGGCGCACCGGCCGAGCACTACCGCATCGACCTGGACCTGGCCCGGCTGGGCACGGACCTCCCGGCGGGACTGCCGGCGGACGCGGCGGCCCGAGTGGGCGGCAAGTTCCCGGTGGAGCTGTGGCTCGACGAGACGCACCGGCCGCTGCAGATCGTGCTGGACCTGTCGCCGATCCTGCCGGGTTCCGAGGCCCGCATCACGACGCGTTATTCGGACTGGGGAACTCCGGTGGACATCCAGCCGCCGCCGGCGGGCGAGGTGGGGTAGCCGGGCTTCGCGAGCGGCTCGCCTGGTTCGGTAGGTGGCCTGTGACCTCCTCGGGCGGGGTTGAAGCCGCCCTCTCACCGGAGCCAGAGCTCGCCCTCTCGCCGGTAGCCGGGGCCGGGGCCAGGGGCCAGGGGCCAGGGGCCAGGGCCAGGGCCAGGGCCAGGGCCAGGGCCAGGGGGCCGGGCCAGGGAGCCGGGCCAGGGAGCCGGGGGCCGGGCCAGGGGGCCGGGGGCCGGGGCGCGCCCTCTCGCCGCCAGCCGGGGCCGCTCGCTCACCAAAGCCGGGGCCCGCCCTCCCCGGGGGACCATCCCCAAGTCCATTCTACCGGCCCCCGCCGACAAAACCCCAGCTCAGAGCCGGTTGTCCACAGGCGGCCCCCATTGTGGACCGGTGACCCCGCAGCGGACAGCGCCACGTCGCGGCGGGCGACCCCGATGCGGCAGCGACCCGCCGCGGACGCCACCCCGCTGCAAAACGACCTCCGTCATGAACGCCACCCCGCAGCAGAAGACCCCCGCCGCGGATGCCACCCTCGCGCCACTCAGCGCCCCGCCGCAGACGCCACCCTCTCGCCGCTCAGCGACCCCGCGATGCAGACAGCGACCTGTCGTGGCGGGCGCCCCCCAATGCAGACAGCGATCAGAGCAGCTCAAGCAGGAACGGCAGCTCCTGCGGCGCGTACCACGCCAGCTCGTGGTCCTCGGCGTCCCCCAGCGTGAACTCCGCGTCGGGGTCCCCCAGGTCCGCCGCGTCGATCACCGCGGCCGCCGCGGCCACCGCCTCGGCCGCCTCCGGGGCGTCCACGTGGATCGCCGCCACCGCCGACATCGGGATCGGGCCGCCGATGCGGACCACCGGGGCGTCCAGGTCCGGCCGCAGCGTCACGCCCGCCACGTCCGCCGACACCACCACCCGCCGGGGCTCGCCCTTCTCCTCCGCCGCGATCAAGCGCAACGAAGCCCGGGCCGCGTCCAGCAGGGCCGCGTACTCCAGCTCCTCGTCCGACCCGCTCACGTACGCCTCGCGCAACGCCGGTGTCAGCGCGAACGCCGTTCCGCTGCGGGCGCGGAACTCCCCCGATGTCTCGAGGTCGCGAAGCATCGCGATGGTCGCAGGCAGATAGACCCTCACCAGTGCGCACCCTTCAGCTCTTCCAAGGACTCTTCGATCATCCCCGCCACCAGATCCACGTCGAACGCGGCCTTGCGGTCGCCGTTCAGTCCGAAGTAGACGCCGCCGTGGTAGGACGTCACCCCGATCGCCAGCGCCTGGGTGCGCATCAACGGCATCACCGGGAACATCTCGACCAGTTTGGCCTCTCCCGCGTACATCGGCACCTGGGGACCCGGTGAATTGGTCACCATGACGTTGAAGAAGCGCCCGGACAGCGACCCCGCCGCTCGCGCGCCGAGCGAATGGAGCGTAGCCGGGGCGAAGCCGCCCACCTTGAGCAGGCCGCGCGCGGCCACCGAACGGCCCGAATCGAGGTGCTCGGCCATCGCGTGGCCGATGTGCTGGAGCCGCAGGACCGGGTTCGGCTCCCCGACCGGCAGGTCCACCAGGTAGGCCGCCACCTGGTTGCCGACCAGGGCCGGCGTCGAATACTCCGCCGTCTCCGCGTCACGGACCGCCAGCGGCACCAGCGCGCGGATCGTCGTGTTCGGCGTCAGCTGCACCTCGCGCGAAAGGAGCCATTCGCGCAGCGCCCCGGTGATGGCCGCGAGGACGACGTCGTTGACCGTGCCGCCGTGCGCCGCGCGGATCTTGCGGAAGTCCTCCAGCCGCGTGCGGACCACCGAGAACACGCGGCCGCCCGAGACCCGGACGTTCAGCGGCCCGGGTGGTGCCGGGCTCACCAGCGTGCGCAGCGTCGAGGCCACGCCGCCGACGGTCTCGGCGAACTTGCCCGCCGCCGCGAACGCGTCGTTCGCCGCCGAGCGGACGTTCTCCACCACCTCGCCCGGCCGCTGGACGCCCTCGCTGATCGCGTCCAGCACCAGCTGGGTGCGGCTCGGCTCGCGGCGCGGGGTCCAGATGTCCTCGAACGGCTCCGGCTCGGCCGGCGCCGGGTCCAGGATGAGCTGGCCGAGGTCGATCGTGCCGACACCGTCCACAACGGACTGGTGGGTCTTCGTCACCAGCGCCACCCGGTCGCCGGCCAGGCCCTCGATGAAGTACGCCTCCCAGAGCGGCCGCTCCGGCGCCAGCCGGCGCGACATCAGGCGCGCGACCAGGTCGAACAGCTGCTCGTCGCTGCCCGGCTGGGGCAGCGCCGAGCGCCGGACGTGGTAGTTCAGGTCGAAGTCGACGTCGTCCACCCACACCGGCCGCGCCAGGTGGCCGGGCACCTCGAGCACGCGCTGCCGGTACCGCGGCAGGTACGCCAGCCGCCCGCCGATGAGGTCGACCAGCTGCGAGTAGCCGAACCCGGAGCGCGGCCGCTCGAAGATCGCCACACCGCCGACGTGCATCGGGGTCGCGTGGTCCTCGACGTAGAGGAACGAGGCGTCCAGCGCGGAAAGGCGGTCGGGCATGAGCCGATCCTTACACAGTGAAAGACTGCCCGGTGTGGGTGATGAGTCGACTATCTCGCCGAAGGACCGCTTCCTGACCGTGTACGGCCGGAAACCGGTGCTCGAAGCACTGGCTGACGACGGCCTGCGGGTGGACAAGGTGATCCTCGCCGACACCGCCCGCGGCCCCGGCGCGGCGGAGATCCAGCGGGCGGCCAAGGCCGCCGGCGTGCCGGTGCAGCGCGCCAGCGCCCACCGGGTCAAGGTGCTCGCCGGCAACGGCAAGCAGGACCAGGGCGTGCTCGCCGACGTCGTCGCCCCGCGGATGCGAGCGCTTTCCGCGGCGCTGGCCGACCGGCGGCCGCCGTCGCGGGTGCTGCTGCTGGACGGCATCACCACGCCCGCGAACGTCGGCATGATCCTGCGGACGGCGACCGCGGCCGGGCTGGACGGCGTGATCGTGCCCCGGCGCGGCGTCGCGGCGCTCGACCCGCTGGTGGTCAAGGCCTCGGCCGGGGTGGCGTTCCGCGCGCCGGTGCTGCGCTGCGGCTCGGCGCGCGAGGCCGCGGAGATGCTCACCGAAGCCGGCTACGGGCTCTACGCGCTGGGCGCGTCGGCTCGCGCGACGGTGTTCGACGTGGACCTGCCGCAGCGGGCGGCGTTCGTCCTCGGCGGCGAGACGGCCGGGGTCGGGGCGGACGTCGGCGAGCTCGTCACGGAATGGCTGTCGATCCCGATGCCGGGCGAGGTCGAGTCGCTGAACGTCTCGGCCGCCGCCGCGGTGCTGTCGTTCGAGCTGGTCCGCCGCGCGCGCTGACCCTCACCCGGCCGCGAACAGCACGGCGAGCTCGTCCAGCGTCTCGCTGATCGTGCGGTGGTGCACCCCGACCATGCCCGCCTCGACGGCGCCGCGGATGTTCGTCGCGGAGTCGTCGACGAACGCGCAGCGCGCGGCGGGCAGCCCGAGCCGGTCGGCCGCGATCAGGTACACCGCGGGATCGGGCTTGGCCACGCCGACCTCACCGGAAAACACCAGCGCGTCGAAATAGTCGAACATCGTGTTCTTGACCTCGTCCGACGCCCCGGGGGCGTTCGACAGCAGCGCGGTGCGGACGCCGCGCTCGCGCGCGGACGCCAGGTAGTCGTAGAACCGGCCGGCGTCGGGATCGGTGAGAACCCCGGCGAAATCGACCAATAGCCCTTTCAGCACCCGGCACACCATAGCCGGGGCGGCAACGCGGTGTCTCGCGAAGCGGTCGGCTTACCGCATCGGTCGCCGGGAATCCACGGCTTCTCCGGTTCTCGCCCGGATCGAGCGATTCCGGTGTCCTTTTCGGTCCGTTCCCACCTCTAAGCGAAAGCCGAGTCAGGGAGGGCAGAAAATGATCGACGAACATCGGTTGCGGACGCTGGTCCACTGCGAGCCGCCGCCCGGGGCGGCCGGTCCGGCGGAGGTGAGGCGGAGCCGGCACCGCCATCCCGGCGACGCGCGGTGCCCGGCGCCGAGGCAGCTCGAGGCGGGCCTCGAAGCGGACGAGGTGGGCCACCTGCTGAACATGCTGCTGGAGGCCTACGACGGCCGCCGCCCGGCGGCGCAGATCCGCGCATTGGTGGCGCCGGAGGTGTACGCCGGTCTCGCCGGGCCCCGCCGGCCGCGGCCGCGGCACCGGACGCAGACGGTCCACACGTGCACCCCGGCACCGGAGGTGGTGGAGGCGTGCGCCCGCGTGGAGGCGGACGGCCGGTCGTTCGCGCTGGCGGCCCGCTTCACCCGCACGCCGACGGGCTGGCGGTGCGAACGGTTCGCCCTGCTGAAACCGCACCAGCCGGCGATCCGGCGGGCGGCGTGAGGTGGGGCGGCGAGGGCCGGTCGCCACCGCGGGCTGACCCGAGCGCCCCAAGCGGCGGCCCTGGTTGCCCGATGGGAATCGCGCAGCGCGATTCCCATCGGCGGCAGCGCGGCCGCCACGGAACCTAACTGCCGCTCGTGACCGGAAGGGTCGACAAGCCGCGCAGGGTGGTTGTCGGGTTCCACTCCGGCGTTCCCGCCGGCGTCAGCTCCGGGCGGCGGCGGGCCAGCTCGCGGAACGCGATCCGGGCCTCCAGCCTCGCCAGCGGCGCTCCCAGGCAGAAGTGGATCCCCTGGCCGAACGCCAGCTGCCGGCCCGGCTCCCGCGCCGGGTCGAACGAGTCCGGGGCGGGGCCCGTTGCCGGGTCGCGGTTGGCCGCTCCGAGCAGGACGATCAGCTGGCTGCCCGCCGGTACCGGCAGCTCGGCCAGCGTCGTGTCGCGCAAGGCCGTGCGGGCCGTCAGCTGGACCGGCGAGTCGTAGCGCAGCGCCTCCTCGACCACGCGAGCCGCGTTTTCGCCGTCCGAGCCCAGCGGCTTCAGGCCGTCCGGGCCGCGCAGCAGCGCCAAGACACCGTTGCCGATCAGGTTCGTCGTCGTCTCGTGGCCGGCGATCAGCAGGAGCGTGAGCGTCACCAGCAGCTCGCCTTCGCTGAGCACGTCACCCGCGTCGGACACCGCCACCAGCGCCGAAAGCAGGTCCTCGCCCGGCGCGCGCCGGCGCTCGGCCGCCAGCGCGCGGAAGTAGGCCACGAACGACTGCCGCGCCTTCGCCGCCGGTTCGAGCGTCCCGGGGTGCTGCAGGAACGGCGGGTCCAGCGCCCGCGCCATCGCGTGCGACCACTCCGCGAAGCGCTCGCGGTCGTCCAGCGGCACGCCGAGGAGCTCGGCGATCACCTCGACCGGCAACGGCTTCGCGAGCGCCGTCATCAGGTCGAACCCGGCCGGCGCGCGGTCGATGAGCGCGGCCGCGAGCTCCTCGATGCGCGGCGCCAGCCGCTCGACCATCCGCGGGGTGAACGCCTTCGCCACCAGCCGCCGCAGGCGCGTGTGGTCCGGCGGGTTCAGCGAAAGGAAGGCCCGGACCACGCGTCCCGATTCGTCGACCGGCTGGTCCGGCAGGCGGTCCGCCGGATCCAGGTACTCGGGTTCGGGGTGCCCGAACGCCGGGTCGCGCAGCACCTGCGTCGCCTCCGCGAACCCGCTGACCACGAACGTTCGCTCAGCCAGCTCCGCCACCGGCCAGCGCTCGCGCCACCGCCGGTACGCCGGGTACGGGTCCGGCCGCCGTTCGGCGGCGAACAGCGCGAAGAACTCCTGCGGATCCACCAGCTGCTCCCCCTCACGAAAAAGTGCCGGGGTGCGCGCGGACCACCGCACGCACCCCGGCACCCACCCGCGTCAGCGACGCGGGCCCTTCTTGCCCTTCTTGGCGGCGTCACGCTGGGCAGCGCGACGATCCCGGCGCGTACCGCCGGCGCCACCGCCCGCGGCCTGCGGCCCGCCCTCGACGTGGGACTCGACCTCGCCGTCCTCACCAGGACCGGACAGCATCATGCCCGGCTGCTGGCCACCGCCGCCGAGGCCCTTGCCGCGCAGTGCGGCCGGGACGGACTCGGTGTCGGTCGTCGGCGGCTGCGGCGGCGCCGGCCGCGCGTGGCGGCCTTCGGTCGCCTGGCCGTTGCCGGTCGGGACGCCCGTCGGCACCGCCGCGGCTTCCTCGGCCGGCGGGGCCTCGGCGCGCTCGACCTGCAGGTTGAACAGGAAGCCGACGGCCTCCTCCTTCAGCGAGTCGAGCATCGCGCGGAACATGTCGAAGCCCTCGCGCTGGTACTCGATCAGCGGGTCGCGCTGCGCCAGCGCCCGCATGCCGATGCCCTGCTTGAGGTAGTCCATCTCGTAGAGGTGCTCGCGCCACTTGCGGTCGAGGACCGTCAGCATCACCTGGTGCTCCAGGGTCCGCATGCCCTCCGGGCCGACGAGCGCGTTGATCTCCTCTTCGCGCTGGTCGTAGGCGCGGCGGGCGTCGTCGAGCAGCGCCTGGCGCAGGCCGTCGGCGTCGAGGTCGCCGTCGTCCATCAGCTCGTCCCAGGTCACGCTGACCGGGTAGAGCTGCTTCAGCGCCGACCACAGCTTCTCGTGGTCCCAGTCCTCGGCGTAGCCGTTGGCCGTCGCGCCGTCCACATAGGCGTTGACGACGTCCTCGAGCATGCCCTCGATCTGGTCGCGCAGGTTCTCGCCGGCCAGGACGCGGTGGCGCTCGGCGTAGATCACCTTGCGCTGCTCGTTCATGACCTCGTCGTACTTGAGGACGTCCTTGCGCTGCTCCATGTTGATCTGCTCGACCTGGGTCTGCGCGCTCTTGATGGCCTTGGAGACCATCTTGTGCTCGATCGGCACGTCGTCGGGCAGCCGCATGGTGGTCATGACGCGCTCGACCATGGTCGCGTTGAAGCGGCGCATGAGCTCGTCACCGAGCGAGAGGTAGAAGCGGGACTCGCCCGGGTCGCCCTGACGGCCGGAGCGGCCGCGGAGCTGGTTGTCGATGCGGCGCGACTCGTGCCGCTCGGTGCCCAGCACGTAGAGGCCGCCGGCCTCGCGGACCTCTTCGCCTTCGGCCTTCGACTCCGCCTTGACCTGCTCCAGGACCTCGGGCCAGGCGGCCTCGTACTCCTCGGAGTGCTCGACCGGGTCCAGGCCGCGCTCGCGCAGCACCTGGTCGGCGATGAGGTCGGGGTTGCCGCCGAGCACGATGTCGGTACCGCGGCCGGCCATGTTCGTGGCGACCGTGACGGCGCCCTTCTGGCCCGCGCGCGCGACGATCAGTGCCTCGCGGTCGTGGTGCTTCGCGTTCAGCACCTCGTGCGGGACGCTCAGCTTCACCAGCAGCTTCGACAGGTGCTCGGACTTCTCGACGCTCGTGGTGCCGACCAGCACCGGCTGGCCCTTTTCGTGCCGCTCGGCGATGTCCTCGGCGACGGCCTCGAACTTGGCCTGCTCGGTCTTGTAGATCAGGTCGGCCTGGTCGACGCGGATCATCGGCCGGTTCGTCGGGATCGGCACCACACCCAGCTTGTAGGTCTGGTGGAACTCCGCGGCCTCGGTCTCGGCCGTACCGGTCATGCCGGACAGCTTTTCGTAGAGGCGGAAGTAGTTCTGCAGCGTGATGGTGGCCAGCGTCTGGTTCTCGGCCTTGATCTCGACCTTTTCCTTGGCCTCGATCGCCTGGTGCATGCCCTCGTTGTAGCGGCGGCCGTGCAGGATGCGCCCGGTGAACTCGTCGACGATCATGACTTCGCCGTTGCGGACGATGTAGTCCTTGTCCCGGTGGAAGAGCTCCTGGACCTTCAGCGCGTTGTTCAGGTACCCGACCAGCGGGGTGTTCGCGGCCTCGTACAGGTTGTCGATGCCGAGCTGGTCCTCGACGAACCGGACGCCCTTCTCCGTGACGGCGACGGTGCGCTTCCGCTGGTCGACCTCGTAGTGGTACTTCGAGTTGATCAGGTTCGTCTTCTCGACGCGCTCGCGCGACCCCATCGTGGTGGTGTCGATGCCCTGCATCAGCGGCGCGAGCCGAGCGAACTCGACGTACCAGCGCGACGACTGGTCCGCCGGGCCGGAGATGATCAGCGGCGTCCGGGCCTCGTCGATGAGGATCGAGTCCACCTCGTCGACGATGGCGAAGTTGTGCCCGCGCTGCACGCAGTCGTCGAGGCTCCACGCCATGTTGTCGCGCAGGTAGTCGAAGCCGAACTCGTTGTTCGTGCCGTAGGTGATGTCGGCGTTGTACTGGGAGCGCCGCACGTCCGGCTGCTGCTCCGACAGGATCACGCCGACCTCGAGGCCGAGGAAGCGGTGGATGCGGCCCATCCACTCCGAGTCGCGCTTGGCCAGGTAGTCGTTCGTCGTGACGACGTGGACGCCCTTGCCGGGGATGGCGTTGAGGTAGGCGGGGAGGACGCAGGTGAGCGTCTTGCCCTCGCCGGTCTTCATCTCGGCGACCTGGCCGAGGTGCAGCGCCGCGCCGCCCATCAGCTGGACGTCGAAGTGGCGCTGGCCCAGCACCCGCTTGGCCGCTTCCCGGACGACCGCGAAGGCCTCCGGCAGCAGCTCGTCGAGGGATTCGCCGTCGCCGTTCCGCTTGCGGAACTCCTCGGTCTTGGCCCGCAGCTCGGCGTCGGTCAGGTCCTTGACGTCGTCTTCGAGGGTGTTGATGTGATCGGCGATGTTGCGCAGCCGCTTCACCATCTTGCCCTCACCCGCGCGGAGCAGGCGGTTCAGCACCATCCGGTCGACCTCACTAGCTGAATATGAGCGCGCCCAGGCCGGTCCCGGGCAGGTTCTCCCGCGGTGGCGGCCGTGTTCGGCGCCACCTTCCCACCCCCATCGTAGGGAACGGTGGCGCTCGTGTGCACACGCCGTACGTCCTGAGAACCTCATTCAGCCGTCGGCCGGCGCGATGTCACGTAGGTGGACGGCCTGCGGTCCGTAGCGCCGGCCTAACCAGAACAAGGTTCTGACATGCGGAGGGCCCGCACGCGAGCGCGTGCGGACCCTCCGGCAGACCTCCCTTGCGCCCGGCTCAGCCGAGCCGGATCACGCCGTAGTCGAAACCTTTCCGCCGGTAGACCACGCTGGGCCGGCCCGCGTCGGAGTCGTTGAAGAGGTAGAAGTCGTGGCCGACCAGCTCCATCTCGTAGAGAGCCTGGTCCACCGTCATGGGCTCCGCGGTGTGCTGCTTCTCGCGGACGACGCGGCCGGGCTGGTGACCCAGGTCGTCGTCGGCCCAGCTCTGCTGCTGAGGCAGGTGGAATTCTTCGGCACTCGCGAAGCCGTTCGTCTGCGGCTCGGCTTCGGGTGCGTCCAACACCGCGGTACGCGCGGCGGGACTGGCTGCGGCCGGGGATCCACCACCCGGCAGTGCCGAGGTCGCTTCGGCGACCGATTCCGGGCGGCTGCGGCCGTAGTGCACGCGCCTCCGGTCGTGTGTCCTCCGCAGCCGGTTTTCCAGCTTGGTGACTGCGGAATCGAGCGCCGCGTAGAAGTCGGCGGCACACGCTTCGGCGCGTACGGCCGGGCCTCGCCCCTTTCCGGTGATTTCGACGCGTTGGCAGCTCTTGGCCTGGCGCCGGTTGGGTTCGTGGAACAGTTCCACGTCGTACCGGATGACTTTCCTGTCGTAGCGCTCGAGACGGGCCAGCTTTTCGCTGACAAGCGCCCGATAGTGGTCGGGCACCTCCACGTTGCGGCCCTTAACGACGATGTCCATACACGACCTCCCTCGCTGAGATGACTGCGAGCTGTTGTGTTCACACACGGCGCCGGTATTGCGGGGACGTAAGCCCGGATCGCGGGCTGAGAAGGAACTCGGAAACGGTGGACGACGTCTCGTTCCGGTGACCGAGCGCGGACTCAGCGCACCTCCGGCGCCAGGGACATGGGCTCGTCACCTCCCTGCCTGCGGGGATTGCTGATTGCGGAGCACGTTAGCTTCCTCACGCCCGTTACAACAGCCCCCGAGCCGGGGGATGTCAGGAGATGGGACCCGGTCACCCCGCGCAGTGATCGCGAAGTGGGCACCGCAAAACACCCGCTGGTCGGACGCGGCGCGGTCATCGTGCTTTCACACGGACGGCGCAGCGCTGCCTGCCTCTGGACGCCGAGGGTGACGGCCTCATCTCGCACAGCCGCCACCCCGGTGGAGTGGTGTGGCGACCGAGTGATCGTGATCGACACCCTCATGCCCGGACAACGGGCGCCGGTCCGTTCGCGTTCCCGCTTGTTGTCACTCGTGTAGGTGATGGTGGGTTCACCCGGGTGCGAGACGGGGTTCTCGCCGGGCCTTTTTTGGCGCCTGAGCTGGGGAACAGGGCGATTGTGACCGGGGTGCCGATGTTTGACCGGGGTGAGGCGCGGAACCGGTACCACCCGTTTTCGCCGGTGTTCTGCACACTTCGCGGAGAAGGTCCACAGTGGGGTGCCATGGGACGTCCCTTCACGTGTTTCAGCCGGCCGCCAGGAGGGCCAGGACGGCGGAGACGGTAAAGCCCTCCGCGGCCAGCGCGGCGACACAGGCGGCCGCGGTGGCTCCGGTGGTGATCACGTCGTCCAGCACGACGATGGCGAAGCCCGGGGGCGGGCGACCGGCCTCGCGGAATCTCAGGTGGCTCGCCAAATTGGCCCGGCGCTGTTCGCGGCCAAGGCCGACCGCGTCACGGGCCGAGGCCGCCAGGGTCAGGGCCGGGGCGACCGCGACTTCGATGCCTCGCGCCGCCAGGACGCTCGCCGCCTCGTGGACCAGGCGCTCGACGTGCGGGCCTCCGCGGACCCGCGCGGCCGACGGACGGCTGGGCGCCGGGACGAGGCAGATCGCCCGCGGTGCGGGCTTCGGCGGGACGGATGCGGCAGGCGGAGGCGCCGGAGTAGCACGGGCACCGGCCCGTGCCGGGGCACGAGTGACTCCGGCCGGCGGACGCGCCGGAACCGCATCGGCACCAGCCGCCACCGGCGCGAGACCGGGCCCCGCCGAAGCAGCCCGGGCACCGCCCAACGCCGACACAAGACCGGTCCCGACCGATGGGCACGCCGGAACCCCACCGGCGCCAGCCGGCACCGACGCAAGACCAGGCCTCGCCGACCCAAGACCGAGCCCCGCCGGAGTAGCACGGGCCCCGGCCTGTGCCGAGGCGCGAGTGGATCCGACCGGCGGACCCGCCGGGACCCCACCGACACCAGCCCACGCGAAACCGCCCCCTCTCGGCGGATCCGCCGGACCGCCACCCGCCGGCGCCAGTGGCAGCGCCGCCAGCGCCTCCGCCACCGCCCGCCCCAAGGACGGCGCCAGGTCGCGGCGGCCGCGCTCCTTGTAGGCGAGCAGCAACCGGCGGCCCACCCCGCGGTACCGGGCCAGCGCGAACACCCGCACCACCCCCGCCGTGGGTCCGCGCACCACTTCCCGCGCCGCGCCCCACACGCCCTCGCACCGGGCGCAGCACGGCTCGCCCCGGGCTCCGCACGCGGCGCAGCGGCTGGGGATCAGCAGATCGAGCAGTCTCTTCAGCACACCGACAGTGTCACGACCGGCACCGACAGTTTCGAACGTCCGGCCGTCACCCACCCGTGTGAAAAAGATCAGCCCGGGTAAAAGGGATCCGCGTCCTTCATCGTGTGGCTCTGCGGGCGCCAGACCTCGCCGAGCACCGAGGCCGTCCAGAGGCCGTTGGCGTCCGCCACCACGATCGGGCGGCCGGTGGCCGCCGTCACGCCGTGCACCGTCGGGGTCAGGTTGCTGCTGTTGAACGCGTCCAGGCGCTGGCCGTCCACCGTCACCTTGACCACCGGCTGGGACGGCGACTTCGTGGCCGCCACCAGTGCGTCGGGCGCGACCCAGTCGACGTCGACGACGTCCTGGAGGTCGTGCGGCTGGAGGTGACGCGGCTCGCGCAGGGACACCGAATCGCCGCTGACGACCACCGAGGCCACCCACAGCTCGCCCTTGATCACCGCCGCCACGCGGGCGCCGTCGCGGGAGAACCGCAGCTCGGTGAGGTCGCCCTGCTGGGTCAGGTCCGTGGCGTTGACGCTCAGCGCCGTCCACTGGCCGTTCTGGTCGAGCACCATCCGGCCCACCGACAGCCCGTCGACCACCGTCCACAGCTCGCCGGTGCCGGGGCGCCACGTCGGGCGGGTCAAGGTGCTGCCGCCGAGGGTGGTCAGCGCCAGGTCGTGCCCGTAGTCGCCGATCCGCAGGTGTACGCCGCCGCCGCTGCGCTCCACCACCGCCAGGCGCTTGCCGTCGGTCGACTGGGCCGCGCTCACGACGTCGTACGCGCCGTTGCCGACGGGCCCCGGCACCGGCAGGCCCTCGCTGAGGGTCCGGAGCCGGCCGCCGACCGTCATCAGGCCGAGCGCCTGCGGGTTGATCGACAGCGACGCGCCGTACGCGGGCAGCTCGTTCTGGCGCCAGTCCGGGTGGTTCGGCACGAGCGGGGCACCGTCGGCGAGGATGCGGATCCGAGCCGACGTGACGTACTGCAGCGTCAGCACGATCTGCGCGGCGATCAGGTTCCGGATGTCGTCGGGCACCCCGGTGAGCCCGGTCAGCGGCACCACCAGCGTCCCGTCGTCGAGGCTCTTGACGTTCGTGTCGATCTCGATGGGCTCGCCGAGCAGGTTCTTCACCGCGCCGGCCAGGCCCGTCGACGGCCCGCTGACCAGCAGGTCCATCACCCGGCCGGGCAGGCCCGACTGCGGCTTGGCGACGACGTAGCGCCGATCGGGCACGAAGGTCGCCGACGACTCCGAGTAGAAGCTCACCGGCACCGGCGTGTAGTTCTCGCTGAAGTCGGACTCGGTCGCGTACAGCTCGGCCGGCGGGTCGACGATCCGCCACTGGTTGTTCGCCTGCTTGCGCACCTTCACCTGCAGCAGCGCCGAGCTGTAGTCCGGCACGAACGCGCTGTTCTGGTCCAGCGTGCCGATGTCGATCCCGCGCACGTTGACGACCTGCGTGTTCGGGTCCGGCGGCGGGCCGGTGTCGTAGACCGTGCCGAAGGTGTCCTGGATGATCGTCAGGTTGCGGCTCGGCCGCCAGCCCGCCCGGCCCTGTTCGTCGAGGTAGGCGCGCGCGGCGGCGTTGTTCTGCCCCGGCTTGAGCGTCGCCCCGACGAAGGCGCGGACCAGCGACAGCGGGTCGATGTTCAGCGGCGGCTCCGGGATCGCGTCACCGGAGCTCTGCCCCTGGCGCTCGCCGGAGACGACCTGGGGCTGCGACTCCAGCGGCACGTTCGCGCAACCGGCGAGCAACACCGAGCAGAGAGCGAGGAGCAGAAGCCGGTTCAACCGGAGCTTCGCTCCGGGCCGGGGGCTCCGCCACCCGGGCCCCCGGAAAACCTGGTGGTTCACTGACCGATTCCCTCACGTTCCGCGAAGATCGCTTCCGGCGCCGGCGTGACGTCGATGACCCCGAGCGGCACCTCGGCGGCGAACCGGTCGGGCGGCGGCAGGACCAGCGGCGAGTCACCCGCGGGCACGTCCTGGCGACGCGGCAGCAGGAGCCGGAAGCACGCACCGTTGCCCGGCTCGCCCCACGCGTCGAGCTCGCCGCCGTGCAGGCGCGCGTCCTCCTGGCTGATCGCCAGGCCCAGCCCGGTGCCGCCGGTGCGCCGGTTGCGCGACGGGTCCGCGCGCCAGAACCGGTTGAACACCAGGTCCGCCTCGCCCGGCCGCAGGCCGACGCCGTGGTCCCGGACCGTGATGGCGACCGCGGTTTCGTTCGCCCCGACCGTCAGCACCACCGGCTTGCCCTCGCTGTGGTCGACGGCGTTGGCGAGCAGGTTGCGCAGGATCCGCTCGACGCGCCGGGCGTCGACCTCGGCGATCACCTCTTCTTCGGGCAGCACGAGCTCGACCGAGCTGCCCGCGTTGCCGGCGATCACCCGCACCTGCTCGACCGCGCGGGTGGCGATCGGGCGGACGTCGATGAACTCCGCGGCCAGCTCCTCGACGCCGGCGTCGAGCCTGCTGATCTCCAGCAGGTCGCCGAGCAGCGCTTCGAACCGGTCGAGCTCGTCGACCAGCAGCTCGGTCGACCGCGCGAGCCCGGCCGGGAACTGCTCGCGGGACGCGTGCAGCACGTCCGCGGCCATCCGGACGGTGGTCAGCGGGGTGCGCAGCTCGTGTGAGACGTCGGAGGTGAACCGGCGCTGCAGCCCGCCGAACTCCTCGAGCTGGCGGATCTGGCGCTGGATGCTCGCGGCCATCCCGTTGTAGGACACCGCGAGCTTCGCCAGGTCGTCTTCGCCGAGCACGGCGAGCCGCTGGTCGAGGTCGCCGCCGGCGAACTGCTCGGCCGCCGCGGCGGCCTGCCGGACCGGGCGGACCACCTGCCGCGTCACCAGGTTCGTGATGCCCGCCAGCAGGAGCAGCAGCACGAGGCCGCCGACGAGCAGCGTGTTCTGCACCGTCGAGACGGTGTTCTGCTCGGTCGTCAGCGGGAACAGCAAGTACAGCTGCAGCGGGGTGGCCACGGTGCTCAGCGGCGTGCCGACGATCAGGTACGTCGTGCGCCCGCCCCCGACACCGGAAACGGTGTGCTCGAGGAAGCTCATGCGGTCGGCTTCGACGAACTGGCGCAGCCGCGGCGGCACGTTCTCGAACGGGCCGGCGGTCGACACCTGGCCACCGGCCTGGTCGTGACCCCCGCTCGCGAGGACCGGGACGAACGTGCCCGCCGCCGACCCGGCCGCGTCCTGGCTGGTCGGCGTGATCGCGATCTTCTTCAGCGCGTTCTCGAGCCGGTTCCGCAGCGCCTCGTCGTTCTCGGAGCCGAGGCCGACGAGCTCGCCGGCGGCCGTCTCCGCCGCCGCGCGGGTCTGCGCGATGGCCGCCGTGCGCTTGGTGTCCAGCAGCCGTTCGGTGATCTGGTTCTGCAGCACCATGCCCAGCACGAAGACCACGGCCGAGGACAGCGCGAGCGTCGACACGGTGACGCGGAACTGCAGCGAGTGCTTCCAGAGCTCGTTGAACGCGACCGCGCGACGGCGCGCGAAAACGACGACACGCCGCACCAGGCGTGCCGTCGATCGCGCGAACGCGGGGATCCGTCTGCCGGAAGCGAGGGTCATCGACTCATCACGGCGGGCCGGCCTTGTACCCGACGCCGCGAACGGTCAACACCACCTCGGGGTGCTCCGGGTCCTTCTCCACCTTCGAACGCAGGCGCTGGACGTGCACGTTCACCAGCCGGGTGTCGGCCGCGTGCCGGTAGCCCCAGACCTGCTCGAGCAGCACCTCGCGGGTGAACACCTGGCGCGGCTTGCGGGCCAGCGCCACCAGCAGGTCGAACTCCAGCGGGGTCAGCGGGATGGCCTTGCCTTCGCGCGTGACCTCGTGACCCGGCACGTCGATCGCCAGGTCGCCGATGGTGAGCGACTCCGCGGGCTCGGCCTCGGTGCGGCGCATGCGGGCCCGGACCCGCGCGACCAGCTCCTTCGGCTTGAACGGCTTGACGACGTAGTCGTCGGCGCCGGACTCCAGGCCGAGCACTATGTCGACGGTGTCGCTCTTGGCGGTGAGCATGACGATCGGCACCCCGGACTCGGCGCGGATCGCCTTGCAGACGTCGATCCCGTTCATCCCGGGCAGCATCAGGTCGAGGAGGACGAGGTCGGGCTTCAGCTCACGCAGCGCGGGCAGCGCGCGTGAGCCGTCGGCGACCACCGCCGTGTCGAACCCCTCCCCACGGAGCACGATGGTGAGCATCTCCGCGAGAGCTGGGTCGTCGTCGACCACGAGAACACGTGCCTTCATGTCCACATATTCGCACTAGTTCCGGCGCCCGCACGCACGACCCGCGTGTTTGACCTCCAGAAAGATCAAGATCGCGCGCATTCCCTGCTCCATCCGGGTGCCGGTACCGGCCGCTTTGGACGGTCCGTGGAGGCCGCGCCGGAACCCCGGCGCGACCTCCACGGACCTGTGAGGAGGGCTCAGGGAACGGCCGGCACGGGCGCGTCGACGTACACGACGCCGTCGGTGACGACCACGCGGTGGGTCCGCACGGGGTCCTTCGCCGGCAGGCAGGTGGCGGCACCGGTGCGCAGGTCGAACCGCGCCGCGTGCAGCGGGCATTCGACGAAACAGCCTTCGAGCCAGCCATCGGCCAGCGAAGCGTCCTGGTGCGTGCAGGTGTCGTCGACGGCGAAGAAGCCGTCTTCGGTGTGGAACACCGCGATCGGAGCGGGACCGTCGAGGCGGAGGGCCTCCCCTTCGGGCAGGTCGGCGACGGCGCAGGCTCGGATCATCAGGGCCTCCGGGTAACGACTGGCGGGATGCCGGGACGGTACGTGAAAGTTGCGCACTACGAGACGATGTGCTCCTTGCGCAACAATCCGGCTTCGAGGAGGTGCTCGTCAAGAGATTCGCCCACTCAGCCGATAGGAGCCCCCCGAAACGGATACTGTTGCGCCATGCGGAACCAGGACTCGGGCAACGCAACTCAGAGCCAGGTGCAATCGGTCGACCGGGCCATCAGCGTGCTGGAGCTGCTCGCACGCAACGGCGAAACCGGCATCACCGAGATCGCGGGCGAACTGGGCGTCCACAAGTCGACGGCGTCGCGCCTGCTCAGCGTCCTGGAGACCAGAGGCCTGGTCGAGCAGCTCGGCGAACGCGGGAAGTACGCGATCGGGTTCGGCGTCGTCCGGCTGGCCGGCGCCGCCACCGGCCGGATGGACCTCGCCAAGCTGGGCCGGGCCAGCTGCCTGGCGCTGGCCGAGGAACTGGGCGAGACGGTGAACATCGCCATCGCCGACGACGGTGTCGCCATCAACATCAGCCAGGCCCGCGGCTCGGCCGCGATCACCACGCAGAACTGGACGGGCCAGCGCACGCCGCTGCACGCGACTTCGAGCGGCAAGATCCTCTTGGCGCACATGGGCGAAACCGAGCGCAAGCGCGTGCTGAAGCGGAAGCTGGAGCGGTACACCCCGCGCACGACGATCGAGCCGGAAGAGCTGCTGACCGAGCTGGAACGCGTGGTCGAAGACGGTTACGCGGCCTGCTACGAGGAGCTCGAGCTCGGGATGCACGCGGTCGCCGTGCCGATCCACGGCCCGGGCGGGGACGTCGTCGCCGCGATGAGCGCTTCCGGGCCGTCGTACCGGCTTTCGAAGCAGCGGGTGAAGCAGATCGTGAAGCCGATGACCGAGGCGGCGGAGGAACTTTCCGCGCAGCTGGGGTACTTCCGGGATTAGCGGTGGAGCCGCGTCACCGCGCGGATCGCCTTTCCCCGGTGCGCCAACGCGCCGTCGCCGGTTCGGGCGCTTGACACTGCGTCTCGCATGACGCACGTTGTTGCTGAAGACGCAACCGCGCCGAAGGGAGCCGCGACATGGCAGCACGGCTCCGGGTGGCCGGCGCGGCCAGGCTGTCCATTGTGGACGCATCCCTCGGGTCCGCCCGGCCTCCGGGGAGGGCGGCATGACCCACTACGACGTGATCGTCGTCGGTCTCGGCGGGATGGGCAGCGCCGCGGCGTACCGGCTGGCGCAGCGCGGGCAGCGGGTGCTCGGCGTCGACCAGTTCGCGCCGGTGCACAACCGCGGGTCGAGCCACGGCGGTTCGCGGATCACCCGCCAGGCGTACCTCGAAGGCCCCGAGTACGTACCACTCCTCCTGCGCGCCCACGAACTGTGGGACGGCCTCGAGCGCGACAGCGGACGACGGCTGTTCACCCGCTGCGGCGGGCTCATGGTCGGCACGGCGGATTCGCGCACGATCACCGGCAGCGTGGCGTCGGCGCGGGCCTTCGGCATCCCGCACGAACTCCTGGCCGCGACGGAAATCCGCCGACGGTTCCCGACCACGGCGCCGGCTCCGGACGAAGTCGCGCTGTACGAGCCGGGCGCCGGGCTGGTGTCCCCCGAAGGCAGCGTCGCCGCGCACCTGCAGCTCGCCGCGCGGTGCGGCGCCGAACTGCACCACGAGGAGAAGGTGTTCACCTGAAGCACCACGGCAGGCGGGGTGCGCATCGGGACGTCGGACAACTACTACACGGCCGGCCGGCTGGTGCTGTGCCCCGGCGCGTGGGCGGGCGAACTGCTGCAGGGCTTCGGCGTCGCCTTCACGGTCCGGCGGCAGGTGCAGTACTGGTTCGCGCCTTCGGGCGGGATCGCGCCGTTCCGGAACCACCCCGTCTACATCTGGGAAGGCGACGGCTACACGTTCTACGGCTTCCCGGCGCACAACGCGCCCGCGGACGGCGTCAAGGTCGCTTTCCACAGCGGCGGCCGGACGTGCACGCCCGACGGCATCGACCGGACGGTGTCCGGTGACGAGGTGCACGAGATTGCGACCGTGCTGAAGCGGCACCTCCCGACGCTGCCCGGCGCGTTCCTCCGGGCCGCGACGTGCATGTACACCGACACGGCCGACGAAAGCTTCGTGCTCGCGCCGCACCCGGCCGAGGAGCGGGTGGTGCTCGCGTGCGGCTTCTCCGGCCACGGCTTCAAGTTCGCGCCGGTGATCGGCGAAATCCTCGCGGACCTGGTGGTGGACGGCACCACGGCCCACCCGATCGGGCAGTTCGACCCGGCCCGGCTACTGCCCTAGCAACGTCTTCGCCAGCGCTTCGTGGTCCACGCCCGCGACACCGTCCAGGACGTGCCACGGCGCGAGCCAGCCCGAAGCGGCCAGCTCGTCGTAAACGGCCGCGCACCGCTGCTGCAGGCCGTCGTCGGTTTCGAAGGCGTCGCGCTCCCGGCCGGTCTCGGTCTCCGCGCGGCGTTCGGCGCGCTCGGCCGCGACCGCGGGGGCGACGCGCAGCAGCAGGTGCGCGTCCGGGCGGGGCAGGCCGAAGCGGTCGACTTCCAGCTCCCACACCCACTTCACGACTTCGCCGGCCGCGTCCTGCCGCAGGCGCGCGGCCGCGTACGCGGCGTTGGAGGCGACGTACCGGTCGAGCAGGACGACGTCGTGCGCGTCCCGCAGCGCGCGGATCTCGTCCGCGGCGCCGCGGCGGTCCAGCGCGTAGAGCATCGCCATGCCGTACACCGAGTCGGCGAGGTCGCCGTGGCCGCGGTGCAGCGCCTCGCGGACGAGGTCCGCGTGCACGCTTTCGCCGTAGCGCGGGAACGCCAGCGACGCCACGCTCGCACCCTTGGCGGCGAGTGCCGCCGTCAGCCCGTCGGCCAGCGTGCGCTTGCCCGCGCCGTCGAGCCCTTCGATGACCACCAGTCGACCCACGGAGGTCACCCTAGCGATGGTTGACCGGCGGGCTCGGTGGAAGGGGGATCGACGCCGAGCCCGCCGGTTCGTCTAGGCGGCGTGACGCCGGAGGTGGAGCACGTAGCCGGCGCCGCTGATCGCGAGCACGCCGACGAGGATCAGCAGCGGCACCCAGCCGGTGTCGTGGCCGGACGGCGCCGGGCCGCCGTCGCCGCGCGGCATCACCTGCGAGGCGGCGTCGTAGCCGCCGGCCTCGCCGTCGCGGGCGTAGGCCGAGCCGGGGAGCTTGTCGGCGTAGCGCTTTCCGACCGTCTGCTGGTAGCCGTCGACCGCTTTGCCGTCGGTGAGCGACGTCACCCGGCCGTCGCGGACCGCGTACCAGGCGTCGACCTGCGGTTCGTGCAGCAGCTGGGCGCCCGCGGGCAGCTTCCGGGCGTATTCGCCCTCGACGTCACCCGAGGCGATGTTGCCGACCTGCCAGGCGCCGTCCGCGCCGCGGACCGACCAGAGCGTCGCGGTCCGGCCGTCGGAAGCACACGCGGGGATGGCGAAGTAAGCGAAATCACCCGGCGCCGCGCCGGGTTTGCCCGCGACGAAATCCGGCGAAAGCTCGTACACGGGGTAGGCGTCCGGGGCGATCTGCACCGTGACCGGACCCTGCGCGCCCGGCGACTGGGCGAAGAAGCGGACCAGGACGTCCTGGAACCCCGCGGCCGCGCTGTGCGCCGCGGAGGCGTCGGCGCTGCTGATGCCGGCGGCCTGGGCCGCGCCTGACACCGGAGCCGTCATCAGCAGCGCCGTGCCCGTCAGCACGGCGAGCACGAGCGCCCGCCTGCTCATCGGGCGATCCCGGTGAGCGTGTGCGTCCAGGTGAAGGACGGATTCTGCGTGTAGTAGCCGTAGGTCGACCAGTTGTAGCGCTTGGCGGGACCGGGGTCGCCCCAGAACACCCAGCCGCCGCGGTTGTCGTAGCCGTACAGGACGTGCACGTGCCCGCCGCCCGAGCGGTAGCCGACGCGGGTCTCGACCGGCCGGTTCGCCGCGGTCTGCTTCCGGACGTCGGCGTAGGAGATGCGCCGGTCGAGGTAGCGGCCGGGCGAGGTGAAACCGAGCTTCGCGAACGCGCGCTGCGGGTCGGCGAGGGTGCCGGGGAGGTTCGCGCAGTCGGCGCCGGTCTCGTTGTGAGCGAGCTGACAGAACCGCGTCTGGCTGACGGCCACGCCGTGGTAGGCGGCGATCGTGTTGCCCGCGCCTGCCCAGCACCACTGGTTCTTCTGCTGGAGCTGGAGGGCGATCCCGTTCCGGTAGGTCGACGGCACTCCGGGCGCGGCTGCTTGGGACTGCGTCGGCGCGACCAGGCACAACAACAGGCTCACGGCCAGTACGGCGTGGACCTGGCTCGACTTCACCAGCACAGACGGCCTCCTGCGTGGAGTGGGCGAACCAGCGGTGGTCACAACGGTGAACAACGCGGTCACAAGGAGCAAGAACGCCATCCGGAGGAACGGACCGTTCCGGGGCACAGCCGGAACGCGGAACGCTCACCTCAACGAGGCCAACCACCCTGAACGGGGGTCGGCACGCCCACTCTACGCTGCTACCGTGAACGTTCCGCGGTGTTCACGCCCAGCGCACACACTGGTCGGGTGAAGGGACGAGCGGTGGCACAAGACGGGAACCTCCCACTGATCATCGATGGCGCCCGCACGACCCGGGCATCGGTCGCCGAGCTGCCCAAAGAGCTCACCGAAGCGCTCCGCACGGGCGAGTTCCACCACGCGTTGCGGCTGGCGATCGCCTACCGCGGGCTCTCGCTGGCCCGGCTGCGGGCGCACCTCGCGCTGCGCGGCGTCCAAATCGGACAGTCGACGCTGAGTTACTGGCAGCGCGGGCTGCGTCAGCCCGAGGTGCCGAAGGCCCTGCCGGCGGTCCGGGCCCTGGAATCGGTCCTCCAGCTGCCCGCGGACGCACTGGTGGTGCTGATCGGACCGAGGCTGGTCCGCCGCGGCCACCAGCCGGCGGCGTCGTTCCACGACCTGCGTTCCGGCGACATGGGCTCGATCGTCGAGGACCTCCTGGCCGAGCTGGGCGCGTACCCGTCGTCGAACCACTACAACGCCGACCTCGAGCTGCTGTCGGTCCACGACACGATCACGTTCGACGCGGAGCACCGCCAGGTCAGCCTGCGCACGCGGCTGGTCACGCGCGCGCGTCGCCACGGCCCGGACCGGTACCTGACGGTGTACAACGGCGACCCGGGCTGCCGCATCGACGACGTCGAGCTGATCACGGACGAGGGCTGCCGGGTCGGCCGGATGCGCCGCAACCCGGACGCGGACACGATGGCGACGGAGCTGCTGTTCGACCGCAAGCTGGCCGAGGGCGACATCCACGTGTTCTGCTTCGAGGTCCGCGACGACTCGGGCTCGGCGTCGCCGGGGTACTACCGGATGCTGCGGGACCGCTGCGCGAGTTACCTGGTCCAGCTGAGGTTCGACCGGAACGCGCTGCCGGCCAGGTGCACCCGCCAGGTCCGGGCCCGGGACGACGCGCTGCCGGTGGTGGCGGAGGAGCTGGCGTGCGACATGGGTGGCGTGAGCAGCGCGTTCTTCAGTGACGCCGGTCCGGGGCTGGCCGGGGTCGCGGTGGAGTGGAACTGAGCCGTGTCGGCTCCCCGATCACGCGAGTCGCCCCCTCAATCACGCGTGATGCCTCTTCGATCACACGCGATGCCCCGCTGATCACGCGTGATGCCCCTTCAGACACACGCGATGCCAGCTGGGGTGGGCGGCCCGCGTGATCGGGGGCGTGATTCGCGTGTCGGGAGGCGTCACTCGCGTGATTGGAGGCGGAACTCACGTGATCGGAGGGGCATCTCGCGTGATTGGAGGGGCATCTCACGTGATTGGGGGGTCGACACGGTTAGTGGCCGCGGTGTTTGGCTCGTGACTTGGCTTTCGCCAGGGTGCGGCGGCGGGTTGCGTCGGCGGCCGCGCGGCGTTTGCGGGCCGCCTTGTTCTCCGCCGCCCGCTGGGTGACCGCGTCGCGGAGGGCGCGCTGGGCGGCGGTGCCGATTCCCTCGTCTTCCTGGGCTTTCTTCGCCAGCTTCGCGAGACGCTTGGCGTTGAGCCGGGCGGTCGGGCGCCGCTCGGCGGAGACCGGCGGCGCGGCGCGGGCTTCGTCGGCCAAGCGCGCGAAGGCGCGGCCGGCGGCGAAGACCGACAGCTCGGCGTTGGTCGGCTCACTGCCGAAGATGTGGCGTGCGGCCCGGACCAGGCCGTCCTCGTGGATCTCGTAGACGCCGACCCAGAACCGGCCGTCGTGGTACAGCGTGAACACCCCGCTCATCGGGAACCTCCAGGCGTGACGGATCAGCCTGGCGCCACCGGTTTCCTGCCGGAGCGGGACAACGGGCCCTGAGCGAGCCGCCCGGACTACCTACCGGGCCGTGAGGTTCGTGATGCCAAGAACGTCCTCGAGGTTACGCGGACCCGCCGCCGAAGCCGAATCCGTTTCCCACGGGAAGGGCCGCCCCGAATGCCTTCGGGGCGGCCCTGACCGGCGGAACCTCAGTACCGGTAGTGCTCCGGCTTGAACGGCCCCTCGACGTCGACGTCGATGTACTCCGCCTGCTCCTTGGTCAGCTTCGTCAGCTCACCGCCGAGCGCCTCCAGGTGGATCTTCGCCACCTTCTCGTCCAGCTTCTTGGGCAGCCGGAAGACCTCCTTGTCGTACTCCTCGTACTTGGTGAACAGCTCGATCTGCGCGATCACCTGGTTCGAGAAGCTGTTCGACATCACGAAGGACGGGTGCCCGGTCGCGTTGCCCAGGTTCAGCAGGCGCCCCTCCGACAGCACGATGATCGTGTTGCCGTTCGGGAACACCCACTCGTCGACCTGCGGCTTGATGTTCACCCGGCGGATGCCCGGGTACCGCGCCAGCCCGGCCATGTCGAGCTCGTTGTCGAAGTGGCCGATGTTGCCCAGGATCGCCTGGTGCTTCATCTTCGCCATGTGCTCGACCAGCACGACGTCCTTGTTGCCGGTCGTCGTGATGACGATGTCGGCCTCGGGCAGGGCCTTCTCCAGCGTGCGGACCTGGTAGCCGTCCATCGCGGCCTGCAGCGCGCAGATCGGGTCGATCTCCGTCACGATCACGCGGGCGCCCTGGCCGCGCAGGGACTCCGCCGCGCCCTTGCCGACGTCGCCGTAGCCGCAGACCACCGCGACCTTGCCGCCGATCAGGACGTCGGTGCCGCGGTTGATGCCGTCGATCAGGGAGTGGCGGATGCCGTAGCGGTTGTCGAACTTCGACTTCGTCACCGCGTCGTTGACGTTGATCGCCGGGAACAGCAGCTCGCCCGCCGCCGCCAGCTGGTAGAGGCGCAGGACGCCGGTCGTGGTCTCCTCGGTGACGCCGCGGATGCCCTCGCCGATCTTGGTCCACTTGCCCGTGTCGGCCGCGACCGACGCGCGCAGCAGCTCGAGGAACACGCGGAACTCGTCCGAGGTGTTCTCGTCCGGGGTCGGCACGACGCCGGACTTCTCGAACTCGGTGCCCTTGTGCACCAGCATGGTGGCGTCACCGCCGTCGTCGAGGATCATGTTGGGGCCCTCACCGTCCCAGGTGAGCATCCGCTCGGTGCACCACCAGTACTCCTCGAGCGACTCGCCCTTCCACGCGAAGACCGGGACGCCCTTGGGCTCCTCGGTGGTGCCGTGCGGGCCGACGACGACCGCCGCGGCCGCGTGGTCCTGCGTCGAGAAGATGTTGCAGGACGCCCAGCGCACCTCGGCGCCCAGCGCCACCAGCGTCTCGATCAGCACCGCGGTCTGCACCGTCATGTGCAGCGAGCCGGAGACGCGCGCCCCCCGCAGCGGGTAGACCTCCGCGTATTCGCGCCGCAGCGCCATCAGTCCCGGCATCTCGTGCTCGGCGAGGCGGATCTCCTTGCGGCCGAACTCGGCGGCCTCGAGGTCGGCGACGGCGAACTCGATGCCGTTGCGGGTCTCGTGCCGCTTGGCAACGCTTTCGGGGGTCATAGTGGCGATTCCTCCAAGACTCGACAACACCCGAACACTACCGTTGTCCGCTCGACTGTCCCTAGAAGTGTCAGGAGGCCCCTACCGTGCCCATGCCCGGCCCGGACACCCGCGTCGTGGAAATCCGCGTCGCCGGGCTCGTGGGCACCAGCGGGGAAACGCTGCTCGACGCGGTTTCGACCGTCGACGTCGCCGGCGACGGGCTGGGCCGGGTGATCCGCCCGGCGGACCGGCTGCGCCGCCCGGCGCCCGGGCCGGTGCTGCCGGCGCTGGGCCGGTCGATCCCGCGGACCCTCGAGGGCTACCTCTGGCACGGCATGACCTCGGGCGGCGCCGCGAAGGCCACCTGGGCCCTGCTGTTCCCGTTCTCCCTGGCCAACGTCGCCTTCTGGATGCTGCCGCCGGTCCCGCCGAAGAGCCGCCTCGCGCGCGTGCTCGGCGCCGTCTGCCGCGGCCTGCTGCGAGTGGCCGCCCTGCTGCTGACGATGCTGCTGATGGGCCAGCTCGCGGCGATCGCGCTGGACCTGTTCGCCACGCAGTGCCTCGCGCCGGGGTCGGGCTGCCTGCCGGTGGTCCCCGACACCCTCCGCTCGGTGCCCGCCCGGATCGCGGTCGGCGTGCTGCCGCTGCTCGTCGTGCTCTTCGTCCTGTACCGGATTTCCAGCGCGACCTGGGCGGTGCACGCCGACGGCGACCTGACCGGCGGCCCGCTGCGGATGCGCGCCGACCCGGAGACGCCGGCCCTGCGCTGCCTGCACACCGTCGCGGCGCTGGCCTCGGTCGCGCTGCTGCTGCTCGGCGGCCCGTTCCGCGTGCCCGGCGCCCCCGTCGACCTCGTGGCGTGGATCGTCACGCTGGCCGTGGTGCTCGCCACCGTCGTCGCCGCGGCGGTCGGTGTCGACACCGGCCGCTTCGCCCGGCCCGGCGTGCTCGCCTTCGCGACGCTGCTCGTCGTCGTGGCCGCGGTGCGGCTGATGCTTTCGAACGGACCTGGCACGGGCCCGCTGCCCGGCACGAACGGCGTCGTCGAAGGTCTCGGCGCGGCCCTGGTCGCGATCACGGTGCTGTTCGCTCTCTTCCTCGTCCCGGCCGCGCTGCTGGCCCGGCCCGGCTGGAAGCACAAACCGCGGCGGCTGCGGCCGTGGATGGGCGGCTGGGCGGCGGCGCCGGTGCTCGCGCTCGCCGGCCTGCTCGGCGGCGGGTTCGGCGCCGGGCTCGCCGAAGCGCTCCGCCGCCTTTCCGGCGCGGAGCGCCTGCGCGTGCCGGACACGTATCTGCTGGTCACCGTCCTGTGGGGCGCCGGGCTGGCGCTGGCCGCCGTGCTCGGTGTGCTGGGGTTCGCGGTCGCCGTCCCGCTGCGGCGGCTGCGGCGGGGCATCCCCGAGATCGTCGAGCTGATGGAGCACGACGAACGGCAGGAGGCCCAGGCCGCGGCTGCCTGGGCGAGGTCGGCGTGGGAACGGCGGCACCTGCACCACCTGGCGCTGGCCGTCGCGAGCGCGATGTCCGCCGGCGGCGCGGCGCTGCTGGTGCTGCGGTTCGGGTTCGGGCTGGTCCCCGGCTGGTTCGGCCCGCTGTCGGCGATCGGCGTGGTCGCGCTCGGCGCGCTGGCCGCGGGCCTTCTGCGCGTGGTCTACACGGCCGCGCGCACCCCGCAGCGCAGCCGCCACCTCGGCGCACTGGCCGACCTGGTCTGCTTCTGGCCGCGGGCGGCGCACCCGACGGTCCCGCCCTGCTACGCGCTGAAGGTCGTCCCGGAACTGGCCGCGCGGGCGCGGGAGCACCTCGACGACCCCGGCACCCGAGTGGTGCTCTCCGGCTACAACCTCGGCAGCCTGCTGACGATCATGGCCGCCGCCCGGCTGGCGGCCGAACTGCCGGAAGCGGACCTCGAGCGGGTCGGCGTGCTCACCGCCGGGTCCCCGCTGCAGTGGGGCTACCAGCGCGCGTTCCCCGCGCTGCTGCCGCAGGAAGCGTTGGAAACGCTGTTCGCCGACCTCGACGGCCGCTGGCGGGCCCTGTGCCGCGGCACCGACATCTTCGGCGGCGGCGTCACGACCTGGCGGCACTCCGTCGCCGACCGGCGGCTGCACGGCGTCGGCTTCCGGCCCGAAGGCGGCTACGGCCCGGTGTCGGCGGTGGCCGACGGCAACGGCGTGCTGATCCTCGGCGGCGACCACTGGCTGCCGGACCCGCTGCGCGGCCCGACCGGGCGGCACCGCTGGGCGCCGGGGGTGCTCAAGCACCAGGACTACGTGGTGGACGCCGAATGGGACCACGCCGTCGCGATGGCCGCCGGCCTCGGCAAGCCGTCCTGGGGCGAGCAGGGGTCGCTCTTCGGGGACTTCCCCCCGAAACGGTGAAGGCCCCTCGCGCGCGGAGCGAGGGGCCTTCGACCGGGAACTAGCTCAGCTTCACTCGGAAGCCTTGCGGCGGAACTTCAGCAGCGCGAGCAGGCCGCCACCGGCGACCAGCAGCAGGGCGCCGACCCAGATCAGCCAGCTGTTGTCGAAACCGGTGTTGGCCAGGCCGCCGCCGGTGCCCGACTCGTTGCCCGCCGGGACCACGGCCGGCGTGGTGCTGGTCGGCGAGACCGACGTCGCCGAGGTCGCCGGGGTGCTCGGCTTCGAGGTCTCGGTCGTCGGCGTCGACGGCTTGGTGGTGGCCGTCGTCGTCGTGGTGGTGGGCGGCTTCGGCTTGTCGGTCTTCGTGCCGCACAGGAACCACTTGTCGATCTTCGGCTGGCTGCCGTTGAAGTTGAACGGCGCGCGCAGGTCGTTCCACGGCGCGTTCTTGTCGAGCTTCTGGCCCGGCGTGTAGTCGTTGAAGCCGTCGTCGCCGCCGACGACGACGATGCGGGTGACCGTGACACCCTCGTTGACCGACTTGATGTTCAGCCGGGTGCCGTTCTTGGTCAGCTCGGAGACGACGTCCTTCTGGTCGAGGACCTTGCCGTCGGCGCAGGGCGTCGGCTTGCCCGGCGTCGGGTGAGGACGGTTGTCGTCGCTGTAGCAGGCGAGAGCGGAACCGGCGGTCCCGATCAGGGCGGCGGTGGTGAGCGCCAGGACCGCAACGGCGCCGCGGAAGGAACGTCTGCGCATGAGTTCTCCAGTACCGAACGGGGGATGAACGGCAAAATCGGGGGACGTGGCGCCACTGCCCGTGGGAATCACGCGGCTGTAATTCACCCGTCAGTGGCACACGAAGGATCGAAAGGTATCGCACGTCACCCAGCCGCTTACAGGGGGTCCCCCTTTGCGCACGAATCGCAAGATCCTCTTGATCAAGTCGTAACCTCGCATTAAGCAACCAAACGCAAAAAGCCCCGCCGACCTGGGCTTCCAGGCAGGCGGGGCAGTTACCGCGAAAGTCAGGCGTCGGGTGCCTTGACGGGCTCGTCGAGTCCTTCGGCCTGCCGGCGGCCCAGCAGTGAATGCCGGCGGCTGTACCCGAAGTAGAGCACCACGCCCAGCACCATCCAGGCGAGGAACCGCAGCCAGGTCAGCACGGTCAGGTTCAGCATCAGCCACAGGCAGGCGAGGATGGCCAGGATCGGGATCAGCGGCACCAGCGGCACCCTGAACGCGCGAGGCAGGTCGGGCCGGGTCCGGCGGAGGATCAGCACGCCCGCCGAGACCAGCACGAAGGCGAACAGCGTGCCGACGTTGACCATCTCTTCGAGCTTGTCCGCCGGGAAGAAGCCGGCCGCCAGGGCGACCAAGCCGCCGACGATCAGCGTCGCGCGCTTCGGCGTGCCGTGCTCGCCCGTCTTGGCCAGGCCGCGCGGCATCAGGCCGTCGCGCGACATCGCGTAGATGATCCGGACCTGGCCCAGCATGAGGACCATGACGACGGTGGTCAGGCCGGCCAGCGCACCGAAGGAGATGATGTTGGCCGCCCAGTCGACGCCGTTCGCGGAGAACGCCGTGGCGAGGGTCTTGTGGCTGCCGTCGCCGGCCTTCGTCGCGAGGTCCTTGTACGACGTCATGCCGACGACCACCAGCGACACCGCGACGTACAGCACGGTCACGATGGCCAGCGAGCCCATGATCCCGCGCGGGACGGCCTTCTGCGGGTTCCGGGTCTCCTCCGCGGTCGTCGCGACGATGTCGAAGCCGATGAACGCGAAGAACACCAGCGAAGCGCCGGCCAGCAGGCCGAAGACGCCGAACGAGCTGCTCGCGCCGCCCGCGATCAGCGAGAACAGCGACTGGTCGACGCCGGTCTGGCCGGCCCCGCCCGTCTCGCCCGGCGGGATGTAGGGCGTGTAGTTGGCGCCCTTGATGTAGAAGAGGCCGAGGATGATCACGAACAGCACGACGGCGACCTTGATCCCGGTGATCACCATGGACACCCGGGACGACAGCTTCGTGCCGACGGCCAGCAGGACCGTCAGGACCGCCACGACGAGCAGCGCGCCCCAGTCGACCGTCACGCTGCCGATGTCGAACGTCGTCTTCGTGCCCTTGCCGAAGAGGTAGCCGAGCACCGTCTCGAGGTACACCGACCAGCCCTTGGACACCGCCGCCGCGCCGACGGCGAGTTCGAGGATCAGGTCCCAGCCGATGATCCAGGCCATGAACTCGCCGAAGGTGGCGTAGGAGAACGTGTACGCGCTGCCCGCGACCGGCACGGTCGAGGCGAACTCCGCGTAGCACAGCGCCGCCAGCGCGCAGGCGATCGCCGCGAACACGAAGGCCAGCGACACCGAAGGCCCGGCGTAGTCACCCGCCGTGCGCGCGGTCAGCGTGAAGATACCGGCACCGATGACGACGGCGACGCCGAAGACCGTCAGGTCCCACGCGCTCAGGTTCCGCCGGAGCTTGGTGTCCGGCTCGTCGGTGTCCGCAATGGACTGTTCGATCGATTTAGTGCGCCACAAACCCGTTCCGGGCACCGTTGACCTCCTGCGGCTGGCCTGCATGTATCGCAGTAGGTCACCCTATCGGGTCAGACCGGTGACGGCTTGCCGAAGACGGTTCCGGCTACCGCGCGAGGCTGCGGTCGAGGTCCGGCTCGAGGTAGATCAGCTTGGCCACCGGCACCTTGGCCCGGACGCGGGCTTCGGCGTCGTCGATGGCCGTCGCCACCTGCGCGGTGTCCAGCCCCGGCACGAGCGCCAGTTTCGCCGCGACGAGCAGCTCGTCCGGCCCCAGGTACTGGGTGCGGATGTGGATGACGCGCTCGACCTTGCCCGCGGCGAGCTCGTCGACGATCGTCGCGAGCACGCCCTCGTTGGCGCCCTCGCCGATGAGCAGGCTCTTCATCTCGATGATCAGGATGATCGCGATCACGCCGAGCAGCGCGCCGATCGCCAGGGTGCCGACGCCGTCCCAGACCGGGTCGCCGGTGACGACCGACAGCCCGACGCCCAGCAACGCGAAGACGAGGCCGAGCAGCGCGCCGGCGTCCTCCAGCAGCACCACCGGCAGCTCGGGCTCCTTGGCCTGGCGGATGAAGCCCCACCAGGTCGCGCCGCCCTTGATCTTCCTCGACTCGCCGATCGCGGTGTAGAAGCTGTAGCCCTCCAGCGCGACCGCGACCAGCAGGATGACCACCGCGACGAGCGGCGACTCGAGCGGCTCCGGGTGGCCGATCTTGTGGATGCCTTCGTAGATCGCGAAAGCCGCGCCGAGCGTGAAGAGCATCAGCGCGACGATGAAGGAGTAGAAGTACCGGTCGCGGCCGTAGCCGAACGGGTGCTCCTTGTCCGCCTCCCGCTTCGACGTCTTCTGGCCGAGCAGCAGCAGGCCCTGGTTCGTGGTGTCGGCCAGCGAGTGCACGGACTCGGCCAGCATCGAGGACGACCCCGTGACGAGGAAGCCGACGAACTTCGCCGCTGCGATCCCGGCGTTCGCCCCGAGTGCGGCGAGGATCGCCTTGGTTCCGCCTCCAGCTGACACGACCGCTCCCCTGCTGACGTTCCCGAATTGCCGGTTTGGAGCCTAGAGGACCCCGTCCGGTTCCCGCCCCACACCGCCCGGTTTTGTCGGACCCCTTCGCTACGGTGGCCGTTCCGGCACGGGAGGGTGGCCATGGCTCACTTCGGCGTGCTCGGGCCGCTCGCCGTCGAAGGGCCGCCCGGGCACTGGGTCGCGTTGCGCGGCGAGCGGCAGCGCACGCTGCTGGCCGTGCTGCTGCTCAACGCCGGCCGGGCCGTCCCGGTCGACGTGCTGGTCGAGGCGCTGTGGCCGGACGGGCCGCCCAAGTCGGCCACCTCCAACCTGCACACCTACCTCTCGCGGCTGCGCGAGCGGATCGAGGGGCTGCGGGTCGAGCACGGCCCGCCCGGCTACCGGCTGCACGTCGAACCGGAGGAGCTCGACCTGCTCGTCTTCCGGTCCGCCGTCGCCGAGGGGCGGCGGGCCGCGGACCCGGTGGCCGCCGCGGGGCACTACCGGCGGGCGCTCGCGCTGTGGCGGGGGCCGGTGCTGGCCGGGCTGCACGTGCCGCTGCTCGACGCCGACGTCGCCCGGCTGGAGTCCGAGCGGCTGGCCGTGTTCGAGGACTGCGTCGACGCGGAGCTCACCGCCGGGCGGCACGGGGAGCTGACCGGCGAGCTGCAGGCGATGATCACCGAGCACCCGCTGCGCGAACGGCTGGCCGCGCAGCTGATGATCGCGCTGCACCGGGCCGGCCAGCAGGGCAGCGCGCTGGAGGTCTACCGGCGGCTGCGGACCACGCTGATCGAGGAGCTCGGCGTCGAGCCCGGCGCCGAGGCCCGGCGGGTGCACGCGGCCGTGCTGCGCGGCGAGGACCCGGTGCCGCGGCTGCCGCCCGCGGTGTGGCCGGTGTGCCAGCTGCCGCCGGACATCGGCGACTTCACCGGCCGTGAGGCCGAGCTGGCGGAGCTGACCGGCGTGCTCGGGGCCGGCACCGGCGTCCCGGTCGCGGTGCTCAGCGGCGAGCCGGGGGCGGGCAAGAGCACCCTCGCTGTGCGGGCCGCGCACCGGCTGCGCGCGCGGTTCCCGGACGGCCAGCTGTACGTGCCGCTGGCGGGCCGTGACATCGGGGAAGTGCTGGCCGACCTGCTGCGCGCGCTGGGTGTGCCCGGTCCGGCCGTGCCGGACGACGTGCGGGCGCGGGCGGCGGTGTTCCGCGGCCGGCTCACCGACCGGCGGGTGCTGGTGGTGCTGGACGAAGCCGCCGACCCCGAGCACGTCCGCACGCTGCTGCCGGGCACGCCGGGCTGCGCGGTGCTCGTGACGAGCCGGCGCCGGCTGAGCGGGCTGGCGGGCGCGCACCGGCTGCAGCTCGGTCCGCTGTCCGGCGCGGACGCCGCCGAGCTGCTGCACCGCCTGGCCGGGGCGCGGGTGGAGCGGGAGCGCGCCGACGCCGAGCGGATCGTCACGGCGTGCGCGCGGCTGCCGCTGGCGCTGCGGATCGCGGGCAGCAGGCTGGCCATCCGCCCGCACCTGCGGCTCGGCGAGCTGGCCGGCCGGCTGGAGGACGAGGTCCGCAGGCTCGACGAGCTGACCGTCAGCGACCTCGCCGTCCGGAGCAGCATCGCGCTGAGCTACGAAGCCCTGCGGCCGCCCGCGCGGCGCGCGTTCCGGCTGCTCGGCCGGTGCCGCCTGGCCGACCTGCCGGCCTGGGCGGTCACCACCCTGGTCGACGCCCCGGACGCCGACGAGGCGGTCGAAGAGCTCGTCGAGGCGAGCCTGCTGGAGGCCCGCGGCGCGGACGCGACCGGCGAAGGCCGGTACCGGATGCACGACCTCGTCCGGCTGTACGCGGCCGAGCTCGACGAGCCGGCGCCCGGCTCGGGTCTCGCGACCGTGCTGGCGGCCACGCTGGCGCTCGCGGACGAGGCGGCGGCCCGGCTGCCGCGCACGGTGCCGATGCCGCCCCCGGACCACGAACCGCCCGCACAGCCGTTGCCGGCGTCGCTGGTGGAGCGGCTGCTCGCGCGTCCGGACGACTGGTTCGCCGCCGAGCGCGCGAACCTGGTGCTGCTGATCGGCAAGCTCGGCCCCCGGGACGCCCTGCTGCTGCTCGACCGGCTGGGCGTCTACCTGTACCTGCACGGGCAGTACGCCGACATGCGCGCGGCGTACGAGTCGGTGTCGGCCGCGGACCCGCCGCTGGCGACGGTCGCCGAGGCCACGCTGACGCTGCTGCGCCACGCGCGTGGCGAGTACGAGGAGGCGGCGGTGCGGTACCGGGCGTGCGCCAAGGAGCTGGAGGCGCGTGGCGACCGCCGCACGCACGCGTGGGTTTCGGCGAACCTGGCGCACTGCCTGATCGGCCTCGGCCGCGCGGAGGAGGCGTTGCAGACGGCGGCCCACGCCCGCGAACTGTTCACTGTGGACGGTGCGGCGGAGCCGGGCTGGGTCCGGGCGGCGGAGTCGGCGGCGTTGCTGCGGCTCGGCCGGATCGCCGACGCCCGGGAGGTCGACCGGGCGGCCCTGGCATCGGCCCGGGCGGCGGGAGACGCCAGGGTGATCGGCGAAGCGCTGCACGGGTTCGCGTGGTCGTCCCTGCTGACGGGCGACGACCCGGGCGCGGTGGCGGCGATCGCGGAGTCGGTGGCGCTGCTGCGCGGCACGATGGCGCGGTCGGCACTGGCGAAGTCGTTGCGAACCTCCGGAGCGATCTCGGCGGCAACGGGCGCGCGTTCGAAGGCGACGGCGGCGTTCGGCGAGGCGCGCGAGCTGGCCCGGGAGCTGGACGAGCGCCCACGCGAGCTGTCGTGCACCCGCGCACTGGCGGCGGCTTGGATCGGCGAAGGCCGGGCGTCGCGGGCGATCCCGGTGCTGCGGGCGTGCCTGGACGAGTTCCGCGGAATGGGCGGCCGGGCGGCGACGGGATTGACGTGGCTGGTGCTGCACCGGGCGTACCTGGCAACGGGAGACGCACGGGCGGCGGAGAAAGCGGCAGCGGAGGCGGCAGAGCTCCTCGACCCACGAGACGCCAGCGCGGCCGCCCTCCGGCGGGCACTGCTCGCGCTGACCGAACCGGCCTGAGGAGGCTTCGGCGAGGCCGGGCGGTGCGGCCCCTCCCCACACCGACCGACCGGCGAGCCCGGCAGTGCGGCCCCTCACCACACCGCCCGCCTCTGCGATGCGGCCCTCATCGCACCGCCCAACCTCGCCCCCGCGAGACCAAGCGGCGCCGCCCCTCACCGCACCACCCGCCCCCGCGATGCGCCCCTCACCACACCACCGGGCGCGCGAGCGCTTCCCAGCAAGACCGGGCGATGCGCCCCTCACCGCACCGCCCGGCCTCGCCTCGGCCGGCCGGGGGTGGCCGCCGAGGTGGTGCCGCCCCCTCGCGGCACCACCCTCAGCCCACGGGCGCCGGGCGTTTCCGACCGGCGCCACCCCCAGCAGACCGGCGGCGCGCATCAGCGCACCAGGGTCCCCCGTTGGTGTCGATCGTGGCGGACCCCGCCACACGGAACGCACACAGAAAATCCGCGGCCCCCACACAGCCACTCACGTGCCTGGACAGTCGGTTCACAAGCCGCGGCTTCAGGCCGCGAACCGACCCTCCGGGCACACCAGCCGACCCGCCGGGGACGCAAGCCGACCTGGTGGGTACGTGAGGTGGCTGGGACGGGTGTCAGTCCTCGCAGGTGCCGGCCGTCGCGCGGAACAGCTGGGCTCGCTCGCCGCCCAACGCTCGGACGTGGACCGGCGGGTCCGCCGCCGGCAGCCACACCGACTGCCCTCGCCGCAGCTCGACCTTCTCGCCGTCGTCCGCCGTCACCAGCAGGTCGCCCGCCGTGCACAGCAGGATCTGGGGTCCCACGCTGTCGACCGAAATCTCGTCGTCCTGGCCCGCCGCCCACTCCACGCGCGACAGCTCGAACTCCGGCGCGTCGGTCCGGTACACCGCCATGCGGCCGCCGGCGTCGCCGCACTGGACCGGCATCTCGCCGCACGCGAAGTCCACGACCCGCAGCAGCTCCGGCACGTCCACGTGCTTCGGCGTCAGACCGCACCGCAGGATGTTGTCCGAGTTGGCCAGGATCTCCACGGCCGTTCCGTGCAGGTACAGGTGCAGGTTGCCGGCCGGCAGGTAGATCGCCTCGCCCGCGCGCAGCGTCAGGCGGTTCAGCAACAACGCCGCCAGCACGCCCGCGTCGCGGGGGTGCGCCTCACCGAGCTCCAGGATCGTCCGGCACTCGACCGCGAACTCGCCGTGCTCCTGCACGTGGCGGACGCAGGCGTCGAGCACCTCCGGCAGCAGCGAGTCCAGCGACGGCTGCGGCAGCGTGATCCACGTCGTGAACAGCGCCCGCAGCCCGGACGGGTCCGGCTGGGCCTCCAGCAAGCCGGTGTACTTCGCCAGCCCGGGCGTCTCGATGGCCTTCAGCAGCTTCACCGTGCGATCCGGGCTGCGGAACCCCGCCAGCGCGTGGAACTCCGTCAGCGCGCAGACCAGCTCCGGCTTGGCCGTCGGATCCGGGTAATTGCGGTTCGCCGCGTCCCTCGGGATCCCCAGCTTCTCCTCGCGGGCGTGCCCCTCCGCGGCCTGGGCCGCCGACGGGTGCGCCTGCATCGACAGCGGCTCCTCCGCCGCGAGGATCTTCAACAGGAACGGGAGCCGCCCGCCCCACCGCTTCGCGCAGCGCTCGCCGAGCTGGGTCACCGGGTCGGCGTCCACTAGCTCGAGCAGGCTCCGCTCGGTCCCGTCGGGGCCGATGACGTGCGACGGGTCACCCGGGTGGGCACCCATCCACAGTTCGGCCTCGGGGTGCGGCGCGGGTACCGGACGGCCCAGCAGCTCGGGGATCGCCGTCCGCGATCCCCAGGCGTAGGGCCGCACCGCGTTGCGCAGCAGCTCCACTGTCACCTCAACTCCACTCCTTCGGCACCGGCCTGGCCGGTGCTAGGCGGGTCTCACGCCGTCGCGGGGGCGAAGCGACCGGCGCCGCCGATGCTGCCCGCCGCCAGCCCGAGATAGACCGCCGCCAGTTCGAACCGCAGTGCCAGCACCGCGGCCCGCACGATTTCGTCGGCCTCGATCTCCTCGGCCGGCGCGATGACGTCCGCACCCGGCAGCAGATCCTCGGCCTGGTAGCGCGCCGCGTCCGTGGCCGGACCGGTCCGCACCGAGAGCAGCAGCACCCGGGTGGGGATGTCACCAGAGGGATCGTCCGGATCGGCGAAGATGTCACGCTCTCCGCCACCTGATTGCGCCGCCCGCCGCAATGCGGGGCGCGCCAGGGCCTGACGATAGTCCTCGACGTCGCACACCGTGGCCGCGTGGGCCGCAAATGCGTGCGCAGCGTGTTCGCCGACGGCGACCGCGACCGGGTCCAGCCCCCACAGCAGGGGCACGCGGTCGGCGACCCGCAGCGCCAGCGCCTTGGCCGGGTTCGCGAACGACTCCCGGGCCAGGTAGTCCTTTTCGGCTTCGAGGTCCAGCTGGTCGGCGAGCACCTGGACGTCGGAGATCAGCAGGCCCAGCGCGTTCGCGGTGAGCAGCCCGGCGGCCAGGCCGCGCGGGAACGCCAGCTCCGGCGGCACCGGGATCCGCGGCGCCAGCAGGATGCCCTTGCCGGCCACGGCGGCCGCCACCGGGCCCTCCGCCGGCGCGGAGAGCACCACCGAGGCGCCGTAACGGGCGGCGCGCTCCAGCGAAGCGGCCAGCTCGCGGTCTCCGGGGTCGTCGGTGTGCGCGAACACGACGTCGAGCGCGCCGATCCAGCTCGGCACCACTTCGGCGACGACCACCGGAACCGGGCACGACGGTGCCAGCAGGGCGGCCAGAAGCCGCGTGAGCGTGCGGCTCACCCCCGGCCGGTCGATCAGCACGACGGCGCGCGGGCGGCCCATGTCGAGCCGCTCGGACAGCTCCAGCTCCGCGGCCAGCTCGGCGGTGGCCCGCACCTGGGCGCCGGCCATCGCGGCGGCGC
Organism: Amycolatopsis sp. NPDC004747; assembly: GCF_053601335.1. NCBI lineage: Bacteria > Bacillati > Actinomycetota > Actinomycetes > Pseudonocardiales > Pseudonocardiaceae > Amycolatopsis > Amycolatopsis sp. NPDC004747. The sequence goes on along the minus strand of NZ_JBSGBQ010000005.1, from coordinate 3,371 downwards.
GGAGCAACCCCGCGCTGTCGGCCTCGGCCAGCCGCGCGGGGTCGTCGAGGAGCGAGTCGTCAAGCACTGTCGGCATCGGAGTTTCCGTTGTTCCCGGGCAAGGTCGCTTCGTCCAGGAGCAGCACCGGGATGCCGTCACGGACCGGGTACACGCGACCGCATTCCGTGCACGTCAGCGCGTCGGCCTCGGGGTCGTCCGGCGCGCCCGGCCGGAGCGGGGCGTGATCGGGCGACGGGCACGCCAAGATCTCGAGGAGCTGGGCGTCGAGCGTGATGGCCATGGTTCCTCCATACCACGCGGGGGACTGTGTTGAAGAGCACTTCAGGACACAGTTCGGGCCCTACGCGCACTCTTAGGGGTGGGTCAGTTGCGGATGATCGCGAGCACTTCGTCGACCAGTCCCTGCACGGCCTCGGCGTTCGCGGCCTCGACGTTCAGCCGGAGCAGCGGCTCGGTGTTCGACGGGCGCAGGTTGAACCAGGCACCGCCCGGCAGCTGCACGGTCAGGCCGTCGAGCTCGTCGATCTCGACGCCGGAGCGGGTGCCGAAGGTGTCCTTGACCGTCATCATCTTCGCGACCTGGTCGTCGACCGTGGAGTTGATCTCCCCCGAGGCCGCGTAGCGCGAGTACGCGCTGGTCAGCTCGGACAGCGGGCCGGTCTGCTCGCCGAGCGCGGCGAGGACGTGCAGCGCCGCCAGCATGCCGGTGTCGGCGCGCCAGAAGTCGCGGAAGTAGTAGTGCGCGGAGTGCTCGCCGCCGAAGATGGCGCCGGTCTTGGCCATCTCGGCCTTGATGAACGAGTGCCCGACGCGGGTGCGGACCGGCTTGCCGCCGTGCTCGGCGACGATCTCCGGGACGCCCTTGGACGTGATCAGGTTGTGGATGATCGTGCCGCCCGGGTCCTTCGCCAGCTCGCGGACGGCGACCAGCGCGGTGATCGCGCTCGGCGAAACCGGCTCGCCGCGCTCGTCGACGATGAAGCAGCGGTCGGCGTCGCCGTCGAAGGCGATCCCGGCGTCCGCGCCGACCTCGCGCACCTTCGCCTGCAGGTCGACGATGTTCGCCGGGTCGAGCGGGTTGGCCTCGTGGTTCGGGAAGCTGCCGTCGAGCTCGAAGTACATCGGCACGACCTCGATCGGCAGCCCGGCGAAGACGGTCGGGACGGTGTGCCCGCCCATGCCGTTGCCGGCGTCGACGACGACCTTCAGCGGCCGGCTGCCCGACAGGTCGACGAGTTTGCGCAGGTAGGCGGCATAGCCGGCGAGGACGTCCTGCTCGGTGACCGAGCCGCGCTGGCCCTCGAAGCCGGGCACGCCCTGCTCGACGGTGTCGCGGATCTCGGCCAGCCCGGTGTCCTGGCCGACCGGGGAGGCACCGGCGCGGCACAGCTTGATGCCGTTGTACTTGGCCGGGTTGTGGCTGGCGGTGAACATCGCGCCCGGCATGTTCAGCGAGCCGGAGGCGAAGTACAGCTGGTCGGTGCTGGCCAGCCCGATGCTGACCACGTCGAGGCCCTGCGAGGTGACGCCCTCGGCGAACGCGGCCGCCAGCGCGGGCGAGGAGTCGCGCATGTCGTGGCCGATCACCACCGAGGGCGCTTCCGGCTTGATGAGCAGGGCGAACGCGGCGCCGAAGTCGCGGACGAGGTCCGCGTCGAGCTGCTCGCCGACCACGCCGCGAATGTCGTAGGCCTTCACGATGCCCGAAAGGTCTGGCACGCCGTCTCCCCGCGAATAGTCCGTTCCGACGCCCGCTGCGCCGCGCGGAAAGCCTACCGGCGGGGTGAGAGGGTTACGCGTTCAGGCGCGACCGGGCAGGACCCGCAGGTGGCCGCGGCGCCCGGACGGGCCCTCCGGCTCGGGCGCGGGGGCCGGTTTGTCGGAGCGCCCGGCCTCGCGAACGGCCTCGGCCAGCGCGGTCAGCTCGTCGGCCGACGGGTCCGGCGCGGCGAAGGCGCCTTCGTGCCGGACGACTTCCCAGCCCTTGGGGACGGTCAGCCGCAGCGCGTGGGCTTCGCAGAGGTCGTACGAATGGGGTTCGGAGGCGGTGGCCAGCGGGCCGACGACGGCTGTGGAGTCGCTGTACGCATACGTCAGCGTGGCCACAGCTGGCTCGAGACAGCCAGTACGCGAACACTTCCGTACGCTCCGCACGAAACGAAACGATAGCGCGTCGCCGCAAGGTAGTAGGAGCGACACGCGCTGAACGGCGCCGACCGCATAGACTTCCGGACGTGGCGACGGCTCGTGATTACCGACAGCGGCGGCGCTCGCGGCGGGACCGGCACGGCCGGGGCCTGCGCGGGACGCTGTATCCGGCGACCCTGCCCGCCGCCGCGAGCCGCGCGGAGCGGTTCGACGCGCTGGTGCTGGACGCACTGGAGCCGATCGAAGCCCGCTGGCGCCACGAGCTGACAAAGCTGGACGTAGCGGTCGACGACGTGCCAGAGGTCCGCGAGAACGGCCACGCCCCGGCGGACGGCGTGCTCCACGACGGAGCGGTACCGCTGTCCCGCCTGGTCCCGGCCGGCGTGGACCGCACGGGCATGCCGACCCGAGCCCGGATCGTGCTGTACCGCCGGCCGCTGGAGGCCCGGGCGAAGGACCCGTCGGAGCTGGCCGAGCTGGTGCACGACGTGCTGGTGGAGCAGGTGGCGGGGTACTTGGGCGTGGAGCCGGACGTCATCGAGGGCGAGTAGGCGTCGGGTGGGGTTGCGCTGCGAAGCGCACAACCCGCGCGCGTAGGGGACCCCCCGGTTTTTACGTTACCGGCAGGCACCGACAGTTTTTGAGCGAAGCTGGGGCAGGGCCGGGGGCGGCTGCGAACCGGCGGCCGGGTGCGCGGGGACACGCGAACGGGCGGCCGGAAGCGCAGGCCACCACACCTCCCCGAATACCGACCACCCTCCAACCCGGCGGCCGGGCACGCGAGGCAACCAACGACGTCACCAGACCTCCCCCGCCCCAGCCGCGGCAGAACAAAACCACGGCAGAACAAAGCTGCAGCAGAAGTTCTGCCGCAGCTCTAAAGATCGTCCTCGCCGGACGGGCAATACCGCTAAGTTAGTGGGCGGGGTCGAGGAGCTTTATGCGTGCCAGTTCGGTGTATGTCGTGGTGTGATGGTGTGCTTTCTTGGTTGCGTAGTGGCGATGTTTGGTGCGTTTGACGACGCGAGGGCTGCTGCGTTGTCGCCGGGTGGGTGGGTAGGTTCGGTGGAGTATTTCGGTGAGGGTTTCATTGAGTGCTGCGCGGCGGCGTTGAGGGGGAAAAGTCCGCTTGGTTGGTGACCTGGCGGCGGATGATGCGGAGTGAGCGGGTGAAGGAGAGTTGGTCGGGGTCGATGTCGGCTTCGTCGGCGGCTCTGGTCAT